>JANQAC010000002.1:958750-1261666 GCA_024707255.1 Asticcacaulis sp. | reverse complement strand
GGTCGAAAAACGCCATCAGGGGCTGGTTGCACTACTGAAAGATTTCAAGGGAGTTCCCGGCGCTGTGGCCGCTCTGTCGCCTGCGCCCATAGATGACAGCCTGCCGCCTATCGAACGCATCTATTCGGTGCGTGCCGAGCAGGAGCGCATGGTGAGCCAGGCCGAGGTCTTCGCCAAGACTCGCGCCGAAAAGCTGCGCCTGGCCTTCCGCATCGCCGGCCTCAACCCGCAGGCTTTTGCCGGCGGCAGCAGTGGCAATCCCCTGACCGACGCCAAGGATAATAAGGCGCTGGCCAGCTTCCTGGGCGTCGATGAAGATTTCGCCGAACGCATCCGCAATGCGGCCATGGACCTGAGCGATATGCGCGGCCTGCAAAACAGCGCCCAGCGCTTGCCCTTCGATCGCCCGACCATTGGCACACGTGAAAGCAGCGGCTTTGGCGTGAGGTTTGATCCGTTCACTCACCGTCCCCATATGCACCAGGGACAGGACTTTGCCGGCCCCTACCTGACGCCGATCTATTCGACGGCCCCCGGCATCGTTTCCTTCGTCGGCGTCCGCACAGGCTATGGCAATGTGGTCGAGATCGATCACGGCAATGGCTTCAAGACCCGATACGCCCACCTGGCTTCCGCCGCCGTTCGTCCCGGACAACGGGTCGCCGTCGATCAGCGGATCGCCTCGATGGGCAGCACAGGCCGCTCGACCGGCAACCACCTTCATTACGAAGTCTGGCAAAATGGTCGCGCTCAAAACCCCGCACGTTTCTTAAAGGCTGGAGATTATGTTCAACAAAACTAGCAAACCGACCCCGCCCGCCGCCAAGCCGCAGCCGACCCCCGCCGTCGTTCCGCCGCTGGAGACGCCCACTGTCAATATGAACCGCACCAAGCCCGCCACGAGCGCGGGTGCGCGTCCCCTATCCAGCTTCGGCTCCGGCCTGCTGATCGAGGGCAATATCTCGGGCAATGGTGACCTGCATCTCGACGGCACCGTGCGCGGCGATGTCAAGGTCGGCCACCTGATCGTAGGAGAATCCGGCAATATCGAAGGCAAGGTCGAGGCCGAAACCATCGAAGTGCGCGGCCGTATCGTCGGCTCGATCACCGGCAAGCAGATCAAGCTGCAAGCCACGGCCTATGTCGAAGGTGATATTACCCACGATCAACTGGCCATCGATGTCGGCGCCTTCTTCCGGGGACGCTGCCTGCAAAGCCGCCGGGCCGAGCCGGTGCCTGTTGCCTCCGTCAGTCCGGCGGCGCCTGCCACACCGTCCGATTTTGGCACGCCGAGCCTGAACAGCTACGACCTGAATGCGCTTTCCGATCTGAAGTAGAAAACGCACGCCGAATGCAGCCTTGAAGAGCCGGAGACATCGCCCTCTCCGGCTTTTTTCTTTATTTCCTTTATGCTCATATTCGCGCTTTCGATTCTCCCTTTACCGGCGGCTCCTCATGACGGACACATCTCGCAAGCGCCCGGCCCTGACGCTTCCGGCCTTGTGGTTCATCCTCAAGGAAACCATCCGCGAATGGAATGACGACAAGGTGCCGCGCCTTGGGGCCGCGCTGGCCTTTTACAGTATGCTGTCCATCGGCCCGCTGCTGCTGATTGTCATCGCCATGGCCGGTCTGGCTTTCGGGCGGGACGCCGTCAGCGGCTATATTTTCGATGAAATACGCGGCCTGATCGGCGACCAGGGCGCCAGCGCGATCCAGACCATGCTGGCCAGCACCAGCAACCCGAAGGCCAGCTACATCGCCAGCCTGATCGGTATCGTCACCCTTTTGATCTCGGCTACCAGTTTTTTCGCCCAGTTGCAGGATGCACTCAATACCATCTGGAATGTGGAGGAACGTGAGAACGGCCACTGGACATGGTTTATCAAGAAGCGGCTGCTGTCCTTCGCCATGATTGTCGGCATCGGCTTTCTGCTGCTGATCGCACTGGTCATTTCCGCCGCGCTTTCGGCGATCAGCGCCTTCTTTGAAGACTATATCTCCATCACCTTCCTGCTGCACACCGTCAACCTGGTGATTTCGTTCAGCGTCGTCACCGTGCTGTTCGCCATGATCTTCAAGGTGCTGCCCGACGTCCATATCAAATGGCGCGATGTCTGGATCGGCGCGGCGATCACCGCCATCCTGTTCACCTTCGGCAAGTTCCTGATCGGTATCTATCTCGGCCAGAGCGCCTTTAGTTCGGCCTATGGCGCCGCCGGTTCGCTGATCGTGGTGCTGATCTGGATCTATTACTCGACGCAAATCTTCTTCCTGGGCGCGGAATTCACCCAGGTTTACTCACGCTATATGGGCGCACAGATCGTCATCAAGAAAGGCCGCCGCAAGCAGCCGGCACACATCGCGGCGACCGCCCATACTGACGCGGCCGCTCATGCTGAAGTTGTCAATGTCGCCAAGACACCCAGTCATGCGAAAGTCGCAAAACCGGATATTTAATTCAGCTCAAACGCCGCATGGCTCCTCGCATAAGCTCGGGCGCGCTTTGCGCTTGCCGAGTTACAGAAACTCGGAGATCAAGCATCCCGCGTGACACCGACCCGCTGCGCCAGTGACGCGCCCATGAAGGCATCAAGATCGCCATCGAGCACGCCCTGAGTATCGGAGGTTTCGACATTGGTGCGCAGATCCTTGACCATCTGATAGGGCTGCAAAACGTAGGAACGAATCTGGTGCCCCCAGCCGATATCGGTCTTGGAATCTTCCAGCGCTTGCTGCGCGGCTTCGCGCTTTTGCAGTTCCTGTTCGTAGAGGCGGGCGCGCAACATCTTCCAGGCTTCATCGCGGTTGGCGTGCTGCGACCGGCCGGCCTGGCAAGCGACGGCGATCCCGGTCGGGATGTGCGTCAGGCGCACGGCGGAGTCTGTCTTGTTGATGTGCTGACCGCCGGAACCGGAAGCGCGGTAGGTATCGGTGCGCACATCCGAGGGATTGATATCGATGACGATCGTGTCGTCGACCACCGGATAGACCCACACCGAAGCAAAGGAGGTATGGCGCTTGGCGTTGGAATCGAACGGCGAAATCCGCACGAGACGGTGAACGCCGGCCTCGGTCTTCAGCCAGCCATAGGCGTTTTCACCCGATACTTTGAGCGTGATCGACTTGATGCCGGCCTGTTCGCCCTGAGTTTCTTCCTCGACATCGATCGACATGCCGTGCGCGGTGGCCCAGCGCGTATACATGCGCAGCAGGATGCCCGCCCAGTCGTTGGATTCCGTGCCGCCGGCGCCGGAATTGATTTCGAGGTAAGCATCATTGCCATCGGCCTCGCCGGACAACAGGGCTTCCAGTTCCGCGCGGTCGGTGCGCGCTTTCAGGTCTTTCAGCAGGCTGCGGGCTTCCTCAACCAGGCTTTCATCGCCTTCCATGTCGCCGAGTTCGGCGAACTCGATGGCATCCTTCAGTTCTTTTTCGATCGAACGCACCGCTTCCACGGAAGCCGAGAGCTTCGAGCGTTCGCGTGAGACCTTCTGTGCTTCGTCGGGCCTGTCCCACAGGGTCGGGTCTTCGACCCTGGCATTCAATTCATCGAGACGACGCAGGGCGACATCCCAGTCAAAGACGCCTCCTGAGCAGTCCGATGGACTGCTCGATCTCGGAAGCGGACGCTTCGATATCCAAACGCATGGTAATTTTCCTAAAAGTGTGCCGGCGGGTTTACAGAGCGTCGCCTTGAATGACAACCCTGATGACTTAATAAAGCGTACCGGTATCAGCCTTTTGCTTCGGTGGTGGTGGCGGCTCTTCCGCCGGCACAACCGTTACCGGCCCGCTGGTATCGCCGTCATCCGACCAGGTATCGAGGTAGGGTTTGGGTCCGTCATCCTCGGATGGCGCCGTATATTTTGGCTCCGTGCCGGGCTTGAAGGCTTCTTCGACACCATGCACCGACATGTACACCGCATCATGCGGCTTGTTGAAATCGCGGTTCGGCTTGCCGGCATTGGCGTTCTTCATGAAGTCCATCCAGATCGGCAAGGCGGCCACCGCGCCGGTTTCATGATTGCCCAGCGAACTGTTGTCATCGAAACCGACAAAGACCCCAACCACCAGATCCGCCGTATAACCGACAAACCAGGCGCTGCGGTAGTCATTGGTCGTGCCGGTCTTGCCCCCCATCGGAATGCCAAGCGACCGTGCCGCCGCACCTGTACCGCGCTGGACCACGCCCTGAAGCATCGAGTTGACCTGATAAGCGGTGATCGGGTCGAGCACCACGTCGCCCTGGGGCGACAGGCGCGGACTTTCCAAGCCGTCAAAATCGGCCGTACAGGCGGCCGGGCAGTTGCGTTCATCGGCCTTGTAAACCACCTTGCCGTTACGATCCTGCACCTCATCAATCATATGCGGCTTCACCTTGCGGCCGCCATTGACGAATATGGAATAGGCATTGGTCAGGCGGTAGGGATTAACTTCGCCGGCACCCAGAACCATCGACATTTCCGATGGCATCTTGTCGAGCACGCCAAAATTGACGATCCCCTGAGTAATCGGCTTAATGCCGGTCTTTTGCGCCAGGCGCACGGTCATCAGATTGCGTGACAGTTCAAGGCCGCGACGGATCGGTTGCATACCGAGATAATCGTGCTCATAGTTCGATGGCGTCCACATCTTGCCATCGCCACCCATCATGCTGATGGGGCCGTCATCGACCATGGAAGCCGGCGTGAAATCCTTCGACAGCGCGACGGCATAGACAAACGGCTTGATCGAAGAGCCCGGCTGGCGCGAGGCTTGCGTGGCACGGTTGAACTTGGACAGCGAATAGCTATAGCCGCCGACCATGGCGACGATCCGGCCCGAATAGGGATCGATGGCTACCAGCGCACCATTGACTTTAGGCACCTGGCGCAGGCGGTAAACGCCAGTCGAGGCTTGCGACACATAGACCAGATCGCCCGCTTTCAGGGGGCGGTTGGCCTGCGCCCAGGCCAGATCATCGGCGCGGATCACGCCGTGGCCACCATCGATAGCCCTGACCGAGCCGCTGCTTTTCTCGATCATCCCGACCTGCCAATCGGCGCGCTCGGAAGGCGCCCGGCGCGAGTCCGGCAGATTGTTTTCCGCCTGCAGGGCATCGGATTCCCAGTTATCGGTGACCGGTATATTGCCCCACGCGCCCCGCCAGCCATGGCGACGGTCATAGACTTCCAGCCCGTCCATCAGCGCTTCCCGCGCCATGGTCTGAAGCTTGGGGTCGAGCGTCGTCTTGACGTAATAGCCCTCAGTGTAGATGGCGTCGTTGAACAGTTTCCTGGCGCGCAGCTCGACCTCACCGACGAAATAGTCGGCATCGGCATACTTGGCGCGGCGCGGCTTGTCCTGGATAACAAGATCGTCCTGCATGGCCGCGGCGGCTTCTTCGCGCGATACCCAGCCGGCCTTAGCCATTTCGCCCAGCACCCAGTTGCGACGCGCGATGGCGGCCGCCTTGTGGGTGGACGGACGGTAATTTTCAGGCCCTTTAGGCAGGGCGGCAAGGAAAGCCATTTCGCTTAAGGAAAGCTGGTCGAGCGACTTGCCGAAATAGTTGAAGGCAGCAGCGCCCACGCCATAGGAGCGATAACCGAGATAGATATCATTCAGATAGAGTTCGAGAATCTGATCTTTCGGCAGGGAGTTTTCCAGCCGGCGCGCCAGGATCACTTCCTTGAGCTTGCGGCCTACGGTGCGCTCATTATTCAGCAGCAGGTTCTTCGCCACCTGCTGGGTAATGGTCGAGCCACCCTCAAACCGCTTGCCGCGCAGCAGGTTGAAGACATTCTTCGCCATGGCGCGCGACACACCGCTGACATCGACCCCGTTGTGCGTAAAGAAGTTCCGGTCTTCGGCGGCCAGGAACGCCTGGGTCACCCGTGTCGGCATCCGGTTAAAGGGCACATAAATGCGGCGCTCCTGACCATATTCACCGATCAGGGTGCCGTCCCAGGCGAACACACGCGCCGAGGTCACCGGATGGAAATCCGCCAGCTCGCTGCCATCGGGCATGTCATGGAACAGCCACGCCGCATATATGGCGACCGCGAAGCCCGCTATGGCCACAGCGGTCATCACGGCGACACCGGCCATGGCAAACCAACGCTCAGACGACCTTACCAAAAAACCTCCAACCACCGATCCGGTTCACAGATCGATGCGATCTGCCGTCATTGACGTCAACACTTAGCAAACAGTGCGCGATTGGCAAAGCCATTCAGCGAAATTTCATTCACGCGCGCCTGGCCTGCCTCATTTTAGGCACAGGCGCTTACGCACAAAAAAAAGCCCTGCCGATGATGGCAGGACTTCTATATTTTCAATGGCTTGCACCCGTCAGTTAATTCAGACCAGCGAACGAGGCGTACTGGACGCTGTTATCGAAATACTTGTCGATCGCCCTGGCCACCTGCCCCATCATCACGGCGCGGTGTCCCGAATCGTTGAGCATGGCCTCATCCTGCGGATTGTTGACGAAACCCATTTCCAGCAACACGGCTGGCACATCCGGCGCCAGCAGGACCACGAAGCCGGCCTGGCGCTGGTTCGTTTTCAGCAGGGGCGTCGAGTCACCGATATTATCCATGACCAGTTGGGCGAAAGTAGAAGAGCGATTCTTGGTGGCGCGCTGGGTCAGGTCGATCAGGATACGGCTGACAATGGCATCGGCCGGCGGTTCGCCCTGCGACCAGTCGCCCTTGATCAGAGCCTTTTTGGCAGCCCGTTCGGTGCCGGAATCCGACAAGGTGTAAATCGAGGCGCCGCGCGTATTGCCGTCGCCGCCTGAATCCGAGTGCAGCGAGATGAACAGGTCGGCATTGGCCGAGCGGGCGATGCGGACACGCGCAGGCAGGTCAACAAAGCTGTCGGTGTCGCGCGTCATGATGACATTATACCGGCCGGTCTTTTCAAGCGCCGCGCGCAAGGCCTTGGCCGCAGCGAGGTTGACGTCCTTTTCCCAGGTCTTGCCGCCATGGGCGCCGGGTCTTTGCCGCCGTGACCGGCGTCGATGACAATGACCTTCTTGCGGTTTCTGGGCGCAACCGGCTGAACCGTTGCCTGGGCCGCGGCCGTAACCACCGGTACGGACGCCAGGAGCCGGCTGGCCGCATCAGGGCCTTTTCCTGCGCCCTGAGGTACGATATCGACCACATAGCGATAAACACTGATGCCATCGGCCGGGGGGCAGGAGGAAGCGGCGGTAAATCTTGGCGCCGGACTTGAAATTGAGCTTCAGGCGGACGCTGCCGGCCACGTTTTCAAGCTTCCAGTCGCTGACCAGTCCCTGCCCCTGCCCGGCCATGGCCTTGTCGAGATCGATATCCGGCAGGGCGATGACCTGACGGTCGGTTTCGCTGTCGCGGCTGACAATCTTGGCGGCGACCGATTTTTCCAGTTCGATAACGATACGCGTCTGTGCTGCATCACCACCCAGACGTACCTTGACCACGTCGCTGCCACCCGCCAGGGCCGGCTGCGCGACAAGCACGAACGCGCACACACTGGCGGCCAGAGTTATCGCCTTCAGGATGGTCTTTGCACTGCCAGGGACGTCAAACCGTCGAAACATTCACTACTCCACGCACCACATTATGTGTGTTTTCTGGCCGGTATTCTCCGGCTGTCCCTCCATACTGCCACAGGGGTGTAGAAATACGATTAAGGGGTACGGTTATATTTCCATTACCGAATATGGTTGCCATGTTGTTAAGGATCGCAGCAGGGGGGTAAAAATATGTCCCTGCCGACACACACAAAGAATTAGATTGACGTATCCGGCTTTTTGCGAACATGTGACATTCGGGTATCGTCCGTCATGAGTCCGGCCAAAGCGCAGACTTTTCGCCGACTGATTATGACGAACCCTTGTGATAACGGCGCCGCGCGCCTATCTCGCCTTCATGCCCGTTCCGGCAACCCCGCCGGGGAATGGAAGCGCTTTTCGCCCGGAACCCGCATCACACCTTTATTAAGTTTGCGCGGCCTTATGGCGCGCAGATACTGCGTTTGGAACAATACCTTATGGGCTGCGCCTTGAGCCTCAACCGCTATCAAACGAAGACAGATGCCTTAAACGTCGTCCTCGCCCGCGCGCGCCTTCTTACCCCCTATCAGCGCCACGCCCTTGCCGCCGCCGGATCACGATCCGTGCGGACGCCCGCGTTTGAGCGCTCCGGAGATATCTTTAATGTCAAAGACCATGTTGATCGACTCGACGCACACGGAAGAAACCCGTGTCGTCGTGATGAACGGAAGCCGCGTCGAAGAGTTTGATTTCGAAAGCCACGCCAGAAAACAACTCCGCGGCAATATCTACCTTGCCAAGGTCACACGCGTAGAGCCCAGCCTTCAGGCGGCGTTCGTCGAATATGGCGGCAATCGCCACGGCTTCCTGGCGTTCAACGAAATCCACCCGGACTATTACCAGATCCCGGTCGCTGACCGTGAAAAGCTGATGGCGGAACTGGCGGCGCAGGCTGCCGCCAATAACGGCAATGGAAATGGTCATGCCGAGGATGAAGACGAAGCCGAGGAAGACGATCACAGTCACGATGACGACCTGCCGGATGAAGAGCGCCGTCTGCGCCAGCATCTGATCCGCCGTTACAAGATCCAGGAAGTCATCAAGCGCCGCCAGATCCTGCTCGTCCAGGTCGTCAAGGAAGAGCGCGGCAACAAGGGTGCGGCGCTCACCACCTATATGTCGCTGGCCGGCCGCTATTGCGTGCTGATGCCGAACACGGCGCGCGGCGGTGGTATTTCGCGCAAGATCACCAATACTTCGGATCGCAAGCGCCTGAAAACCCTTGTGCAGAGCCTGGACGTGCCGCACGGCATGGGCCTGATCGTCCGCACGGCCGGCGCCAAGCGCACCAAGCTGGAGATCAAGCGCGACTATGATTATCTGCTGCGCGTCTGGGAAACCATCCGCGAAACGACGCTGAAATCCAACGCGCCGGCGCTGATCTATGAAGAGGAAGACCTGGTCAAGCGCGCCATTCGTGATCTGTTCGACAAGGATTTCGACGGCGTACTGGTCGAGGGCGAGGACGGCTACCGTTCCGCCAAGGACTTCATGCGCATGATCATGCCGTCCCAGGCCAAGAAGATACAGCTTTACAAGGCCAATACACCTCTCTTCGCCCGCTATGGCGTCGAGGACCTGATCTCGAAAATCTATTCACCGGTCGTACCGCTGAAATCGGGCGGTTACCTGGTCATCAACCAGACCGAAGCCCTGGTCGCCATCGACGTTAACTCCGGCAAGTCGACCAAGGAACGCAATATCGAGGCGACCGCCCTCAAGACCAACCTGGAAGCGGCCGAAGAGTCCGCCCGCCAGATGCGTCTGCGCGACCTCGCCGGTCTGGTGGTCATCGACTTCATCGACATGGATGAGCCGAAGAACAACCGCGCCGTCGAAAAGAAACTGAAGGATGCGCTGGCCGAGGATCGCGCCCGCATCCAGATGGGCAAGATTTCCGGCTTCGGCCTGATGGAAATCAGCCGCCAGCGCCGCCGGACCGGCTTCCTCGAAGGCACCACCATTATCTGTCCGCACTGCGAAGGCCAGGGCCGCATCCGTTCGGTCGATTCCGCTGCCCTTTCGGCCATGCGCACCATCGACATGGAAGCTATGCAGAATGGCGCCGGCGCCATCACCGTCAAGGTGCCGATGGATGTCGCGCTCTACATCCTCAATGAAAAGCAGGTTCATCTGTCGAAGCTGCGCCTCGAATGGGGCCTGAAGGTCAATATCGAGATCGACACCGACCTGGGTCACACCGAGGTTCAGATCGTTCGCACGGTCCACGCCGATGAGGTTGATTTCGTTCCGCCCGTCCGGCCGGAGCCCATTGCCTTCGACACCACGCCCGACGTGGCCGAGGAAGAGGATGAGGACGAAGAGACGATCGAAGCCGAAGATGGCGACGATGAGGACGGTGAAACGCGCGCTGAGCGTCCGGAACGCGAAGAGCGTGAAGGCGGCCGTAACGGCAAGCGCCGCCGCCGCCGCCGCGGTGGTCGTGACCGGTTTGAGAGTGAAGAGCGTTCTGCCCAGGCGGAAACTGCGCAAGGCGAAGAGGATGGCGAAGACGAGGACGACAGCGGCACTGACGACGGTCGCCGCGGCCGTCGCCGTCGCGGTCGTCGCGGTGGCCGCCGCGCCGGTTTCGACAGCCGTCCGCGCGAAACCTATAGCTGGGTGCGCGCCCGCACGCCGTCGCTTGAGGCGCCCTATGTCTGGATCGATCCGTTCGAGGAGCAGCAGAAGCGTTTTGAACAGCCCGCGCGTTCAGCCGACGCCTCGCGTGACGCTTTGAAGGAAGCCGCCTCGCCGCAAGCCGCCATAGCCGAGGCCGTGACCTCAGCGCTCGGTGCGGAAACGACGCAGCCAACCTCGCTGGTGCCGGAAAATACCGGTGCGCCGTCCGGTCGTCGTCCGCGCCCGCGTCGCAGTCGCAAGGGCGCACCGGAAGCAGTGACCATGATTGTCGATGAAGCCGCCGCCGCGAATGACACTGCCCCCATGCCCCTGACGCATGATGTCGATGTCGATCCGGAAGCGGCCTTCGCCGCCAGCGCGCCGCCCATGGTTGCCGTTGAGGACACCCCACCGGCGCGCAAGACACGCAGCCGCAAGAAGACAGCGGAAGCGGAAACGGTTGAGGCCGTGCCTGCGGAAACGGCCACCAAGCCGGTGAAGGCCAGGACATCACGCGCCAGGGCGGAAAAGAAGGTGTTGAAACCGGCGATAGCTGAACCGGTCATCACCGAAACCGTGGCGGTCGCGCCGCCGGAGCCGGAGGCGGTGCCGGAAGTGGTGGCAGCCATTGATCCGAACGAGATCAGCGCACCGCCGGAGAAGCCAAAACGCGGCTGGTGGCGCCGTTAAGCGCCCCAAATATTTAAAACCAAATATCCAAGACCTGACAGGGCGGGCATTGATCTGGATCGATGCCCGCCTTAGATTTGTCATCCTTCACGCCTAATAAAATCCGTGAGGCGGAGATTAAACAGGGTCTTGAGAATGCCGGCTTTTCAAACGCTGAAACGATATGCGGCACGGATGCTCATCCCGACCTTCCTGCTGACAGCCGCCGTTTTTTTGCCGGTCAGCGCCAATGCCCAGGACTCGCAAAGCATTATCCGCGATACCGAAGTTGAAGCCTTCCTCAAGACCAACACCCGTCCCGTGCTGGATGCCGCCGGTCTGGACCCCGATCGCGTCCATTACTTGCTGATCGCAAGCGATGAGCTGAACGCCTTCGCCACAACGGGCCTGCGCATCGGCATCAATACGGGCACCATCATGGAAGCCGACAATCCAAACCAGTTGTTCGGCGTCATCGCCCACGAAACCGGACACCTGAGCGGCGGCCATATGATGCGCACCGACGAGATTGAACGCGCCGCCCGCGCCCCCATGGCGATCTCGCTCGGCCTTGGCATTGTGGCGGCCCTGGCCGGTGCGCCGGATGCGGGCCTTGGCCTGGCGGCCAGTTCGCAGACCTTCGGCACACTTGGCGCCCTGCACTATATGCAGACGGAGGAATCCGCCGCCGATGTCGCCGGCGTCAAAGCCATGGAAAAAGCCGGCATGTCGGCCAAGGGGCTGGTCGATTTCTTCTACAAGTTCCGTAATGTCGAAACGTTCAGCAATGCCGAACGCTACCAGTTCTTCATCACGCACCCCCTTTCGCGCGAACGCATCCAGGCGACGACGCGCCTGGCGCAGTCGCAGCCGCACTACAACACGCCGGACAATCCGGAAACGGTGAAGGAATTCGACATCGTCAAGGCCAAGTTGTCCGGTTTTCTCGATGACCCGCTCAAGACCTACCAGAAGTACCCGGAAACCGACACCTCCTACCCGGCCCGTTATGCCCGCGTAATCGCCACCTACAAGCGCGGCCAATGGGATCAGGCGATCACACAGCTCGATCAACTGATCGCTGAGCAGCCGGACAATCCCTATCTGTGGGAATTGAAGGGGCAAATCTATTTCGAGACGGGCCGCGCGGCGCTGGCCGTGCCGGCACACCTGAAATCCGTTGAGCTGATGCCGCAGGCGCCCCTGCTGCAGCTCAATCTGGGCCAGGCCCTGATCGCGGTGGGTGACAAGGACAGCCTCAACGCCGCCGTGGCGCATCTTCAGCAATCGATCAAATACGAAGAGGATGACAGCTTCGCCTGGCAGCAACTGGCGCAGGCTTACGACGCTCTAAACCAACCGGGCCTCGCCCGTTTATCCACTGCGGAGGCGCAGTTCTATGCCGGCGACTATATGGCTGCCCGCACTTCCGCGGTATGGTCGCAGAAGTACCTCGACATCAAGTCGCCCGAATACCGCCGCGCCCGCGATATCGTGATGACCAGTTCCTCAGAAATGGGGATCGATCCGGTCGATCGGGAAACTCAGCGACGCCGCAAGAATTGAAAACAGACAAGGCTTTATAAGTGACTGAACCCAAAGTGCCGCCCCAAATATCCGCAAATCCATGGAAAGACCTGTTCTCCCAGGCTAATATCACAACCGCCCTGGCTGTTTTTGCCGTGGTCCTGGCCGGCGCGCCCTATGTGGTGCCGCAGATCCAGAGCTTCGTCGTTGAAAAGGGAATGCTGAACCGGCCGGCCATGCTGCAAACGGCCATTACAAAGCTGAATGCGCAAAACGATGCCGACAAGGCGAAGGCCATGGCCGCGGCGGTCAAGAGCAAGCATGAGTCTCTGTTCAACGATAAGAGCGACCCGGTTCTCGGCAACCCGAACGCTAAAATTAAAATCGTCGAATTCCTGGATTACAACTGCGGCTACTGCCGCGCCGCCACGCCGGTCCTGAAGGACTTCCTGGCGAAAAATCCGGACGTTGCCATCATCGTCAAGGAATACCCGGTCATCAACCAGAACTCGCGCCCTCTCGCCGCCTTCGCGCTCGGCGCGGCGAAGGCCGGACAGTATGAAGCGGTTCACTATGCCCTGATGACCGAACAGGTCAGCAGCGAGACTGAAATGACCGCGCTCCTGGGCCGGCTGGGACTTGATCCGGCCGCCGTCAGGGCCAGCGCCGCATCGGCCGAGGTCAAGGCCCATATCGACAAGGTCATGCAACTGGGCGCCGATCTCGGCATCACAGGCACCCCGACCTTCATCATCGGAGATACCGCCATCGATGGTGCAAAACTCGACGAACTCGAAAAGGCGGTTGTCGCCGCTCGCAGCGGCAAATAATAAAAGCCCCGCAAGCCTGACTTGCGGGGCTTTTATTAGATCAACCCCGCCAGAGGCGAAGACGGATCGGCATAGAGCTTGCGCGGCATTCGACCGGCGAGGTAGGCATCCCGTCCGGCCATGACCGCATATTTCATGGCGCGCGCCATGCGGATCGGGTCTTTCGCCTCGGCGATAGCGGTATTCATCAGCACCGCGTCGCATCCCAGTTCCATAGCCTCGGCCGCTTCCGATGCCGTGCCCACCCCGGCATCGACCAGCACCGGCACCTTGGCGTTCTCGATGATGATGCGCAGGGTCACCGGGTTCTGGATGCCCGGGCCCGAGCCGATTGGCGCGGCCAGCGGCATGATGGCGGCCGCACCGGCTTCTTCCAGCTTGCGGGCATAGACCGGATCGTCCGAGCAATAGACCATGACGTCGAAGCCATCCTTGACCAGCAGTTTCAGCGACCGCAGGGTTTCTTCCATGTCCGGATAGAGGGTCTTGGGATCGGACAGGACTTCCAGCTTGACCAGGTTCCAGCCGCCGGCCTCGCGCGCCAGGCGCAGGGTACGCACCGCATCCTCGCCGGTAAAGCAACCGGCCGTATTCGGGAGGTAGGTGAATTCATCCTGCTTCACATAGTCCATCAGCATCGGCTGGCTGGTATCGGTCAAATTGACGCGGCGCACCGCCACGGTAACGATCTCGGCGCCAGACGCCCGCGCAGCCGCGGCGTTCTGGGCGTAATCCTTGTACTTGCCGGTGCCGACGATCAGGCGCGAGGTAAAGGTGCGGCCGGCAACGGTCCATGTGTCGCTAATGAGAGATTGATCATCCATGGCTCAGTTGCCGCCTCCAACAAAGTGTACAATTTCCAGCCGGTCGCCGTCATTGAGCGGCGTGGCCAGATAGGTCGAGCGCGGCACGATTTCGAAATTCCTCTCCACGGCCACCTTGCGGCCATCCAGTCCGAGATCTTCGATAAGCGCCGTCAGATTGGAGGCCGTAACCTCCCTTTCTTCGCCGTTCAACAGAATTTTCACCATTTTTACGCCATTTTTTACCGAAACTGACGCCATTTAGCGTCGTTCGGCTTGTGAGCCTATCCGCGACACGTTACAAGGTCCGCTTCGCTCTTTTTCGAAGGTTTCATGTCCAAGCCCATATATGTCCTCAATGGTCCAAACCTCAACCTCCTTGGGGTCCGTGAGCCGGAAATTTATGGTCATGACACGCTTTCGGATATCGAATCGCGCTGCCAGGCCCTGCTTGAAGGCACGGGCCATGGTCTCGTCTTCAGGCAAAGCAATCATGAAGGCGAACTGGTCGACTGGATTCAGGAAGCCCGTGTACAAGCGGATGCCCTGATCATCAATCCGGCCGCCTATACCCACACCTCGGTCGCGCTCTACGATGCCCTTAAGGCCCTGAGCATACCGATCATCGAATGCCACCTCTCCAATCCCCATGCTCGCGAGCCTTTCCGGCATCACTCATATGTGTCGATGGCCGCCAAAGGGGTTATTGCAGGATTTGGCTCCATTGGTTATGAACTGGCCGTTCGCGCCGTTCTGTCCCTCGTTAAACAGTAGAGTCTTTGTTTTTCAAGACTTTGTACAAGGTTATCACATGACGACTCCCAAAGCTCCCGCAGCCGATCCGATCGATCCCAAGCTGATCCGCAAGCTCGCCGACATCCTGAAGGAAACCGAGCTGACCGAGATCGAGGTCGAACAGGGCGAACTGAAGATCTGCGTGGCGCGCCAACTGACCGCTGCCGCCAGCGTTTCCTATGTGCCGCAGGCCGCCGCCCCCGTCGCCGCGCCTGCCACCGCTCCGGTTGCCGCCCCGGCGGCTGATCCTGCGCCCGCGGCGGCCCCCGCCGTCGCCAAGGACGCCATCAAGTCGCCCATGGTCGGCACCGTCTACATGGCGCCCCAGCCGGGCGCTGCCGCCTTCATCAAGGTAGGTGACAAGGTCAAGCAGGGCCAGACCCTGCTGATCATCGAAGCCATGAAGACCATGAACCCCATCCCCAGCCCGCGTGAAGGCGTGGTGGCGCAGATCTTGGTCAGCGATTCCCAGCCGGTTGAATTTGGCGAACCGCTCGTCGTCTTCGAGTAAGACACATGGTCAAGACATTCGATAAAATCCTGATCGCCAACCGTGGCGAGATCGCTCTTCGCGTCATCCGCGCCGCCAAGGAAATGGGCATAGCCACGGTCGCCGTCCACTCGGAAGCCGACCGCAACGCCATGCACGTCCATCTGGCCGATGAAAGCGTCTGCATCGGGCCGCCGGCCGCCAGCAAGTCCTACCTCAACATCCCGTCGATCATCGCCGCCGCCGAAATCACCGGCGCCCAGGCGATCCATCCGGGCTACGGCTTCCTGTCGGAAAACGCGCGATTCGCCGAGATCGTCGGCGCCCATGGCATGACCTTTATTGGCCCGAAGCCCGAACACATCCGCATGATGGGCGACAAGATCACCGCCAAACAGGCTGCCAAGGATTCAGGCATTCCCGTTGTTCCAGGTTCGGATGGCGGCGTCGCCACGGTCGAGGAAGCCATGGAAGCCGCCGAGAAGATCGGCTTCCCGCTGATCATCAAGGCCGCCGCCGGCGGTGGCGGACGCGGCATGAAGGTCGCCAAGGACCGCGAGTCCCCGGCTGAGCAGGTGATGAGCGCCCAAACAGAAGCTGCTGCTGCCTTCGGTGACGGCACGGTCTATATGGAGCGTTATCTTCAAAAGCCGCGCCATATCGAAATCCAGGTCATCGCCGACAGCCACGGCAATGTGGTCCATCTCGGTGAACGCGACTGCTCGCTGCAGCGCCGCCACCAGAAGGTGCTGGAAGAAGCCCCCTCGCCGGCCATTGACAAGACGGCGCGCGACAAGATCGGCATGATCGTCGTCAACGCCATCAAGGCGATTGGCTATCTAGGCGTCGGCACCATCGAGTTCCTCTATGAAGACGGTGAGTTCTTCTTCATCGAAATGAACACACGCCTCCAGGTCGAGCACCCGGTCACCGAATATGTCACTGGTATCGATCTGGTGCGCGAACAGATCTGTATCGCCGAGGGCTATCCGCTGAGCTTCACGCAGGCCGATATCGATATGCACGGCCACTCGATCGAAGTCCGCATCAATGCCGAAAACGCACGTACCTTCGTGCCGTCTCCTGGCACGGTAACGGATTTCCATGCGCCCGGTGGCCTGGGCGTGCGCATGGATTCGGCGGTCTATAACGGCTACACCATCCCGCCCTACTATGACTCGATGATCGGCAAGCTGATCGTTCACGGCCGCGATCGTCCGGAAGCCCTGGCCCGCCTGAAACGCGCCCTGGGTGAAACCGTGGTCACCGGCATCGACACCACCATTCCCCTGTTCCTCGACCTGTTGCAGGAAAAAGATATTCAGTCCGGCGATTACAATATTCACTGGCTGGAAAACTGGATCAGAGCGCAGGAAGCTCTGGCCAATCCAGCCTGAATTTTCTCTTGAAGTCACCTGAAAAAGCCTTGCAGCCCGCAAGGCTTTTTTTCGTTCATGACAGGTTCATTGATGATGTAATATAATATCAGTGTTCGTTGATGCGTAGTGCTGCGTTATTATGGTCTGGTCGTTGCGGGAGGGTGGCCTTGGTTTCGTCCACATTGTCACGCATCAAAGGGTGGTTTAGAGTGATATTGTCGCCGATATGTTGGACAAGATGAATCTGGGTCTGGGGCTATTACCCCTTATTTTACTCGCCAGTACGCCGGCGCAGGCAAAGGAATATGTCCTGCCGTCGCGGCCGTTCGATTCCTATGTCCTCAAGGATGTCCACATCGAGCCCTACAAACGGCCGCTTTTTGTGTTCAGCTATATCACCAACTGGCTGGTTATTCCCGTCACCAAATCCGGCTACGCCCCGGACACCGTCCATACCACCTATATCGACAAGAACCAGATGCTGCCGAAGCCCGGCCAGACCTGCGATATCGCCTATCATACAAGCTTCACCGATGGCGCCACCACGCCGTTCGGAAATATCCGCGTACCCAACAAGATCATGGACAGCTTCAATTGTAAGGCCACATAAGGCATTGAACCTTATTGCTTTCTGATTTCCAGACGGTATTCATGGGCGCCAGACCACGGATCTGCCGACTTGACTGACTTTACACTCGATGACCTGATCAATTGCTACCGCACCGGCATATTTCCGATGTCGGATGCGCGCGATGATGATTATCTGTTCCTGGTCGATCCGCCCATGCGCGGCGTCCTGCCGCTGGATGGTTTTCATGTGTCGACACGACTGTCGCGCACGGTGCGGCGGGACTTGTACACCATTCGTATCGATACAGCCTTCACGCAGATTATCGAATTATGCGCCGAGGAGGCGCAGAACCGCACGTCCACCTGGATCAGTCATTCCATTCAGGCCCTCTATCAGGCGCTGTTTGCGCGCGGCCTGGCGCACAGCGTTGAAGTCTGGGACAAGGAAACTCTGCTGGGCGGGCTTTATGGCGTGTCGATCGGCGGTGCTTTTTTCGGAGAGAGCATGGTATCGCGCGCCCGCGACGCGTCGAAAATCGCCCTCGTCCATCTGGTGGCGCGGCTAAAGGCCGGCGGTTTCACTCTGCTCGATTGCCAGTTCCAGACCGATCATCTGCGTCAGTTCGGCGTGGTTGAAATGCCCAAGGCCGAATATCTGGAAAAACTGGCCGCCGCCATCGACCTTAAAACCGACTTTTATGACCTGCCGCGGACAGCTTCCGGCCAGATGGTCATGTCAATTTTGTCTTAGGCATTGCCCGGCAACGGCTGGCGGCAGCCGATCACCCAGGCATCATAAACCGGATGCTGGATCGGGTTCAGGCTTGGCGTCGACGCAAAAGTCCAGCCGCGGAAGACTTCCTTCGACTTCACTGCCGGTGACGTATTGGTGGCCGCCACCGGATTGCTGCGCACGCGCACATAGGCCATGACGTCGCTCATCACCTCGTCATCGGCGGTGGTTTCACAAGCCTTTACCGTATAGATCAGGCCCTTGTAACGGATGGGCTTACCGATCGGCGCCTCGAACCGCACGCTTTCGGCCGTCACCTTATCCAGTGCCTCGATGATCGCCACGGCATAGCGCGGTCGCTTTTTTGGTGCGTAGCTGACAACGCTTTCGGACGAAGACGACGCGGGCGCGGCTTTCTGAGGGGCATTCGCCTGGGCCACGCTTGCCGAACTGGATGGCACATAGGGATGAAGTTCGCTAAGCGGTTCACCATCCGACGTTACTGGCGCGGCGGCCGGCTTTACACTGTCCGCGGCCGGCTTGGCCTTCTTCTTCTCAGGCACATAGGGCTTATATTGCACGCCATCGACATAGTAAGGCTGCGGATCATAGTCCGCGTTATCGACATAATGCGGCGCCTGGCCGCCATCACCGCCCCGGTCAGGCGGCGGAACCTGGGCGGAAGCCGGAATGACAACGCACGCCGCAGCCGCCGCCAGCAAGGTCCAGCCGGAAACAGTGATGCGCTTCATGCCATAATTCTCCTTACGGCTTCCAGGCTTCGTAATCGCCCGTCGTCTTCGCGCGCTCGGCCTCGGCATTCATCGAACCCGGTGGGAATTGCGCATAGGGAGTACCGCTCATATTGGGCAGGTGCGGTTTTTCCCAAGCCTTGCGGCGCAGCGGGGCTTCAGACGGCGGCGTGTCATAGGTGTAATGCATCCAGCCGTGCCAGTCGGGCGGAATCTTGGAGGCGTCGGCATAGCCCTTGTAAACCACCCAGCGGCGCTTGCGGCCGGCATCATAGGTGTTCTTCGCCGTGCGGTCTTCATAGTAACGATTGCCGAATTCGTCCTCACCGACCTTGCGGCCGCGCTTGCCTATGGTGAACAGGGTGCCAAGCGTGGCGCCATTCCACCAGGTGAATGAGGGAGCGAGTAAATTAAGCAACCATTGCATCGTGATATCCTTGCGTGGAGCCAGTCACGGCCCCGAAACCTGTCAATATCTATAGTGAGACGCCCGCCCAAGGTAAAGCGGGCACTGAAAATATTGTCCGCTGCCACGCTGCACAAGCAGATCAACATATTGTGGATGAATGGTGCCCACCCCACCAGATTTATTGATGCCTGTTGAAATTAACGCTACATCTGGGGATAAGGCATCATAAACCAAGGATAAAGGCATGTCGTATCTGTCTCCTGCCCTGAGCGCACTCGCCACCTTGCCCGATCTGGAGTTGCGTGAGATCGAGCGCGCGAACGGATTCGCCGAGGTTTTGTGCCCGCGCGACCTGACCACAGTTCAGGCCGAAGCCTGGATGGACTGGGCTGATTCGCTGGCGCGAGACCTGCCGGCTAGTGCCGCCGAGTTGTCGATAAATCCCGAAGAAGACGCTTTCGACGGCGCCATGACCGGCTACGCTCATCGTCTCTCCCAGTGGGGACTCCGGCTTGGATACTTCCCCGATGCGAAGGCAGCGGCTGAGTTCGCCGATATGCTGGGCATCACCCTTCTGGCCGGCCCGGCGGCTCCCGCCATTGCCTTTAAGTCCGGCCACCGGGTCCACCCGACGGCCGGCGACCAGATGCCGGAGGTCACGGAAACGGCGCCCCTTTACCTCGATGATCATGCCGGCCACAGCGTCATCAATCAACTCCTGATCGATGCCCGCGCCCAATCCCTGGCTGCCGTCGCGCAAACGCGTCTGGCCGAGGCTCTGGACGAGATCACCGGCGCCATCGACCGGTCCGAAGGCGAGCAACGCGCCAGCCTGAAACACAATCCGGCGCTTGCCCGCGCCGCCGCCAGAGCCCGGCGCTTCGGGGCCTCGGATGCCCTGATTGCCCGGCAAATTCAGCTCAGCCAGGGAATGGCGGCCGCCGAATGGTCACGCGCGCCGGCGACCGCCCCGGCCTCCTCCCGCCTGCGGGCGGTGATCGGCGAACGCGATCTTCTCGCTGCCGGTGATCCATCGGCGGTTCTGGCGGCCGAAGCGGCACTGGAAACCGGCGCCTTGCATGTGGTTTTTGCCCCGCAGGATTCTGAGGCGATAGAGGCGCAGAATTTTGCTGCCCGGGCGGCGATCAATGTTGAACGTTTCATTTCAGACGAAGGCGTATTCGCGGTAGACGCCTTTATCGATGCCGTCACCCTCTGGACGCAGGCACTCGATATCGAATCGGCCATCGGTTTTTCGGCAACGCTTGATGACAGTCTGCGCCGGGCCGCCACGCGCCCGCTGGCCCTGACCCCGGCGGGACTCGGTGAAGCTATAATGAGCCGCGGGCTCAGCCTCGGCGAACCCGCCGGCATTGATCTGGCCACCCACATCTTTGCCCTGTTCGAGGCGGCGGCGGTTCACGCGTCTGCCTCCCTTGCCGCGCATCTGGCCTCTTATGGCAATTTCGCCATTGACAAGGCGGAGCAGACCGATCGTCTGAGCCAGCGCCTCTACCGGATCACCGCCCTGAAAGGCCATGCCGAGATCAAGTCCGCGGCGCTGGACCTCACCCAGATGGCACTCAAGCTGACAAAGAAAACTGGCCTGCGTAATGCACAGGTGACCGCTCTGTTCGATGATGCCGAACTGAGCTTGCGCCCGGGCACCGGGCTGGGCGATAAGGGAGTCAGCGAGCTTCTGACGGTCATGGAAACCGAGGACGGCGTTTTTGTGCCGACAATAAAACCCTGCATTATCAGGGGGTTGAACGCCATTTCTCATAGCTGGGGCGATGTGCGCCCGATCCTGCTCGGCAGCCGCAGCCTGATCGACACCCCGCATATTAATGTGGCTGCGCTGAAATCGAAGGGCCTGAGCGAGTTCGAAATCAACCGGCTTGAAGCGGCGCTACTCACGGCATCATCTCTGGCTGAGGTTTTTTCCGTCCGCCATATCGATGCCGCCTTCATCCAGGACATCTGGGGCCTGAGTGAAAGCGATCTCTCAGATCCGGCTTTCAACCTGCTGCCTGTCATGGGTTTTTCAGAAACCGAAATTCAGGAAGCGGATGTCCATATCTTCGGCCACAAGGATCCGGAAGCACTTCGCCTGATTTCGGATCAGGCTTATCAGTTGCTGAGCCCACCTGGCCGCAAGGCGCAAATTCACCTCCGCCAATCCATTGAAAGCCTGATCGATGCGCCCGCAACAACGCCGTTCCGCCTGACCTGGGATCAGGGCGTGGTTGACGTGATGAAAATCTATTCCCTGGCCGCCAGTTCCGGTCTGAGGGCTGTTTCAGTGCTTCGGGCCGACGCGCCGCCCGACTTCAAGCTCGATATTCCCGATATTGATGATGCCCCCAGGCGCCCCGCGCCTGAACCGGTTATCGAGAAGGCGGCGCCACGGGTCATCGAAAAAATCGTCGAACGCGAGCGGTCCCGCACCAAGCTGCCGGATCGCCGCAAAGGCTATATTCAGAAGGCCGGCGTTGGCGGCCACAAGGTCTATATCCATACCGGCGAATATGAAGACGGCTCGATCGGCGAAATCTTCATTGATATGCACAAGGAAGGCGCGGCCTTCCGCTCGCTGATGAACAATTTCGCCATCGCCATCTCGATCGGCCTGCAATATGGCGTGCCGCTTGAAGAATTCGTCGACGCCTATGTCTTTACGCGCTTTGAGCCGGCCGGCCCAGTCACCGGCAATGACCGGGTCAAGTCGGCGACCTCTATCCTCGACTATATTTTCCGCGAACTTGCGATATCCTACCTCGACCGCGACGATCTCTCCAATGCCGATCCGGATGAACTGAACGCCGATGGCCTGGGTCAGGGCTATTTCCATGGCGACGCCCTGCCCGAAACAGACGACGTGCCGAGCAACGCCATGCCGGCTTCACAACTGATCTCGAAAGGCTTTGCACGCGGCACGGCGACCGACAATCTGGTGGTCGTACCATTTGGCAATCGCAAAAAACAGGATGCGGTTAACCCGGCGTTTGAAAAGGATGATGTAGAGGAACGGTAACGGAGGGTATCAACTGGCCCTTCCCTTGCTGGTCTTCCGGCAGTAAGCGCCAAATCAGCGCTAAATCAGCGAAGGTGTCCTTTTATGAAACGTATTGTCCTGGCTTTGCTGGCCGCTTCCTTCATCAGCGCCCCCGCCATGGCGCAGAATGCCGCCCAGGTCTCCAGCGCGCAAAATGGCGCCAACTGTCCGCGCTGCAATCTCTTTCAGGCCGATTTCAACAACCGCACTCTGAAAAACAGGAATTTCGCCGGCGCCCGTCTGCGTCAATCCGACATGGGGCTTGGCATCTTCAACGGCACGAACTTCGCCGGGGCCGACCTGCGCGACATTAACGGCTCAGCCGCCCTGTTTGGCCGCGTTAATTTTGCCGGCGCCAATCTGAGCAATGCCAATTTTGTCGGAGCCTACCTCGAACATGCCAATTTCAAGGGCGCGATCCTGAGCGGGGTCAATTTCTCTGGCGCGGAAATGGGCTCGGCGATCGGCCTGACACAGCGCCAGCTTGACCAGACCTGCGGTGACGAGGCAACGGAACTGCCGCGCGGCCTGCGCATTCCGGTGTGTGTGGTCCATTAAACTTATTGGTTTAGGGTCTGTGACCCCACAAATCCTTACCTTATTCAAAGAAAAAGCCCTGCCAAATCGGCAGGGCTTTTTCTTTGAAAGAGAGACGTCCTGAGGCCTCAGGCCCCCACCCCCATTAGCTGACCTTGATCGGCATTTGCGTCCGGATATGCAGTTCCTTCAACTGCTTGTCGAGCACATCAGACGGTGCGCTCATCATGACGTCCTGGCCCTGTTGGTTCAGCGGGAAGGCGATGACTTCGCGGATCGCCGTCTGTCCAGCCAGCAGCATGACGATACGGTCGATGCCCGGCGCCAGGCCACCGTGCGGCGGGGCGCCGTACTTGAAGGCGTTCAACATGCCACCAAACTGGCTTTCCACAAAAGCTTCATCATAGCCGGCGATCTCAAACGCCTTCAGCATGATATCCTGCTTGTGGTTACGAATGGCGCCGGAGCACAGTTCGTAGCCATTGCAGACGATGTCGTACTGGTAGGCCAGGATATCGAGCGGATCCTTGGTTTGCAGGGCTTCCATCTCGCCCTGCGGCATCGAGAACGGATTGTGCGAGAAATCGACCTTCTTTTCGTCCTCGTTGTACTCGAACATCGGGAAATCGACGATCCAGCAGAACTTGAACTGGTCTTCATCTACCAGGTTCAGATCGGTGCCGACCTTGGTACGCGCGTTACCTGCGAACTTATAGAAGACCTTCGGATCGCCGGCCACGAAGAAGGCGGCATCGCCCTGACCGAGACCAAGCTGCCCCATGACGGCCGCAGTGCCTTCCTGACCGAGGTTCTTGGCGATCGGGCCGCCCCAGCCGCCCCGGTCTTCCGACCAGAAGATATAGCCCAGGCCCGGCTGGCCTTCGCTCTGCGCCCAGGAATTCATACGGTCGCAGAAAGCTCTGCTGCCCCCCTTCGGCGCGGGGATGCCCCAAACGGCATTGGCCGGGTTTTCCAGGATGCGGGCAAACAGGCCAAAGCCGCCGCCGCGGAACTTATCCGACACGTCCTGCATCTCGATCGGATTGCGCAGGTCCGGCTTGTCCGAGCCGTATTTGGCGATCGATTCCCGATACGGAATACGCACGAATGGATAGGCGGAGACGCGCTTGCCTTCGCCGAACTCGGTGAACAGGCCGTGCATCAGGGGTTCGATGGCGGCGAAGACGTCTTCCTGCGTAACGAAACTCATCTCAACGTCGAGTTGGTAGAATTCGAGCGAACGATCGGCACGCAGGTCTTCGTCACGGAAACACGGCGCGATCTGGAAGTAGCGGTCGAAGCCGGACACCATCAACAGTTGCTTGAATTGCTGCGGCGCCTGCGGCAGGGCGTAAAACTTGCCGGCATGAAGGCGCGACGGCACCAGAAAATCGCGCGCGCCTTCCGGCGACGAGGCCGTCAGGATCGGGGTCTGATACTCAAGGAAGCCCTGATCGACCATGCGCTGGCGGATCGAGTGGATCACTTTCGAGCGCAGAACGATGTTCTTGTGCAGGGTTTCGCGGCGCAGGTCGAGGAAGCGGTTCTTCAGGCGGATTTCTTCCGGATATTCCGGTTCACCGAAGACCGGCAGCGGCAGTTCGGCGGCTTCCGAAAGCACTTCAACATCACCAACATAGACCTCGACCTCGCCGGTAGGCAGGTTCGGATTGATCGTCGCGGCGTCACGCGCCACCACCTTTCCGTCGATGCGGATCACGCTCTCGGCGCGCAGACGCTCCACCTTGGCAAAGCCTGGCGAAGACGGATCAAAAACAAGCTGGGTCAGGCCGTAATGGTCGCGCAGGTCGATGAACAGCAGGCCGCCGTGGTCGCGTTTGCGATGAATCCAGCCCGACAGGCGGGTCTGAGTGCCGGCGTCGGAAGCGCGCAGGGCGCCACAGGTATGGGAGCGATAAATATGCATGTGAAAGCCGATGACATAGGGAATTTCGTTGCGCCGTAGGGCACATGATGCGCCGGCAAAGTCAAGCTTTTTGCCGCATTTGCCCGGCGTGCCGGTCTGATTTTACTCACAATTCGTCATGGATCGTCCCCGGAATATCTGTCAGGCGGTCATTGTCATCGACGGCCGGCAATTCTACATTAGCCATATGTCCCTGCAACTGCCCCTCGATCTGGAATCCGGCGACCGCTACAGTCGCGACCAATTCATCGTCACCACGGAACTGGCGGCGACCATGGGCCTTCTGCTGCATCCGGATCAATGGCTGAGCCCGCACCTGATCCTTTTGGGACCGCCCGGCAGCGGCAAGACCCATCTGGGGCATATTTTTGCGGCGCAGACCGGCGGCCTGTTCCTGACAGCCACGGAAACGCATGATCTCGACCTCTCCACTCTGCAACCGGTTCCCTATGTGATTGATGACGCCGAGAAGGCGTCGGAAGAGGCGCTGTTTCACCTCTTCAACCACGTTCAGAAGTCCGGACAACAGCTTGTTTTACTGACAGAAAATCAGCCCATCGCCTGGAATATCCAGCTTCCGGATCTCGCCAGCCGCCTGAACGCCATGCGGATCATCACCCTGCCCGAACCGGACGAGGATCTGCTGGTCGCCATCCTCAACAAGCTGTTCGCCCAGCGGGCCATTTCGCCTTCGCCCGATTTTATCGACTACATCGTCAGACGAATGAACCGCTCGGTCAGCGCCGCGCAAAAAATTGTCACAGAACTGGAACATTATGCCAATGGACGTGCGTTCAATCGCGCCCTGGCCAAGTCCTTTTTCGACCACGAAACGGATATGTTTGGCGATGAGCCTGTAACGCCGTTCGATAATTTGCGATAATCAGCCAGGTCCGGCAGTTTCTTTAGGTTTTTACGCTAGATTGCCCGGCAAGGACTGATTCCATTGATGAAGTGACCGTTATGACCGATCTCGAACCTGGCCCTGGATACGACCTCCGCTCCCGCCCTGCCGGAGAGCGGGCCGGTTGCACATGCCACGGCGCCAGCGCCGTTTGATTTCAGCAGTGACGCGCCGCTCGATCCATCCCTCTACATCAATCGGGAACTGAGCTGGCTGGCTTTCAACCAGCGCGTCATTGAAGAAGCCAAAAACCCGCGCCACCCCCTGCTGGAACGCCTGCGCTTTCTATCGATTTCCGCCAACAACCTTGACGAGTTCTACATGGTGCGCGTCGCCGGCCTTCAGGGTCAGGTGCGCGAGGGCGTGCGCGTGCTGTCTGTCGACGGCCATACGCCCCAGGAACAACTGGAAATGGTTAACCGCGCTGCCGGCGAACTGATGAGCAAGCAGCAGACCATTTGGTCGAGCATTCGCAACCAGCTTCAGGAAAACGGCCTCAACCTGCTTTCGGCAAAGGATGTCAACAAGACGGATACGGCCTGGCTGGAAAAAGTTTACGAAAACCAGCTTTTCCCGGTCCTCACGCCACTGGCCATCGATCCGGCCCACCCCTTCCCGTTCATCCCGAACCTCGGCTTTTCGATCGTCCTCAAGCTGCTGCGCCGCAAGGACAACAAGACCATGTACGCCCTGGTCCCGATCCCGACCGGCGTGAAGCGCTTCTGGGAGGTTGAAACCGCCGTGCGCAAACCGGGTGATACCGGTCCGGTCCGCCGCAAGTTCGTCTCTCTGGAAAACTTTGTTTCGCTGTTCCTGCACCAGCTTTTCCCAGGTTTCGACATCGTCTCGCGCGGCCTTTTCCGCATCCTGCGTGATTCCGACATTGAAATGGAAGAAGAAGCCGAAGACCTGGTGCGCGAGTTCGAGGCACTCATCAAACAGCGCCGCCTCGGTTCCGTTGTGCGTGTCGAAATCGATCTGACCATGCCGGATGACCTGCGCAGCTTTATCGTCGGTCACCTGCACGCTGCGCCGGAGGATATCGTCAATATCACCGGCATTCTCGGTATGGCCGAGGTGTCGCAGCTCATTCCGCGCGACCGAAATGACCTGAAATTCAAGCCGTTCGAGCCGCGTTTCCCGGAGCGTATCCGTGACAATGGCGGCGATGTCTTCGGCGCCATCCGTGAAAAGGACATTCTCGTCCACCATCCATTTGAATCGTTTGACGCCGTGGTGCAGTTCCTGCGCCAGGCGGCGCGCGATCCGAATGTTATCGCCATCAAGCAGACCCTTTACCGCACCTCGAAGGACAGCCCGATCGTGGCGGCGCTGATCGAGGCGGCCGAACAGGGCAAGAACGTCACCGCCCTTGTCGAAATCAAGGCGCGCTTTGACGAAGAAGCCAATCTGCGCTGGGCGCGCGCCATGGAACGCGCCGGTGTCCACGTCGTCTACGGCTTTGTCGAATACAAGACCCACGCCAAACTGTCGGTGGTCGTGCGGCGCGAAGGCGAAGCCTTGCGCACCTACTGCCATTTCGGCACCGGCAATTATCACCCGATCACCGCCAAGATATACACCGATCTCAGCCTGTTCACCACCAATCCGGAACTGGGCCGCGACGCTATGCGCGTCTTCAATTTCATCACCGGCTACGCCCGGCCTGAAATGATGGAGAAGCTGTATTTCTCGCCTGTTACTTTAAAACCCGGCCTGATACATCTGATAGATCAGGAAATTCTCAATGCTCAGGCGGGAAAACCGGCGCAGATATGGGCAAAGCTCAATGCCCTGGTTGATCCGACCGTTATCAAAAAACTCTATCAGGCCAGTCAGGCCGGTGTTCAGATCGATCTCGTCATTCGCGGCATCTGCTGCCTGCGGCCCGGTGTGCCCGGCGTTTCGGAAAACATCCGCGTCAAGTCGATTGTCGGCCGCTTCCTCGAACACGCCCGCATTGTCTGTTTCGCCAATGGCCATGCCCTGCCGTCCGATCAGGCGCGCGTCTTCATTTCCAGCGCCGACTGGATGAGCCGAAATCTCGACCGCCGTGTTGAAACCCTGATCCCGATCGAAAACCCGACAGTTCACCGCCAGGTGCTCGACCAGATCATGGTCGCCAATCTGAATGACGAAGCCCAGACCTGGTTCCTGCAAACGAACGGCACCTACAGCCGTCTCGATGCCAGCCACCTCGACAAGCCCTTCTCCGCCCATGACTATTTCATGACCAATCCGTCGCTTTCCGGTCGCGGTCGTGGCGTCAAGGATCTGCCGCAAGCCTTCGATCACGTCGGCGCGCGCAAATAGTCCACTCACAATGAAGTCAATCGCGCAAACGTTCAGGGGCTGGTAAAAGCCCCTCAAACGGGCTAGCGAAGTCTTGTCTCGGCGTGCAATGCGGGAAACGGATATCTTGAATTACAATACCGCAGTCATCGACATCGGCTCAAATTCCGTTCGTCTGGTAATATACCGCGTTGAGGGCCGTTCTATCTGGCCCATCTTCAATGAGAAGGTTCTGGCGGGCCTGGGCCGCGAACTGAAAGTCACCGGCAGTCTGCACAAGGGTGGAATGCAGGAAAGCCTGGTCGCGCTGCGCCGTTTCAAGGCCATACTGGAATCCTATGACCTGAAAGATGTCCATGTGGTCGCCACGGCCGCCATCCGTGAAGCCGTGGACGGTCCTGATTTTGTCGCCACCATCCTTGACACAACTGGCTTTCAAGTCCGGGTGCTCAGCGGCGCCGAGGAGGCACATTATTCCGCCATGGGCGTGAAGTGCGGGCATCTCGATGCCGAGGGGGTGGTCGGCGATCTTGGCGGCTCCAGTCTTGAGCTGGTTAATCTCAGCAGTGGAAATGAACAGGGCCTGCGCGGCATCACCTTGCCGCTCGGACCCTTTGCGCTCGGCGCGCCAAAGCCGGTTGACCTCGACACCACTTACAGGACTGTTCGGGACCGCCTGGAGCCTTTGCGGGGCCGCTTTTCAAACAAGCAGTTTCATGCCGTTGGCGGGGCCTGGCGTAATCTGGCCCTGATCTGGATGCAGAAACAGAACTATCCGCTGCAAGTCATTCAACAATTTGAGTTACCGGCGCGCGAAGCTCTGTCGATTGCCCGCCTGATCGCCAGCCAGTCGCCTTCATCGCTGGAAAAGCTGCCTGGCGTTTCGAAGCGGCGGCTGGAAAATATCGCCTATGCCGCGCTTGTCATGCAGGGGCTGATCGAGGTTCTGCATTTCGAAACCCTGTGTTTTTCCGCCTTCGGCCTGCGCGAAGGGCTGCTGTTCGAGGCGCTCGAAGCCCCTTTGAGGGCCGATGATCCGCTGATCGCAGGCTGTGCTTCGCTTGGCCATCGTCTCGGCATCAATGACGATCTCGGTCCGGCGTTGGCACAGTGGGCGACCGAATTCTACGACAGTATCGACGAGGCAATCATTGAGCGCCCCGCCGTCCGGCTGATCCGCGCGGCGGCGAAACTGTCAGACATCGGCGCCCGACTGCATCCGGATCATCGCGCCGATCTCGCCTGCGATCAGGTCTTGCGCGCGCCCATTCCCGGCCAGAACCACCAGGAACGCGTCTTCCTCGCCTGCACGATCTACACGCGTTACAGCGGCGATTCCTACAACAAGGAGCCGGTTCTGATCAGCCGGATCCTGGGCGAGGACATGCTCAGGCAGGCGACGCAACTGGGGCTTCTCCTGCGTCTCGGCTGCGACCTCTCCGCCAAATCTGCGCAATTGCTGAGCCACGCTCATATCCGGCAACACGAACTTCACCTGATCTTGAGCGCCAAATCGGGATGGGAAGACCTGCTGCTGGGCGAACAGACCCGCCGGCGCGCCCGCGCCCTGGCCCAGTCGCTCAAGCTGAGCCTCAATATTATCACCTATTAGACTTGCCAGTTTCGCGTTTCGGGCGTTTTCTGTATTCACCATTTTACAGGAGGCGGTCATGAAACATGTCGCGGTTCCAGTACTCTGCGTATCCCTGTTGTCACCGTCCGCCGAGGCGGAGCCCTTGCCCTCTGATATCGCCCAGGCATACCAGGCGGCCGGCATGGTCATGAAAAACGGCCAGTGGACAGGTTGTCCGGACGATGAAAACGGCCTGGCCACCATTGCCCCCGAAGACTACCGCGATATAAACGACGACGGCATGGCCGACCTCGTCATTACGAACAACGGCACCTATTGCTACGGCATGACCGGCCAGGGATTCAGCCTGTTGAGCAAGGCGTCAGGCAAATGGCAGGTTATCTACGCCAGCGAAGGCATACCGACCTTCCTGGCCACAAAAGAAAAGACGCCCGGTGGTTGGCCGGACGTCATGATCGGCGGTCCGGGCTTCTGCTTCCCCGTCATGCGCTGGAACGGAAAGGCCTATGTGCTGAACCGCAAGGAGGCCGACAGCGGCGGAAGCTGCTAGTCCAGTTCCACCAGTTCCACCTTGGTGCCGTTCAGCACCAGGGCCAGTTCGCCGCGTTTCAGACGCAGGGCGTCATCGCCAAAGACGGTTCGGCGCCATCCTTCCAATGCCGGCACCTGCGCCTTGTCATCCAGTGCGATCTTTTCGAGGTCAGCTACTGTAGCGATCAGCTTCGGCGCCACGCCTTCTTCCTCGCAGCGGATGCGGAGCAGCACCTTCAGCAGTTCGACCACGGAGGCAGGTACCTGCACCGGCGGGGCCGATTTTTCCACCTTCGGGGCGAAGGCATCAGGATTCTTCAGAACGTTGCGGATGATTTCCGCCAGATCGAGGCCAAATTTCGAGGCGCCAAACCCCTTGGAGGTCGAGCGCAGATGATCGAATGCCGCCGGATCGGTCGGCATCTGGGTGGCGATCTCGTCAATCCCCTCATCCTTCAGGATACGGCCGCGCGGCATGTCGCGTTCCTGCGCCATTCGCTCCCGCCAGGCTGCGACCTGCGAAAATACCGCCATATACTTGACCGAATGCTTGCGGGGCTTGAGCCGGCGCCAGGCATCGTCCGGGCTCGTTGAATAGAGGCCAGGGGGCCGTCAGGGCCTTCATTTCCTCGGACACCCAGTCGAGGCGTCCCCCGGCGTTCCAAACGGTCGCGCAGTTTGGGGAAACAGTTTGGCGAGATGGGTCACGTCGCCGAGCGCATAATGCAGTTGCTGGTCCGACAGCGGGCGGCGCGCCCAGTCGGTAAACCGCGACCCCTTGTCGATATCGATCTTCAGTTTTTGCCGCACGAGCGAATCATAAGCGACCTGGTCACCGAAACCGGCGGCCATGGCGGCGACCTGGGTATCGAAGACGGGCCTGGGCATGACCCCCAGATTGACGAAGATTTCCATGTCCTGACGGCAGGCGTGAAAGACCTTCAGTATGCTTTCATCAGCCAAAACAGCGAGAAAAGGTTTTAAATCCAGTCCATTGGCCAAAGGATCGATAATGGCCTCATGAGTCTCGCTGGCCGCCTGGATCAGGCAAAGCTTGGGCCAGTAGGTCGTCTCGCGCATGAATTCGGTGTCGACCGTGATGAACGGGGCGGATTTTATCGCTTCACAAAAGGCGATCAGGTCATTGGTATTTGTAATTGGCGTCATTTTGTAGTTATAGCAAACCCGAATAGCCCCGATACAGGGCAAAGTGATCACAGGAATTTATTTATGTCCGAACCCGGCTCAAAATCTGGCTTAACCTATGCGGCGTCCGGAGTCGATATCGACGCGGGCGAAGCCCTGGTGGATGCCATCAAGCCGCTGGCCAAATCGACCCGCCGCCCCGGTGCAGAAGCCTCACTCGGTGGCTTTGGCGCCCTGTTCGATCTACGCGCGGCCGGTTATGATGATCCTTTGATCGTCACCACGACGGATGGCGTCGGCACCAAGCTCAAGATCGCCATCGAGACCCACCGCCACGACACGGTCGGCATCGATCTCGTCGCCATGTGCGTCAATGACCTGCTGGCCCAGGGCGCGGAACCGCTGATGTTCCTCGACTACTATGCCACGTCAAAGCTCGATGTCGATACCGCCAAGCGCGTCGTCGCCGGCATCGCCGAAGGCTGCAAGCGCGCCGGCTGCGCCCTGGTCGGTGGAGAAACCGCAGAAATGCCCGGCATGTATGGCAATGACGATTACGATCTGGCCGGTTTCTCGGTCGGGGCCGTCGATCGCCACAAGGTTCTGCCGCGCATGGATGATATGCGCGAAGGCGATGTCATCATCGGCCTCGCCTCCTCCGGTCCGCACTCTAACGGCTATTCGCTGATCCGCAAGGTGATCGAAGTGGCTGGCCTCAACTGGGCCTCGGACGCACCGTTCGCCAAGGGTATGTCGCTGGCCCGGGCCCTGCTGGAGCCGACCCGCATCTATATCAAGACCGTTCTGCCGCTGATGAAGTCCGGCCTGATCAAGGGCGGCGCTCACATCACGGGCGGCGGCCTGATCGAGAACCCGGATCGCGCGGTGCCGGACCACCTGACCGCCACCTTCGATTTCGACGGCTGGGAATTCCCGCCGGTCTTCAAATGGCTGATGGAAACCGGCAATATCGACAAGCACGAGATGCTGCGCACCTTCAATTGCGGCGTCGGCTTCGTGGTCTATGTCGCGCCGAAAGACGCCGATGCCGTTCTGGCGGCCCTGCTCAATGCCGGCGAGGATGCCTTTATTGTCGGTCAACTGGCAGCAAAGTGATGCGCAAGATTAAGGCGGCCATCTTTATTTCCGGCCGCGGCTCAAACATGATGGCATTGGTCGAAGCAGCGAAAGCGCCGGATTTTCCGGCCGAGTTTGTGCTGGTCGTCTCCAACGATCCCGCCGCCAGCGGCCTGGAATGGGCCGCAGCGCATGGACTGAAAACCTTTGCCATCGATCACAAGCCATACGGCAAAGACCGCGAGGCCCATGAACGGCTGATCGATGCCGAATTGCGAGGCAATGGCGTCGAATTTATCTGCCTGGCCGGCTATATGCGGGTGCTCACGCCTTGGCTGGTGCAGCAATGGGAAGGCAGGATGATTAACATCCATCCTGCCCTTTTGCCGGACTTCAAGGGCCTGCATACCCACGAGCGCGCACTGGAAGCCGGTGTGATCGAACACGGCGCCACGGTTCACTGGGTATCGAGTGGCGTGGATGAAGGCGAGATCATAGCCCAGGCCCGCGTCCCGATTCTGGAAGGCGACACGGCCGACATGCTGGCCACGCGTGTTCTGGCCGAGGAACACCGGCTCTATGCCCAGGCCTTACGCCAGGTTCTTAGGGAAAAATTCCTTACGAAAATGTAATCCGGACAGTTACACGGTAACAGTCGCAACCATGCTATGATCCGACTTTACATGGTTTGGGCTTTTGATGATCCGCACAGCTACCCTTGTCTTTCTGGCGATGTTTGCCCTGACCTCTGGACGCGCCACCGCCGAAGAGGGTCTATGGACGTTCGATAATTTTCCCCTGGCCAGGGTCAATGCCGCCTACGGCACAAAGCTCAATCAAAAGTGGCTTGACCATCTTCAGGGCGCCAGTGTCCGCCTGAGTTCAGGTTGTTCAGGGGCGATCGTCTCAGGCGAAGGCCTGATCTTCACCAATCACCATTGCGTCCTGGAATGTGCGCAGGACCTGTCTGATCCTGAAAAGGACTATGTCACTGAGGGCTATATGGCAGCGCGTGAGGACGAACGCACCTGCCCCGGACTGATGGCCGAAATCCTCACCTCGGTCACGGACTATACGAAGGAGATCAACGCAGCGACGGCCGGCCTGACCGGTGACGCCTTTGTACGCGCGCAGTCTGCGGCCTCTACTGACATCGAGAAAAAAGCCTGCGGCGGCGATATCAGGACGCGCTGCGAAATCGTACCGCTCTATCAGGGCGGCCAGTACAAGCTCTATAAATACCGTAAGTATTCCGATGTACGCCTTGTTTTTGCACCGGAATTCCAAGCGGCATTCTTTGGCGGCGATCCGGATAATTTCAACTTCCCACGCTATGCGCTCGATATCGGTTTCCTCCGCCTTTACGAAAATGATTCGCCTGTCATGACTCCCGATTACCTGGTCTGGAATACCGATACCCCGCGCGAGGGCGATCCGGTTTTTGTCGCCGGCAATCCTGGCACGACCAAACGCCTGATGACCGCCGCGCAACTGGAAACCCTGCGCGATGTGGTTTATCCGCCGGTGCAGATGATGAAATCGGAACTGCGCGGCCGGTTGATCACCTTCGCCGAGCAGGACGAGGAAAACCGGCGCATCAGCCAGGATGCGATCTTCGGCATCGAAAACGGCTTCAAGGCCATGGCCGCTGAATGGCAGGTATTGCGCGATCCGGCCATGATTGCCGTCAAACGTCAGGAAGAAACCTATCTCAAATCAACCCTGACCGGCTCGTTTGCTCTGGAAACCGGCGATCCGTGGGCCGAGATCGCCGAGGCGCAGAAGGCATCTGCCGAGCTCTTTCTACCCTATAATTTCCTGGAAAATACCCCCTATAGCTCCACCCTGCTCAACTATGCCCGCGAGTTGGTGCGAGGCGCGGCCGAACGTCAGAAACCCTCCGCCGAACGCCTGCCGGAATTTGCCGACTCGCGCCTGCCGGCGATCGAGCGCGACCTCTTCGCCAACGCGCAGGTCCAGAAGCCGCTCGAACAGCTTTATCTGGAATTCCGCCTGTCCAAGGCGCGGGAGTATTTGGGCGCCGGCGCCCCGCAAACGCAGATACTGCTGGGGAAGTCCTCGCCGGAAGAACTGGCGGCGTTTCTGGTGGAAAATACGGGTCTGGATGATGTCGATACCCGTAAAACCTTATGGCAAGGCGGCATGGCGGCGGTCAAGGCGTCGTCCGATCCGATGATCCAGTACGCCCTGCGCATTGATCCGGCCTCGCGCGATATACGGCGGCAATATGAAAACCGGGTTGCCGCCCCCACGCGCATCGCGGCGGAAAAAATCGCGCGCGTGCGCTTCAGAGCCTATGGCACGGACACCTATCCCGACGCCACCTGGTCGCTGCGCCTCTCCTATGGCCGTATTCAGGGCTGGACCTGGCGCGGCACTACAGTCGCCCCTTTTACCTACATGAAGGGGATATATGACCGGGCCACCGGCAAGGCGCCTTATCAATTGCCGCAATCGTTTATCGAAGCTCGCGGCAAATTCGATGGCAATACGGTGATGGATTTCGTCACCACCAACGACATTGTCGGCGGAAACTCCGGCTCGCCCGCCGTCAATGCCAGAGGCGAGATCATCGGTGCCGTGTTCGATGGCAATATCCATAGCCTGGGGGGCGTATTTTTACGACGCAGCGATCAATCGCGCGATTGTGGTGTCTACCGCAGCCGTCAGTGTAGCGCTCGACAAGATTTACGACAATCAGGCGTTGTTGAACGAACTGCGGTCAAACTAATGGGGTTGGGGTCCATGCCCACAAAGTCTTATCTCTTTCAAAGAAAAAAGCCCGGTCAATCGACCAGGCTTTTTTCTTTGAAGAAGGCAAGGTTTGTGGGGTTTAGCGATGCAAGAGTATAGCTCTTGCGAGCTATGGCCCCCACGCCCCATAGGCTTAACCTACAATCTGGTCTTCGGTGAAGAACTGGGCGATTTCAATCGCAGCGTTCTCGTCCGAGTCCGAACCGTGGACCGAGTTTTCACCGATCGACAGGGCGAACAGCTTGCGCAGGGTGCCTTCAGCGGCCTGTTCCGGGTTGGTGGCCCCCATGACTTCGCGGTACTTCGGCACGGCGTTGTCCGCTTCCAGCACCTGAACAACGACCGGCTCGGCGGTCATCTGGCCTACCAGTTCACCGAAGAAAGGACGTTCCTTGTGGACGCCGTAGAACTGCTCGGCTTGCGCCTGGGTCAGCTTCACGCGACGCTGGGCAACGATGCGCAGGCCGGCAGCTTCGATGACGGCATTGATCGCGCCGGTCAGGTTGCGGCGGGTGGCGTCGGGCTTGATGATCGAGAAGGTACGGGACATTGGAAATCCATTTTGTGTTGCGTTTGCGTTGGGCTGGCTTATAGCGATGCGAAACGCATTCGCCAACCCGTAAATTCTAAAGTTTTTAAGTCAATGTTGCAGATTACCAACCTGGTGTACGACGCCTATGGCCGCCGCTTTTTCGACGGCGCCAACCTGACCCTGACGCCGGGCACCAAGGCGGGACTGGTTGGTCTGAACGGCGTTGGCAAATCGACCCTGTTCGGTCTTATTCTTGGCAAATCGCAACCCGGCGGCGGCGAAATCACCACGCCCAAGGGCTGGCGCATTGCCAGCGTGGATCAGGAAATCGCGGCTTCGCCCAAGCATCTCATCGATGAAGTGCTCGATCTCGATGTGCGCCGGCGCGATCTGCTGCGCGCATTGGAAACCGCCGATCCGATGCATCAGGCGGAAATCCATCACGATCTCTATGCCATCGGCGCAGATCGCGCGCCGGCCAAGGCGGCCGAAATCCTCAGCGGCCTCGGTTTCTCGAATGCCGACCTCACCCGACCGATCTCTGATTTCTCCGGTGGCTGGCGGATGCGCGCGGCGCTCGCCGGTGCTCTGCTGGCCGAACCCGACCTTCTGCTGCTAGACGAACCGACCAACTATCTCGATCTTGAAGGTGCCCTGTGGCTGGAAGCGCGCCTGAAGCGCTATCCCAATGCCGCCCTGATGATTTCCCATGACCGCGACCTGCTCAATGAATCGGTCGATGCCATCGTCCATGTCGTCGGCCAGCGCCTCGACTATTACAGCGGCAACTACGACAATTACGAGCGAATGCGCGCCGAAAAGGCCCGCCTGAACTCTGCCAATGCCGCCAAGCAGGAAGCCGAGCGTGCCCACCTGCAGGCGTTCGTCGACCGCTTCCGCGCCAAGGCATCCAAGGCGTCTCAGGCGCAATCGCGCATGAAGAAGCTGGAAAAGCTGCCGCCCATCTCCGCATCCATCGAGGACCGTGTGGCGCCCTTTATCCTGCCCTCGCCGGAAAAACAGCTCTCACCACCTATCCTGCGTCTGGAAGATGCCAGTGTAGGCTATGGCGATACGGTCATCCTGCGCCACATGAATATTCGCCTCGATCCCGATGATCGCATTGGGGTTCTGGGCGTCAATGGCGCCGGTAAATCGACCTTCGCCAAGCTGCTGGCCGGCGCCCTGACCGAGAGTCATGGCACGCAGTGGCGCGACCGCCGCATGACCGTGGCCTGGTTCCACCAGCATCAGATTGAAGCGATGGATCCGGAAGATACACCGCTGGAAATGATCCGCCGCGCACGTCCCGATGAAACCGAGGCCAGGTGCGCCGCTCGCGTCTCGGCTCGTTCGGTATGGGCGCGCAAAAGGTTGAAACCAAGGTCAAGGACCTCAGCGGCGGCGAACGCGCCCGCCTGCTGCTTAACATGGTGGCGATGGAACGGCCGCACCTGCTGATCCTCGACGAACCGACCAATCACCTCGATATCGACAGCCGCCGCGCCCTGCTCGATGCGCTCAATGATTACGAAGGCGCCGTCTTGATCATCACCCACGACCGCTCTCTGGTCGAATTGGTGGCCGACAAGCTGTGGCTGGTCAATGACGGTACGGTGAAAACCTATACCGGCAGCATGGATGACTACGCCAGACTGGTCATCGAACGCGCCAAGACAGCGACACGCGAAGAAGCCGCTGAAGCCGCCAAGGAAAAGAACCCGCAGATCAATTCCAAGGAGGCCCGCAAGGCCGCTGCCGCCGCGCGCAACGCCCTTGCCCCGCTAAAGAAGAAGGCCGATGATCTTGAGCGCCAGATTGAAGCGACCAGCAACCAGATCAAGCTGCTTGATCTCAAGCTGGGGGATCCGAACCTCTATGCAAAGGATCAGGCGCTCGCCATAAGTCTCGGGAAGGACAAGGCAAAGCTGGAAGAAAAAATGGTTGCGCTGGAAGCCGAATGGATGACCGCGGCGGAAAGATACGAAACCGCCAAGTCCGAGGCAGGCGTTTAACGCGGCAGGGTGAAATTGACCTTCAGGCCACCCATATCGGACGGCTCCAACCAGATTTCACCGCCATGCGCCATTATGATCTTGCGCGCCAGGGTCAGCCCCATGCCGACACCGGGGTAGACCTCATCCGTATGCAGTTTGCGCAACGGGCGGAACACATCGTCGTAGAACAGTGGATCGATGCCGATGCCATTATCCGAGATGCTGAACTCCCAAAAATCGGCCGTCTTGTCGCAACGAATGCGGATATCCGGCGCCTGATCGGGTTTGCGGAACTTGATGGCATTATCCAGCAGGGCGAAGAATACCGTGTGCATCTGCTGGGCGTCGGCCATGACTTCCGGCATCCGCGGGTAGTTGAAATGTCCCTTGGTGGCATCGAGTTGCGACTGTAACTGCATGTAGCAACGCGCCACGACAATTTCGAGTTCAACCAGGGTGCGATTGCGTGGCACGGTATTCAGGCGCGAAAAGGCCAGAAGTCCCTGGATCATTTCCCCCAGCTTCTGGCCGCTTTCGATAATCAGGTCCAGATGAAGCTGATCCTCGGCCTTCTCGACAACCGGCAGGCTTTCTTTCAGTAACTGGGAAAACGCCACCATCGACCGGACCGGACCGGCAAGGTCGTGCGAGACGATATAGGCGAAATCCTTGAATTCTTCGGCGGGATCGGCTGGAGCAGTCATGGTAATGTGTCGGGGTTCCTGCATGGCGCGTCCTCCTTATGCGTCTATATTCTGGGAAGGCACGCAGGCCAGAAGGAAAAAAAACTGTTCTATCAGCGAAATGGCTTCGCGGAATTTTGCCAGATCGACGGGCTTGATGACATAGGCATTGGCATGAAGCTGGTAACTTTTCAGGATATTGCTGCCGGCGCCCGAATTCGACATCACGATCACGGGGATATGCCTGAAGCGTACATCGCTCTTGATTCGGCTCAGCACCTCTACGCCGCTCATCTTCGGCAGGCCAAGATCCAGCATGATCAGGTCTGGCAGCCGCTTACCCCGGTAATCGCCCTCCTGCGCCAGCATGGCCAGGGCCATTTCCCCGGTAGAAGCGACCGTCAGATTGGATTGGACGCGCGATTCCCTGAAGGCGTGGGCCGCCAGCAGCGCATCGCCGCGGTTATCGTCAACCAGCAGTATTTCCGCCGGCCTTCCCTCACCTATGAGCTTTTTATCCATGCGTTCAAGACCCGATCGTTTGGGTGGGTATGGACGACGGGTCGCCCCGCATACCGTCGATTCGTCTCTTCACTTATACTCAGGGTAGCATCACCCGGATCACAGACCAACGGAAATACCACCCAAAACCACTAAATCGTGGTTACCCGCATTTAACCGATTCAATGAGGCCGGTTTCGCTGCTGAAAACGATGGTCTGGCGATCCGAGCGGTATTCCTGGGTCACGATGCAGCTCGAACAGACAACCCGGCGCTTGCCCGGATCGAGCGGCACCGGAATTTCCGTGCGCGGCTTACCCACCAGGTACTGCAGGGCCGCAGCGCCACACTGATCCTCAACCATGGGCTTATAAACGGGTTTTGGCGGCGGCGCAGGTCGGTTGACCACTGGCGGATGATAAGCGGGCACAGGCGCAGGCTCGGGTGTGTGAGCCACAGGCGTTTCCGGCGCCGATGTACATGAAGACAGCCCCATGAAAAATAAAGCAAGAATAACGCCACGTTGATGTAATTTCTTCATTGTATTTTCTCCCAACGGCCTTGCGCGTTCTGTTTCCAATAGGCGAGATCGGCGCCCTCGCCTTTCAATCGTTTCCATTGTTGCCTTGCCCAGCCGAGATGTTCGTCATCGCTGCCTTCAAAGACAACCAGGCACCTCTGCAATGCAGAGACATCCGGAAAGTCCACCGGTGCAACTGAGACGTAAACATCTGGACTGTTGACCATCTCGCCCGATTCCCCAAGCAGGACCGGCTGGCGCGGCGACAGTTCATCCCTCTCCCGGCCGTGCGCCAGGAAGGAGGCCGGGCTATAGGCCCACAACTGTCCATTCAAGACCTCAATCTTGTCATCGTCATGGCCATGCACATAGGCCCTCCACCCTTTTTGCACGACCTTTTCCAGCAGGTCCGGCAAAACCTGAGGCAGGGGTGTCTTTTCCAGATGGTAGAACCAGATGTCCGGCATGAGACCTATTGCTCGTAAAAGCGCTCGACGAGTTGATTAAGCGTCCGCACACCGAAACCGGTCGCGCCTTCCGGTACGGTCGGGATGCGTTGCTCATTGGTCCAGGCCACGGGCGCGATATCCATGTGCGCCCAGGGCACATTATTGACGAAGCGTTGCAGGAAGAGCGCCGCGGTGATCGATCCGGCGGGACGGCCGCCGATATTACGGATGTCGGCAATCTTGGAATCGATCTGTTTCTCATATTGCGGCGGCAAGGGCATCCGCCAGGTGTTCTCACCCGCAGCTTTGGACGCTTCACCGATTCTCTCAGCCAGTTCATCGTTGTTACTGAAAACACCGGCATAATCCATACCAAGCGCAATGATCATAGCGCCGGTCAGCGTCGCCAGATCAATCATGAACTGCGGCTTGAAACGGTCCTGACAATACCACAACGCGTCGGCCAGGACGAGCCGACCCTCGGCATCGGTATTGATAACCTCGATCGTGGTGCCCGACATGGCTTTCACCACGTCGCCCGGTCGCTGGGCATTGCCATCCGGCATGTTTTCCACCAGGCCGATGATACCGACGGCATTGACTTTCGCCTTGCGGCTGGCGAGCGCGATCATGGCGCCGACCACAGCCGCGGAGCCGCCCATGTCCCACTTCATGTCTTCCATGCCTTCGGCGGGCTTGATCGAAATGCCGCCGGTATCGAAGGTTACGCCCTTGCCGACAAAGGCGACGGGCTGGGCCTTGCCCGCGCCCTGCCACTGCATGATGACCAGTTTCGATTCCTTGCGGCTGCCGAGGCCAACACCAAGCAGGGAGTGCATACCGAGCTTTTCCATCTCCGCCACGCCCAGCACTTCGACCTGCAGCCCAGTTGTTTCCAGCGCCTTGACGCGATCGGCATAGGATTGCGGATAAAGCACATTGGCCGGTTCTGATACCAGGTCGCGCGCGAACAGAATACCGTCGCGCAGGGCCGCCAGGGGTTCAAACGCCGCCTCCGCCGCCTTTATATCGTCGCAGACAAGGGTGATGTTTTTCAGCGTCGGCGCCTTGTCCAGCTTGGCCTGGCCGAAATACTTATCGAAGCGGTAAGAGGCCAGATGGAAGGCCAGCAATGCCCGCGCCACAAGTTCCGGCGCGTAGCCGGTCAGGTCGAAACTCAGGCCCTCGAAACCGGCGCCCTTGACGGCATGATAAAGGCTGGCGGCAATGGTTTCCATGCCGGCATCGTCAAGCTTGGCAAGATCGCCGCCTCCGGTTACCGCCAGGGCCACGGCGTCCGTGCCGGCCGGGCGGCTGAGCAGTTGCGTCTTACCGCGCGCCGCCTTGAAACCCAGAGCGGCAAGGGAGGCTTTCGCGTCTTCCGCCGCCTCTGGAACCAGCCTGGAAAACCCGGCGCTGACACCCTCGCCTTCGCCCAGAATGAGCGCCAGGCAGGTTTTGGCGGCAGGTGCGGTGGCGAGTGTAATGGCAGGTTGCGGCATGAATTCCTCCGAAGCAGTGGCCGTCCTGAAACGGCGGCAGTCTTAAGCCCTATGCCCCTTTTTACCCGCCGACAGAAGTGTTTTCTGCAACTTTTTTGTTACCGGATTGCAGCATGAAAAGGCCGTGTCTGGGGTTTGATCCCGCTTTTATGGCCCGACTGTACATAAGTGTTCAATTTTTTTGCATGGCACCATGCAACAGCTTGTAATTAACTCGGTAAGCGGTCAAAAGAGGACGCGAACAAGGCATCTGACGAGTTAACCTGAAATATGCGCACACTTGACCGCTACATATTCCGCCAACTGATATTGCCGGTTGGCGGCGCCGTGGCGGCATTGACGGCCATTGCCCTGCTCAGTCAGTCCCTGACCCAGTTCGACCTGGTAGTGGAGCGCGGCCAGAATGCCTGGACCTTCATCAAGATCACCCTGCTGTCCATGCCGCAACTCGCCGGGCTGATATTCCCCATCGCCCTGTTCGTCGGCACGCTTGTGGCCCTGACCCGAATGCAGGGTGAACATGAATTCACCGCGGCCTACGCCAGCGGCATGTCGCTGATGCGCGTGGCCTATCCGATTCTGCGTATCGCCATCTACTTCACGCTCATTAGCCTGATGGTGAACCTGTTCATCCAGCCCCTGACCAACCGCGCGATGCGGCAGGCGCTTTTCGATGTCAAGAACGACCTGATCTCCAGCCTGGTAAAGGAGGGTGACTTCTCCACCTCCGAATCGGGCCTGACCATCTATGTCCAGAAGATCGACCAGAACGGTTTGCTGCGGCAGATATTCATCCGTACCGACGAGCCCGACGGCAAGGACCAGACGTTCGCTGCCCGCGAGGGGCGTATCAAAAAGATCGACGGCAGCTCCATCCTGATTATGCGTAACGGCTCGAACCAGCAACTGGCTGGCAAGGGCGTACTCGATCACCTGACATGGGACGAATACAGCTTCGACATCACGTCCTATTTCACCAGTGACGATTACCTGCAATATAAGGAAGGCGACCGCTACATGCACGAACTGGCCTTTCCGATCCGCTATGATTACGAAAAAACAGTCTGGCAAAAATACTACGCCGAGGCCAATGCCCGCATAGCTAACCCGCTCTATAACCTGGCCTTCGTCATGCTGGCCATTGTCAGCGTGCTGGGCGGCCGGTTCAGCCGCAACGGTTATGCACAGCGGATTGCCATCGCGGCGGCCGCGGCGGCCGGCACCCGTATATTCGGGGTGGTGGTGGAAACGGCCAGCGCCTCGGCCTGGATCATCAATATACTGCAATATGTTGTCCCCCTTGTTCCGGTCTTCCTGTGCTGGCGCCAGATCCGCAGGCATGATGGCCTGACACCCGGCTTGCGTCCCCGTGCGGTACAGGCCAAAGCGGCCTTGCGGCCATTGTAGGGGAAATGTCATGAACCTGAGCCGCCCCGCATTCCTGGACAATCTGGCCTATCTCAATCCCTGGCGTAAAAGCCGCCTTGAGACCTACATTCTGCAAACCTGCATCCAGGCCTTCCTGTCGGCGCTGATGATTGTCGCGGCGCTGATCTTCCTGATCGAATATGTCAGCATTTCCAAGACGCTGGGCGCCAAGGCCGATGTTTCCGGCCTGTCGGTCATTGGCCTCATGCTGGAAAAGTCACCGGGTTCGATCCTGGTGCTTCTGCCCTTCGCCTTTCTGTTCGGTGCCCTGTTCGCCTTTGTGAACCTCAACCGCCGCAGCGAACTGATCGCCATGCGTGCAGCCGGTGTTTCAGCCTGGCGCTTCATCCTGCCCGCTACCGTCATGGCGTTTGCCTTCGGCCTGCTGACGATCGGCGTATTGAATCCGGTCGCGTCCAGGCTCAATGATCACTATGAACGCGTGACGGCACGCCTCGGAGAGACAGATGCACCCGTTCAGGGACCGTCAAATGGCGCCATTTATCTGCGTCAGGGCGATGGGCGGCAGCAGATCGTTATCCGCGCCGCCAGCCAGGACAGCAAGGTCATGGGCCACCTGCTGGGCGTTACCTTCTGGATTTACGATATCGACGCCAAGCAGGTGCCGGTATTCCGCAAGCGGATCGATGCCCAGGAAGCCACCCTGCGTCCGGGCTACTGGCAATTGCGCAATGCCCAGGAAGCGACTGTCACCGGTCCGCCGACCGCGCCCTATGACGTTTTGACCATGCCTTCAAACCTGGACCCGCAAAAGGCTTTCAAGAAATACGCCTCTACCCAGAGTGTCCCCTTCTGGCGCCTGCCCGGCCTTATTCACCAAAATCGCGTATCAGGCTTCTCAACCGCGCTTTATGAACTGAAGCTGCATCAGCTTCTGTCAACACCGCTGATGTTCGCCGCCATGACAGCTTTGGGCGCCGTTTTCAGCCTGCGTCTTATGCGGCTGGGCGGCATGACAAGTCTGGTTATTTCCGGCATCAGCCTTGGTTTCGTCATTTTCTTCGTCAACCAGTTGTTTTCCAGCATGGGCAAGGCCGGCGTAATCCCCCTGTTTCTGGCGGGCTGGTCGCCGGCCATTCTGGCCATGCTGGCCGCCATGACCCTGATCGTTTACACAGAGGATGGCTAAACAGGCTAATCTTCACGCTGTGATCTCGATTTGTCTCTTTAGGCATGTCTTTTTCGTCGGTTTCTCAGCCGGCTATGTTATATGAACCGATGCGGCATTCCTGCCGGCGTTCTGCAATTTTTGATTTTGAACTACAGGACTGATACGGCAGGCGATGACTAAGCGCTATTCTTACAAGCTGGAGGCAGGCCGGATCGGCGCGGGTGTCATAACCCTGATCGCCATGGGTGCAGGCTGCAGCCATGCCATGGCGCAATCCCAGGCCCAAAGTGGTCGATCGGCCGGCATGACCGGTACGCAATTTGCCTTTGAACTGGCGCTTGCACAGGTCGCGGCCACAGAAATAACGCCCCCCATGCCTGTGGTGGATGAAACACGTCCGCCCTATGCCAATGCCAAGCCTATCCCCAAAGTCATTCGCACCGAAACCACGCCGGGCACTGACGGCCTGACAAGGGGCACGTCTTACCTGGAAGCCGACCAGGTCATCAACAGCGATGATGACGTCACGACAGCCGTTGGCAGCGTCGAACTGCGTCAGAATGGCCGGACCATCCGCGCCGACAAGGTCATTTCCAATTCAGTGACCGGCGTCACCACGGCCGAAGGCCACACCCAGACGCTGAACGAGGATGGCAGCGTACAGTTTTCCGACAAGATCACCTATGACGACAACATGCAGTCCGGTTATAGCGAGAATTTCGCTTCGATCGGCCGCGACAATTCAAAAGTCTTTGCCCGACGGCTGGAACAGATCAGCCCGGATATCAACCGCCTGACCAATGTCATCTATACCCCCTGTGCCCTGTGCGTGAAGAACGGGGAGACGCAGGATCCGACCTGGTCGATCGAAGCCAGCCAGATCACCCAGCGTAAAGACAAGAAGATGGTCTTTTACAATAACGCGGTGGTGAAGCTGAAAGGTGTCCCGGTCCTGTATGCGCCCTACCTTTGGACACCGGACCCGGAGTTGGAGCGCGCCTCCGGTTTCCTGCCGCCGAAGATTTCGGCCGATGAGAAACGCGGATTCTCCTATGAGCAACCCTATCTCTGGTCGATCTCACCCTACCAGTACCTGATCGTCAGCCCGCAACTGAATGCCAGTGTCAATCCGCTGCTCAACCTGGACTATATGCGCCGCTTCTATTCCGGCACATTGCACGTCCGCGGCGGCTTCACCAACGAGGCATTCTTCGACAATGACGGCAATCGCCACGGCGTTTCGGCGACGCGTGAATACCTGCTGGCGGACGGCGCCTTCAAGATAAATAAAGACTGGCGCTGGAACTTCACCGCCCAGCACGTAAAGGATGAGAGCGGCGACCCGAAGGGCGACTACGCCAACTTCTTCGAGCGCTACGGCATTGACGGCGCCTTTGATCAGGTCGGTGACCTGTCCGTTGATTCCCGCCAGCTTATAAATCAGTTCAATGTGACGCGTCAGGTCTCCAATGCCTATTTCGCCGTCACCCTGGCGAACTTCCAAAGCCTGCAGGTTGGTGGCTATCTGGATAGTGCCGGCGGCACCAGCCTGCAACCCTATGCGATCACTTCCGATTTCTTCCCGACCATCGCGCCGCAGGTCGAAGCCTACTGGTCACCGAAATCACGCATCCTTGGCGGGCAACTAACATTATCGGCCAATGCCATCGGCATCTACCACAAGCGCCTTGGCAATGTATCGGGACTCAGGGCCATCGATATCGGCGCGCCTGTGGCATCCGATGGTACAACGGGTTACGACACCAACCGCGTCAGTGCCGGTCTGAACTGGACCGGAGACATGACAAGCGGGAATGGTGTCAAGTGGGGGCCATTCCTGGATGTGCGCCACGACTATTATCAGATCACTGACCTGGATACCACCGGCACGGCCTATGATGTGTCGCGCGATCTGGCGACGGCGGGCCTGAACATCAGCTACCCCATGTACCGCAGGTTCAAGAGCTTTACGGCTATCATAGAGCCCGTCGCGCAGTTCGCGGTATCGCCTGATACACAGGAAAGCCCTTATCTGCCGACTGAAGACAGTCAGTCCTTTGAGTTTGATGAAACAACCCTGTTCAGTTTCAACAAATCTCCGGGCTTTGATATTTATGAGGCCGGCAGTCGGGCAAGCCTTGGCCTGCGCGGCGAACTGCGCTTCAACTCAGGACTTCAGGTAGACGGTTTGATCGGGCGGGTTTTGCGTAATGAAGCGGAGTCACAATTCCTGCAAATCGTGAAGCCGAACGGCAGTACCGCAAGCTATGCCTATGATCCATCGGGTCTTGGCCGTGAAAAATCCGACTGGATCGCCACCGGCAGCTTCGATACCCATACCGGTCTGAATGGCTACACGCGCCTGCGTTTTGACAGCGAAACCGGTCGGCTGAGCCAGGGTGAATATGGCCTGACCGCCATTCGCCAGAATACGACCGCTACTCTGCGCTATATCGTCAATAATGTCCTGACGCCGAACCAGATCACCAGCTATTACGCCGCCAGCGATATTACGGATACTACCGAAAGAGCGGTGGAAAGAGCCGCCCGGCTGGCCGAACTCGCTTCGAACGGCAAGCTGAAAACCTTCGGCGACAATTACCGCAATCTCCAGCTTTACGGCCAGTACTTCTTCACCCAGCATTGGGGCATAGGTGCGCGGCTTGACCGTGACCTGGTTTCTGATTCCTGGCGTAAATCGACCATAAGCCTGATCTATAAGGATGACTGTAGCTGGTTCGAGCTGGTTTATCAGCAAAACAATTCCCAACTTACGGCGCGAAATGGTAAAGCGTCATCCTCGATATTCTTCCGCCTTAACTTAACCACATTGGGAACATCACCTGCGAAGGTTAACGATGTCCGCTAAATTCAGGTCAAACCCTCACGCTATGCACATGTCCTATTCTCTGACCTCCGGCTCATTCATCTCAAGGGTTTTACCCGTCCTGTCCATGGCCTTGATGCTCAGCGCCTCGCCCGTTCTGGCGCAGACCTTCCCGCAGACACCAGATACGGGTGACGCCGCCCTCGCCTCGCAGCCGGCGCTGACACCGGATACTCAGGCGCCGCAACTGCCGCCTCTGGCGGAAGGCATCCTGGTGTCCGTCAATAATGACATGATCACCTCATATGACCTGAAACAGCGCATGTTGCTGCTGATCGTGACGTCGGGCGTGCAGGTGACGCAGGAAAATTATGCCGCCTTCCAGCAGCAGGCCCTGAACAGCCTGATCGACGAGCGTTTGGAACAGCAGGAGATGGACCACTGGAAGGTCAAGGTGACCGATGCCGAAGTCGACGACGAAATCGCCCGCATGGCGGCGCAAAGCAACCTGAAGCCCGACCAACTCCTGAGCGAACTGAAACGCGTCGGGGTCGAACCGGCAACCCTGCGCGCCCAAATTGCCGCTGAAACCGGTTGGAACCAGTTGGTCGGCGGTCGCTATCATTCCAGTGCCAATGTCGGCACGGCTCAGGTCGATTCCCTGATGGACAAGGTCATCGCCGATGGCCAGAAGCCGCAATATCTTGTGGCTGAAATCTTCATCGACAACACGACGGCCGGTTCGCCTGCCAATGCACTTCAGGGCGCCAAACAGTTACGTGATCAGATTGCGGCCAAGGTCGCACCTTTCCAGGCCGTCGCTCGCCAGTTTTCCAATGCCCCGTCAGCCGCCAATGGCGGCGATGCCGGCTGGCTGGTTTCCGGCAATATGGATCCGGCTGTCGAAACCGTTCTGGCCTCGCTCAAGCCCGGCGAGATGAGCGAGCCGATCGTCACCAAGGACGGCGTTTACGTTTACCTGCTGCGCCAGAAGACCGACGGTAATGCCGATATGGTCTTCCGCATCAAGCAGGCGGCTGTTCCCCTGCCCGCAAATGCAAGCCCCGCCGATGTGGCCGCCGCCAACGCGGCCCTCGCCAGTTTCCGGTCGCGCGTCGATAGTTGTGAGGCTTTCGATGATCTGAATGGCAAGGGCCCCGCCGGTGTCCAGGTCACCGATCTGGGCGACGCCCAGCTTTCAACCCTGCTGACCAACTATGCAGATGCCCTGCGCCCGCTGAAGAATAATCAGGTCACCGAGCCGCTGCGCAATGCGCAAAACATGAACGTGCTCTATGTTTGCGACCGCCAACTGGCCGGTGATAACGCCCTGAGCCGCGACCAGGTCGAAAACAACCTGGTCAATCAGCGGCTGTCCATGCTGGGGCGCCGCTACCTGCGCGAACTGAGAAGCACGGCGACGATTGAAAATCACTGACGCGCCTTTGGTAATGAGCCTGGGTGATCCCTGCGGGATCGGCCCGGAGCTTGCGGCGAAAGCCTGGACCAGCCTGAGAGATCAGGCTGGTTTAGCTTTTTGCGTGGTCGGTGATGCCGCTCTGCTGGCCGCCCAAGGTGTGCCGGTCGTACGCGTGGCCGATGTTTCGGAAGGGAACGTCCATTTCGCCAACGCCTTGCCGGTGCTGGACAGCCCCTTGAGTGCACCTGCCGTCGCCGGGCGTCCCGACAGTGCCCATGCCTCCCATATCATTGACTGGATCAAAACTGGTGTCGAACTATGCCTCAGCGGCCGGGCGCGGGCATTGATCACCTGCCCCATAGCCAAGTCGGTGCTTTACGCCACGGGCTTCACCTTTCCCGGCCATACCGAATATCTCGCCGAGCTTTGCCGGGAGGGCGAGACCGTGCCGACACCGGTCATGATGCTGACAGCCAGAGACTTGCGCGTAGTGCTGGCCACCATCCATATGCCTTTGAGCGCCGTACCGGCGGCGCTGTCCATCGACGGACTGGTTGAACTGGCGCGCATTACGAATGCCGCGCTGATCAAAGATTTCGCTATTGCCGCGCCGCGCCTCGTCATGGCCGGTCTTAACCCGCACGCCGGCGAGGACGGCACCATAGGCCGCGAGGAAATTGATATTTTGAAACCCGCCGTCAATAAGTTGCAAAACGAAAGTATTATGATTGATGGGCCTTTTCCGGCGGATACCCTCTTCCATGACGAGGCTCGCGCTGGTTATGACGCGGCGCTTTGTATGTACCATGATCAGGGCCTGATCCCGTTGAAAACCCTCGATTTCTGGGGCGGCGTCAATATCACGCTCGGCCTGCCCATTGTCCGCACTTCACCGGATCATGGTACCGGCTTCAATATCGCCGGCAAGGGGATTGCGCGGATTGACAGCCTTGTGGCCGCCATTCGTGCCGCCGATGATATCAGCCGTAATCGAGCCTTCTCATGACCCTCCCCAGCCTGCGCGAAAGCCTTGAAGCCCACGGCCTGATGGCCAAGAAATCTTTCGGCCAGCATTTTCTGCTCGATCTCAATATTACCCGCAAGATTGTCCGCCTCGGCGGGCCGTTCGATGACGATGTGGTCATCGAGGTCGGTCCCGGTCCCGGCGGCCTGACCCGCGCCCTGCTGGAAACCGAGGCGAAAAAAGTCATCGCCATCGAGATGGACAGCCGTTTTATTGATCTGCTCGGTGAGTTGAATGCGGTTTATGGTGACCGTTTCGAGGTCATCGAAGGTGATGCCATGAAGGTCAATGAAGCCCAGTCTCTTGCGGATCGCGGTTTACCGCCTTTGGCGCATATTGTCTCCAACCTGCCCTATAATGTCGGCACACCTTTGCTGATCAAATGGCTGACGGGGCCGTGGCAGCCGCTGTCCATGACCCTGATGTTCCAACTTGAGGTCGCGCTGCGCGTTGTGGCGCCGGTCGGGGATGACGATTATGGTCGGCTATCGGTTATCTCCCAGGTGCTCTGTGACTGTGAAAAGATCATGGACCTGCCGGCGCGTGCCTTCACACCTCCGCCGAAGGTCGACAGTGCCGTGGTCAAACTGATTCCGAAGACCGACCGCCCGGACAAGGCGATTATCAAAAATCTGGAAAAGGTCACGGCCGCCGCTTTCGGCCAGCGTCGTAAGATGCTGCGCGCGTCGCTAAAACCACTGGGCGGCGAAGCTCTGCTGGAAAAAGCAGGCATTCCCCCCACCGAACGCGCCGAGCAGATTTCACCGCAAGATTTTCTGAGGCTGGCCCAATTGATATAGCCTATCGCTTCAAATTTGCGAAAGGTAGTCTCGCGTACTGTGCTTCAAATTCCCACAAGAACTCTTTCTCGGCTTTACGGGCATCTTCGGAGTAGGTGGGCTTCCATGCCACGATTAGATCAGTGGCATCTTTAATTTGCCAAATATAGCGACCACCGTAATGGCCAATATTCCGCCCCAAGCCAAATTGAAAATATTGTTGCAGACGTTTCCGCAAATGCGTTTTGCCAGAATTTGTTCCGGCTTTGCCGACATATAGAATATGCGTATCTGTAACGTAAGCATTCGGCGTAGGCCGCAGGTGGGGTTATGCCGCCTTCTGTTCGAGTTGGCGGAGCCGCTTCCAGTTCCAGGGCAGGAGGTCGTCTATTCGGTTGGCTGGGTGAGCGGCGATACGGTCGAGGACGTCCGCCAGCCAGGCCTGGGGATCAATGTCGTTGAGCTTTGCCGTGACGATAAGGCTGTACATGGCAGCGGCCCGCTGACCGCCGCGGTCAGAGCCTGCAAACAACCATGATTTTCGACCCAGGGCGATGCCGCGCAGGGCGCGCTCGGCAGCATTGTTGCTGAGGCAGATTCGTCCATCATCGAGGAAGCGCGTGAAGGCCGGCCAGCGCTTCAGCATGTAGTCCATGGCCTTGGCAAGGTCGTTGCCGCGCGCCAGCTTGGCGCGTTGCGTCACCACCCAGGCATGGAGGTCATCGACCAGGGGCGCAGATGAAACCTGACGTACAGCCTTGCGCTCCTCAGCGCTCTTGCCGTTGATCGTGCGCTCGATATCGAACAGGGCATCCATGCGACGCACCATCTCCAGCGCCATAGGCGATAGGACGGAGGCCACCTTGCCTTGCGCCACGCGACGCGCATTTTGCTCTGCATCAGCCATGGCAAAGAAGGGCCGCCTGGCATGAACCCAGCAGGCCGCCTCCAGGATCGGTCCCGGCCTTCGTTCCGAAAGATAGAGCTTGCTGTAACCGCCATAGGCATCGGCCTGAAAGATGCCGTGCCATGTTTTCAGGTGGTCCTGTGGATGCTCCGCCGTTCGATCCCTTGAATAATAAAACATGGCTGACGGCGCCGATGTGCCGCCGAAGGGCTTGTCATCGCGAACATAGATCCATATCCGCCCCGTGTCGGTCTTGCCTTTTGCAAGCACGGGCACCGTCGTATCGTCACCGTGCAGGCGTCCGGCCGCAAAGGTGTGGTCTTCGATCCGGCGGATGAGGGGATCGAGCACGGCGCAACAGGCGCCGACAGCATCGGCGGCCGTGGACAGGCTGATGGGCACGCCTTCCTTCTCGTAGCGCATGATTTGCCGATTCAGGGGCTGATGCTGGCCGAACTTCTCAAACAGCATCATGGCCAACAGGTTCGGCCCGGCCCAGGCTCTGGGGATGGTGTGGAAGGGGGCTGGCGCCTGGCTGATCTTCTCACAGTCCCGGCAGGTGAACGTCTCGCGCACATGCTGGATCACCTTCCACTGGCGTGGAATGACCTCCAGGGTTTCAGTAACGTCCTCGCCAAGCTTGCGCAGACGATCCCCGCCACAACAGGCGCAGGCTGTGGGACCAGGCACGACAACCCGCTCACGCGGCAGATGCTCGGGGAAGGCCCGGCGCGCCGGCTTATTGCGCACGAAGCCTTCGACCGTGGAGGTTTTGGTGGCAGCGGCCTGCGACGCCAGTTCCGCCTCGGTCGCGGTCGCCTCGATCTCTTCGAACGTCATTTCCATCTGATCGATCAGACGGACACTACGTTCCGAGCGCGGACCGTACAGCGCGTTCTGGAGCTTGGCGATGACCAGCTTCTGGTGCGTGATGGTCGCCAGGGCGTCAGCATTTTCCGCCTTGGCGGCCGCCAGCTCGGCTTGCGCATGAAGGAGCTTCGCCTCCAAAGCGACCACATTGTCCGGAGTGATTTGGGGCGTCGTTTCCATGCCGAAGTGAATCACAAAACCCCTATCTTGCAAAGGAATTTTACGGCTCTCAACCCAATAAACATGCCCGTTCAGCCGACACTTTCCGGCTTCCATGTCATCTGCGGATTGCGCCAATCGATCCCTTCCAGGAGATAGCCCAGTTGGGCTGGCGAGATACTGACACTGCCATCCTTGACGGCCGGCCAGATGAAACGGCCCCGGTCCAGACGCTTGTAAAACAGGCAGGCGCCTTGGCCATCGTGCCAGATGATTTTGATCTTGTCGCCCTGGCGGCCACGGAAGACAAACAGGTGCCCGCTCGATGGATCACGCTTCTGGCTCTCCTGGATCATCAGGGCCAAACCGTTATAGCCCTTTCGCATGTCGGTATGGCCCATCGCCAACCACACCCGAACACCGGCCGGAACCGGGATCATAGCCGTCTGGGCGACACCGCCGCCACCACGTCAGCAGCAAATCGAGCGCCGGCTGAGACCGGAATCCGGATCAACGATCCATCGGGCATAACGATCTCGACCATGCCCTTGGTACATCCACTTGCACGCTTCGGCGTCTTGGCCTCCGTGTCCTTGCCAGGACCTGAAAGGGCCGGCACCAAAGCCACGCCAGCCTCCGGCGTCACCGTGACCGCAACGAAATCTCCGGCAGCCTCATTCACACGTTCTGCCGCAAGGCCATCCCGCCAGCGATATATCTGGTGGTTTTGAAGGCCATGCCGCCGTGCTACGGCCGAAACACTGGCCTCTCCCGAAAACGCCTCGTCCACAATTTGACGCTTCTCTTGCCAACTCCAGGTCCGGCGCTGAACATATATCCCGCTTGTAGCCATCGACAAAACTTTCCAGCACCAGTGCCGGCACTACTGCCAGCACTACCTACAGGCAGATAACTGCGCGAAACAAAGGCGAATGAACAAGGCGGCCCTCGCCGGAGGCTTACTCTGTAACCCATTTCGCCCTAAGATCTTTGGTGGTTACATTGGGATTTTTCCTCTTATGAAAACCGCCAGTCCCCACGTCAATGAAATGCGGTACAGTCTTTTGCGCCAACAAAATTAGATATATGCCCGGCACAGTCGGGATAAGCGTTAGTTCATCACGAAGGCTACCAACGGGATAAAACCCCTCAAAACCAATCGCTCTTAATTCTTCAAATGATAGCACCGCATCTAACCTAAATAGGCTCAGACATCAGTTCATCGACAAACGGCGCGATCCACAGCCCCCGCGAACGGCGCGCGACCTCGGCATGATAGATGTGAATCAGTTCGGCATAGGACCGGTCAAAATCGTCATTCAGAATGACGTAATCATATTCCGCCCAATGTGCGATCTCGCCTTTGGCACGGGCCAGGCGACGCTCGATCACCGTCATATCGTCCTGCGCGCGGGCAATCAAGCGGCGCTTCAGTTCTTCCATCGATGGCGGCAGAATAAAAATACGCACCACATCCGAAGGCGCCTTGGCGGAAATACGCTGCGCGCCTTGCCAGTCGATATCGAACAGCACGTTCTTGCCCTGCGATAAGGCACGTTCGACCGGTTCGCGCAAGCTCCCATAGCGATGATCATGCACCGAGGCATGTTCGAGGAAGGCATCCTCGGCGATCAGCTCATCCATGTGGGTGTCATCAATGAAGTGGTACTCGCGGCCTTCCTGTTCACCGGGACGCGGCTTGCGCGTGGTGACCGAGGTCGAGAGATCGAGATCGGCGTGATCGGCCATCAGCCGGCGGCACAGAGAGGTCTTGCCGGCGCCGGAAGGCGATGAAACGATAAGCATGAGACCGCGCTTTATGCGCTGCGTGCCGGGGTTTGAGGTATTCGGCATCGCCTACTCCACATTTTGCGTTTGTTCACGGAACTGATCAATCGAGGCTTTAAGCTCCAGCCCCGTCTGGGTCAATTCGATAAAGGCCGATTTCGAGCACAGGGTATTGGCTTCGCGCATGAATTCCTGCGCCAGAAAATCGAGCTTGCGGCCGGGTGCGGCTTCACCGTCTATCAACTGGTGCGCCTGGTCAAGATGTGAGGTCAGGCGGTCCAGCTCTTCGCGCACATCGGCCTTGGTGGCCAGAAGTGCGGCTTCCTGCAGGACGCGCTCCTGGAAATCCTGGGCATCCGGCAGCAATTCATCCAGCCGACGGGAGAAGCGTTCCCTGATCGCCTCAACCTGCTGATCCGCCAGTCCTTTGGCGCGTTCAACACAGGCCGCCATGGTGATCAGGTGGCCCTTCAATATGGCTTCAAGCGCCCGGCCTTCGCTTTCACGAGCCTCTTTCAGACGATCAAAGAGCGCCGCAAGATCAGCCGCCAGGACCGCCTCGGCATCGGCAGTTAACTCGGCGCGCTCGTCGCCGGCCGCCTCGATAACGCCGCGCAATCCCAGCAGACCGTCCACGGAAGGCGTCACCGCCTCACCGGCGTCGATCAGGGCGCGGCTGGCTTCGAGATAGAATTCAAGCACATCCTTGTTGAGCGTGACACCCGCTTTCGCCGCGGCGCTGCCGACCGATACGGTCAGGTTTATCTGGCCGCGCTGGAACCGGTTCTTGGCCAGCTCACGCCCCAGCCTCTCCACTGCGTCAAAACCGGCCGGAAAGCGGTATTTGACGTCGAGACCGCGACCATTGACGCTGCGCATTTCCAGGGTCCAGGTCAAGGTGTCATGCCCGCCCTCAACGCGGGAAAAACCGGTCATGCTAGCCAGGCTCATGGGGGTATCTCCGGATGTCGGGGGTATTAATGCCTGGCACTCAGACGCACTGGTTTTGCCGGCTTGTCGGTCCTGGCAACGGATGGCGCCCCAGGCGGCTCTGGCGCAACGGCAGAAGACGTATAGACATTGACCTGGGCTTCCATGGCCCGCCATTTGGCGACATTGGCCAGGTGCTCCTCGTAGCTGGCGGCAAAAACATGCCCGCCGGTGCCATTGGCGACGAAATAGAGATCCTGTGTTTTGGCGGGATTGAGCACGGCGGCAATTGATGCCTTGCCCGGATTGGCGATCGGCGTCACCGGCAACTTGTCGATCTGATAGGTGTTCCACGGCGTCGGCGTATCCAGTTCCTCGCGCGTCAGCCCCCGGCCAAGCGGTTCACCATGCGAAATGCCGTAAATGACGGTCGGGTCTGAGCCCAGGCGGATGCCGCTGCGCAGGCGATTGATAAAAACGGCCGCCACGCGCGGGCGCTCCGCCGGCAGGGCGGTTTCGCGCTCGACAATCGAGGCCATGATCAGGGCGTCTTCCTTGGTGGCGAACGGCAGGTTCGGTGCGCGTTTGGCCCACAGCGCGTCCAGCGTATCACGGCCGGCATCGAGCATCCGGTCAAGCACCGCCTGACGCGTCTCACCTGGTTGATAGAGATAGGTCTCCGGCAGGATGGCGCCTTCCGGCGGCACTTCAACATCGCCGGTCAGATCCTTGACGCCCATCAGGATACGCACAGCCTGGGCCGAGGTCCGCCCTTCGGGGATGGTGATGAAGGTCTGGACCACCTTTCCATCCTCAATCCGCCGCAGTGCGCTCATCAGAGACGTGCCGGCTGGAAACTCATAAGTCCCGGCCTTCAGGCTGTGCCGGCCGTTGAACCTTGCCGCCATCCGGAACAGGCTGGCGGAATGGATGACATGCGCCTTTTCAAGTGCCTGCCCCATGCCCCTGACGCTCAGGCCATGCGCCAGCGTCACGCGCGTGGCGGTTTTCAGACCCGGCCCGTAAAGCTGGGCATAGAGGAAGAGGCCGCCGGAAAAAACCAGCAGTAACAGACCGGCCAAAAGCCCCGCCAGAGGGGCCCAAAGCGACTTGCCCCCTTTTCCGACGATGCCTGGCCGGTGATGCGAATCATTCGTCAACCGCACCCAGAATAAGCGCGGCATTGGTGCCGCCGAAGCCGAAGCTGTTAGACAGAACCCGTTTAATCTTCATCGGTTTGGCCTTGTGCGGCACCAGGTCGATCGGGGTGTCGACATCCGGATTGTCGAGATTGATGGTCGGCGGGGCGATCTGGTCGCGGATCGCCAGAGTACAGAAAATAGCTTCTACCGCGCCGGCGCCACCCAGCAGGTGGCCGATCGCCGACTTGGTCGATGAGACGGTGCCGGTCGCGGCGCGGTCACCCAGGAATTTCTCGATGGCCTTCAGTTCGATGCCGTCCGCCATCGTAGAGGTGCCGTGCGAATTGACATAATCGATCGTCTTCGGATCGATATTGCCATTTTTCGCCGCCGCCACCATGGCACGGTAGCCGCCGTCGCCGGTCTCGGAGGGCGCGGTGATATGGTAGGCATCGCCGGTCAGGCCGTAGCCAAGAACTTCGGCATAGATCTTGGCGCCGCGCGCCTTGGCGTGTTCATATTCTTCCAGAACGACAATGCCGGCACCTTCGCCCATGACGAAACCATCGCGGTCCTTGTCATAGGGACGCGAGGCTTTTTCAGGCGCGTCGTTGAACGCCGTACACAGGGCGCGGCAGGCGATGAAACCCGCAATCCCGACCGGCACGATGGCCGATTCTGCGCCGCCGGCCACCATGACATCGGCATCGCCAAACATGATCAGACGCGCCGCATCGCCGATGGCGTGGGCACCTGTGGCGCAGGCCGTGACCACGGAATGGTTCGGCCCCTTGAGCTTATGGCGGATCGAGACCTGACCGGAGGCTAGGTTGATCAGCGAGGACGGGATGAAGAAGGGCGAAATCCGTTTCGGTCCCTTGTCACGCAGTTCTAAGGCGGTGTCGGCGATAATGCCGAGGCCGCCGATCCCGGACCCGATCAGGGTGCCGGTGCGCTCCTGGTCTTCATCCGTTTCCGGGTGCCAGTTGGCATCATTCAGGGCTTCATCGGCCGCGGCGATGGCATAGAGAATAAAGTCGTCGACCTTGCGGCGTTCCTTGTTGGAAAGCACGGCAGACGGGTCGAAGGAGCCTTCGATATCCGGGCCGCCGCCACCGCGTCCATCGACGGTCGGGATTTCGCAAGCCACGGTGCAGGCATAGTCGGTTGTATCGAAAGCCGTGATGGGACCAGCGCCGGACTTGCCTTCCAGCAGGCGTTTCCGAGGATATCTCGACCCCGTTACCCAGAGGCGAAACCAGACCGAGACCGGTAATTACGACGCGACGAACCATAGGCGATCAACCTTCAACTTGGCCATACATGTTACGGCCAGACCTGGATACAACTAAGCGCGGCCAAACCCCCATAACAGAGTCTGAAACCGCGCTCAAGCAAGTCTTTGGACTTAGGACTTCAGCTTGCCATCGATATAGGCGACAGCGTCGCCCACGGTCAGGATGTGCTCAGCCGAGTCATCAGGGATTTCGATATCGAATTCTTCTTCGAAAGCCATGACCAGCTCAACGATGTCGAGGCTGTCGGCTTCCAGATCGTCGATAAAGCTCGCCTTTTCCGTGACCTTGTCCGGATCAGCATCCAGATGGTCGATCACGATCTTACGAACACGTTCAAGAACTTCAGACATTTATTGTCCCTTCAGAAAGTAGAAACTCAGGACCCGAGACCGCAGGGTCCCAAGGGGAGGATAGAATCCAGTTTTGTCTTGTAGGCATATAAAACCGGCGTTTCAAGACATTTAAAAACACCGGCCAAAGCAAGAGCGGCAAAACACACATCTAATGCGCATTTTGCCCGCCCGTTATATTCAGATCATCGCCATGCCGCCGTTGACGTGCAGGGTCTGACCCGTCACATAGCCGGCTTCCGCGCTGGCCAGGTAAACGGCCGCCGCGGCGATGTCACTGCCTTCACCCAAAGCGCCGGCCGGAATTTTAGTCAGGATGGCGGCCTTTTGCGCCTCATTGAGTTCGTCCGTCATGGGCGAGGCAATAAAGCCCGGAGCAATGCAGTTCACGGTTATATTGCGGCTGGCAACCTCCTGCGCAAGGGCCTTCGAAAAACCAATCATGCCGGCCTTGGAGGCGGCATAGTTGGTCTGGCCCGGATTGCCGGTGACGCCAACCACGGACGTGATGCCGATGATGCGGCCGTAACGGCGCTTCATCATGCCCTTGGTGGCGGCGCGCGCCAGACGGAAATAGGCTTCGAGATTGACCTTGATGACGGTTTCCCAGTCCTCGTCCTTCATGCGCAGGATCAGACCGTCACGGGTGATGCCGGCATTGGCGATCAGGATATCGAGGCCGGAACCGGCCGCCTCTTCAGCCTTGGCGACCAGGCCATCGACCTGAGCCGCATCGGACAGATTGGCGGCAGTCACGAAAGCACTTTCAGGTCTCATAGCACCGAGTTCGCCGGCCAGTTCAGCCAGAACGCTTTCGCGTGTGCCGGACAGAACGACCTTCGCGCCCTGAGCATGAAGCGAGCGGGCGATGGCGGCGCCAAGGCCGCCGGTCGCGCCGGTAACAAGGGCGGTTTTTCCAGTCAGGTCGAACATGAATCGGCTCCTCAGAAACAATGTATGGCGGCGCGTTTAGGCGAAAACCGTGTAAGGGATCAAGCAGATTGTCTTAGTCAAGCTTTGAGCGATGCCGCAAAAGCCTCGAAATCAGCCGCGCCGTTCAGAGCCACCGAATTGGCTTCAGGCGCAATCCGCTTGCTCATGCCCGTCAGCACCTTGCCTGCGCCCAACTCGGCGAAGGTCGTGACACCGCCTTCGGTTGCCAGCCACTGCACCGATTCCCGCCAGCGCACCCGGCCGGTCACCTGGCGCACCAGCAGATCGGCGATTTCATCCTTGCCACCGATCGGGCGCGCCGTGACATTGGCCACCAGGGTGGACACCGGCTGATTGATGGCTACTTTCGCCAGCGCCGCACGCATTTCTTCGGCGGCAGGCTGCATCAAAGGCGAGTGAAACGGCGCCGAGACATTGAGCAACATGCCCTTGGCGCCCAGTTCCTTTGCTTTTTCGACCGCCAGTTCAACCGCCTGCTTCATGCCGGAAATGACGATTTGCCCGGCATTATTGTCATTGGCAATGACCACCACGCCGGCGGCAGCGCCGGCCTCGCAGGCTTTTTCCGCCAGCTCCAGGTCGGCCTTGCCGATCAGGGCCGCCATGGCGCCGACGCCCAACGGCGTGGCGCGCTGCATGGCCTGGCCGCGCAGCTTGAGCAGGCGGGCCGTATCAGCCAGCGAGAAGGTGCCCGCCGCCGCATGGGCCGAATACTCACCAAGTGAGTGACCGGCAATATATTTCGCGGCAGAACACGGAACGCCAAATTCCTTTTCGAGGATGCGCGATACAGCCACCGACACCGCCATAATCGCCGGTTGAGCATTTTCTGTGAGGGTCAGTTGATCTTCGGACCCTTCGCGCATGATGGCGAAAAGCTTCTGCCCAAGAGCCTCATCCACCTCATCGAACACCTCACGCGCTGCGGCAAAGGTGTCGTAGAGTTCCGCGCCCATGCCGATGCTTTGCGACCCCTGCCCCGGAAAAACAAAAGCCAGTGTCATGATGCTTGCCTCTCAGAATTTAACCGGCGACTCCGTTAGGACAATGCGACCTTCAGAGCAAGCGTGCCGATACAATTTTAGTTATTACCCTTCGCCGGTAACCGATCTTGCCAGGCCACCGTATAAGGCATAGCGTCACTAAAACAGGAGATACGCTCATGAAGAAAATAACTCTCGGCCTGACCGCCGTCGCTACAGCCACCCTGCTCGCTTCCCCGGCCTTCGCCGCCCTCAAGGTTGGCGACAAGGCGCCGGGCTTCAGCATTCCGGTCGCCACCAATGGCGTCGTCAGCACATTCTCACTGCAGGACGCCCTCAAATCCGGCCCTGTCGTGGTTTATTTCTATCCAAAAGCCTTTACCGGCGGGTGTTCGCTGGAAGCGCACCAGTTTTCCGAAGCCATTCCGAAGTTCGAGGCGAAGCATGTAACCGTCGTCGGCGTCTCCACGGATGAGATCGGCACACTGCAAAAGTTTTCCAAGGAAGTCTGCCAGGGCAAGTTCCCGGTTGGTGCCGACACCAAGGCCGTGGTCACGAAAGCCTATGATGCGCAGATGGGCACCATGAACATGTCCAACCGCATTTCCTATGTCGTCGGCACGGATGGGAAGATTGCCTTCGTCCATGACAGCGGCGACGCCTCCACCCATGTAAGCACGCTTTTGCAGGCAGTCGACGCCGGAAAATAAGGTGCAGACCGCCCGGCAATTGAGCGCAAAACTAAACAACTCTTGCCTTTTGAGCGTTCCTCATCTATGAGGGCGCTCCCTTCCGGGTGGTCGGCTGACATCGTGTCATGTCCGATCCATCGTCCTGACCAGACCTTCCGCTGGTTCAAGGCGCCACCCGGAGCAACGGAAGAGGATAAACATGCCCTTTTACGAACACACCGTGCTCGCACGGCAAGATATTTCGCCGCAACAGGCGGAAGCTCTTAACGACACCATCAAGCACCTGATCGAAGAAGGCGGTGGTCACATCGCCAAGATCGAATACTGGGGTCTGCGCAACCTGACCTATCGTGTCAAGAAGAACCGCAAGGCTCACTATTCGCTGCTCGCCATCGACGCCCCGGCCCCGGCCGTGAAGGAAATGGAACGCCAGCTCTCGATCAACGAAGACGTCATCCGTTTCCTGACCGTTCGCGTCGAAGAGCTCGACCTCGAACTGTCGCCCGTCCTGTCGCGCCGTGACCGTCCGGAACGCTCGGATCGCTCCGACCGTGCCGAACGCACGCCTGACTTCGCAGAATAAGGGAGCACCAGATGTCTGAAGACGCAATCGCCTCCACCGCTCCCGGCGCGCCTGTCGGCAACGGTCCCGCCCGCCGTCCTTTCTTCCGCCGCCGTAAGGTGTGCCCGTTCTCCGGCGCCAACGCCCCGAAGATCGACTACAAGGACGTCAAGCTCCTGCAACGTTACATCTCGGAACGCGGCAAGATCGTCCCCTCGCGCATCACGGCCGTCAGCCAGAAGAAGCAACGCGAACTGGCCAAGGCCATCAAGCGCGCCCGTTTCCTGGCCCTGCTGCCCTACGTTGTGAAGTAAGGAGCAGAGATCATGAAAGTTGTTTTGCTTGAACGTGTCGAAAACCTCGGCACCATCGGTGACGTGGTTGGTGTGAAGGACGGCTTTGCCCGTAACTTCCTCCTGCCCCGCCACAAGGCCCTGCGCGCCACGGCTGCCAACCTGAAGGTCTTCGAGGCCCAGAAGGAACAGATCGTCGCCCGTAACGCCGCCAACAAGGCCGCCGCTGAAAAGTCGGCCTCGGAACTCGACGGCACGACCTATGTCATCATCCGCCAGGCGGGTGACAGCGGCCAGCTCTACGGTTCGGTCAACGCCCGTGACGTGTCCGAAGCCGTTGCTGAAGCCGGCGGCAAGGTTGAGCGTAACCAGATCGTTCTGAATACGCCGATCAAGACCCTCGGCCTGCACGTCATCACTGTGCGCCTGCACGCGGAAGTCTCGCTGACCCTCACGGTCAACGTGGCCCGCTCGGCTGATGAAGCTGAACGTCAGGCTTCCGGCGAAAATGTCATCGCCTCGCAATTCGAAGAAGATCGTGTCGCTGCTGAAGAAGCCGCGGCCGATATGCTCGAAGGCGGCGCCGGCGAAGCCATGCAGAACGCGCCTTACGAAGCTTAATCGCTTCTAAGCGTTGACTATTTAGCCTTCGGAAGCCTCGCTTCCGAAGGCTTTTCTATATCCCTGTCACAGCCTGTTTACTGCAACCGACTGATCCGTCTTGCTATTCCTTGGAAAACAGGTATGGTCACTGCATTCGAGATTAAGGTTTGACTTGCACGACCGCCCACAAGGCTTCCAAGACGCACTCTTTTCGGATTTTAAAGTTCGCGTAATTCCATGCGTACTTCATGCACGAAGGTGCGTTACAATAAACGGAGGCCATCATGGCTACGGGTACGGTTAAGTGGTTCAACCCCACAAAAGGTTTTGGTTTCATTCAGCCCGACACCGGCGGTGCGGACGTGTTCGTTCACATCTCGGCCGTTGAGCGCGCCGGTCTGCGCACCCTGAACGAAAATCAGAAGATCAGCTACGAGCTGGTCACTGAAAAGGGCAAGACCTCGGCTGCCAACCTGCAAACCGCGTAATTCATCGGGCTTCGGCCTGTCGAATTCAAAGTTTAAAACCTCCGGAAGCCAAGGCTTCCGGAGGTTTTTTTATCACGGCTTGTCCTTGTAGACATAACTTGCCGCCACCTGCCCCAGCAAACAGGCGATCAGTGCCGCAAGCACATTGTAATGCACCATTCTGGCTGGCTCGATTCCCATCGCCATCTTGTCGAAACTCATGCCCAGCCAGCCCACGGCCCAGATAAGTAGACCTGATACCCATGCGGCGCGCAGATTGGCGCCTGCCCATGTCCGGATACCGGCATAGATATAGGTGCCGGCTATACCCGCGACCAAAGCCTGCAAAGCCCAGTGTACAAGCGACACGCTCTCTGACGGCATCGGGAAAACGGTTTTGGCGACGGCGCCCCACATTTGCCAGTCCTTCCCCAATATGACCGCATTGGTGACCGCCTCGATGACATAGATGATAATCCCGGATACGAGCCCGCCCAATATCAGGCGCAGCAAATTGATTTGCTTCATAAATCAGCCTCCCATGAATGCGTTTTTGAACGCCTTGCCGGCACTCTACACCCGTTATGCGAATTGTGACAGACCAGCACCGATGTCACGAATGGTTACAATATAAGGAGTGCGCTCACAAATTCAGAAGAGCGCAGCACACTCGCTCGACACACGAAACAAGCACAATAAATTGAATAATAAATAGTTTTAACTAAATTTCGAGTTCCGTGCAGAATTTATGAATAGTTTTTCTAACGCAATTTAGAAGAATTCATTGCGGCGCTCCCTCTTTAAATATGACAGCAATGCGACCAATTGTGGCTCAGCACAACCGCACGAGTCGGAAAATCGCCTTAAAGACGAACCCGAACCGAAATTAATGGAGCCTACGCATGTCCACTTCACGTCTCTATCTGACAACCGCCCTTGTCCTTAGCCTGTCGGCCGGTTTTGCGCCCGCCGCCTTCGCGCAGGATACCAATCAAGCCGCGCCGGCGGCCGATGAACAGCCCACCGAAATCGTCGTTACCGGCCAGCGCGCCAGCCGCCGCTCACGCCTCGACACCCTGGCGCCCGTCGATGTCGTCACCGCGCAAAGCCTGCAAACCCAGGGCTCGACCGAACTGGCGCAGGGCCTTTCCCGCGTGGCTCCCAGCCTGAATTTCCCGCGCCCGGCTGGTGTCGACGGCACTGATAACGTCCGCCCCGCAAGCTTGCGCGGCCTGTCGCCCGACCAGACCCTGGTTCTGGTCGATGGCAAACGTCGCCACACTTCGGCGCTGGTCAATGTCAACGGCTCGACTGGCCGCGGGTCATCCGCCGTCGATCTCAACGCCATCCCGGAAATCGCGCTCGACCGCCTGGAAGTCCTGCGTGACGGCGCCTCGGCGCAATACGGCTCCGATGCCATCGCCGGCGTGATAAACCTGCATCTGCGCGAGGCTAATCATGGCGCCGGTGTCAGTGTTTCCTACGGCGAATATGATACCGACGTCAGCCCGGCCAATTCCTCGCGTCATGCTTCCGACGGCGCCACCACCAATGTTTCCGGTTGGGTCGGCCTGCCGCTCGGTTCCGACGGCTTCCTGACCATCTCCGCCGAAACCCGCCACCGCGCCCCGACCTCGCGCGGCGATATCGACGGCCTCGTCTCGCCGGCCGTTGTCACCAGCCGCTATGGTGATCCGGCCCAGTTGAGCGCCAGCGTCTTCGTCAATGCCGGCAAGCCGCTGAACGACAACTGGACGCTTTACGGCAATGCCAGCGCTTCGGACCTCAACTCCAAGAGCGCGGCCTTTTTCCGCCACACCAATGCGTCCGGCAACATTCCCGAAATCTATCCGTTTGGCTTCCTGCCGATTATAAATGCGCAATCCAAAGACTATTCAGCCACAATCGGCCTGCGCGGCGCTCTCGGCGAATGGACCAGCGATTTTTCCTTAAGCGCCGGTGGCAATAAGCTCGACTATTACACGCTGAACAGCGTCAACCCGTCCTATGGTGCCGCCTCGCCACGTGATTTCTATGACGGCCAGATGAAGTATGATCAGACCGTCTTCAACGCCGATATCAGCCGTCCGTTCGCAGTATCTGGCTGGGCCAGCCCGCTCACCCTGGCGCTCGGCCTCGAAGCCCGTCAGGAAAAATACGCTATCAAGGCCGGAGATGTCGCCTCCTACGCCCTCGGTTCCGACACGACCAAGTCCGCCGGCGCTCAGGGCTTCAGCGGCTTCCAGCCCAGCAATGTCGTAGATGTCGATCGCAACAATGTCGGTGTCTATGCCGATGTCGCGGCTGATATCACCGACCGCTTCAGCTTCGATGCCGCCATCCGCGCCGAGAACTATTCCGATTTCGGCGACAATGTCTCCGGCAAGTTGGCGGCCCGTTACAAGCTGACAGACAGCTTCGCCCTGCGCGGCTCGGTCTCAACCGGCTTCCGCGCGCCGTCCCTGGCCCAGCAGTATTTCACCTCTACCGCCAGTGTACTCGATACCAGCGGCAGCGTCGGCAAGATCGTCGAAACCGGCACCTTCCCGGCCACCAGCGCCGTTGCTACGGCCCTCGGCGCCGAACCGCTCAACCCGGAAAAATCGACCAGCTATACCCTGGGCGGCGTCTGGAAGCGCGGTCCGTTTGAAGTGACGCTCGATGCCTACAGCATTAAGATCGAGGACCGCATCCTGCTGTCCGAAAACATTTCCCGCACCTTCTCCACCCAGGTTGCGGATCTGCTGGCCCCCTATGGCGTGTCCGCGGCGCGTTTCTTCATCAACGGCGCCGACACCACAACCAACGGCGTCGACCTGGTGGCCAATTATCGCCTGCCGACCGATTTCGGCCGCTTCAACTTCTCGCTGGCCTATAACCACAACGAGACCGAGATCGACAGCCTGAACCCGCTGAATAACTCCCCCCTCGATCCTCAGCCGGTGCTTTTCGCCCGTGTTCGCCAGGTCATCCTGACCAACTCCTCGCCTGAGGATAAGGCCACGGTGGGCGTGGACTGGAATGCCGGCAACTGGACCGTCAATGGCCGCGCCACCTATTACGGCGATGTGATTGACCCGGCCTCGGTTCAGGCCAATGATATTCACAGCGGCGACCATACCCTCGTTGACCTGTCGGCCAGCTATCGCTTTGGCACGGGCACGACGATCACGCTCGGCGCGGATAATCTGTTCGACGAATACCCGGACGCGACCCCGGCCAATCTGAACATCACCAGCGGCAACGGTGTCGGCGCCCTCTCCTTCACCCGCTTCTCGCCCTTTGGCTTCAATGGTCGTTACCTTTACGCCAAGCTCAGCCAAACTTGGTAGAAGGGCCACAGGCCCTTCACCCGGAATCATGACAGCGTGTGTTGTGACTTTCGTGGCCAAAAAACGCCCCTCGCCGGTTCGCCTGCGAGGGGTTTTTCATGTTATGCTCGGCAGATTCTATCCCCAGACTTCACAGGCTGTGAATTGGCCTTAAGTGGACACAAAAATTAACCGGATGACACGGCTTGCACATGCCGTAACCTGACTCTATGACCGCCGCCATGCCCGACACCCTCCCCCCGCTTCACACCGCCCCTGAAACGCCTTCGACCATTCCGCATAATCTGGAAGCGGAACAGGCCCTCCTCGGCTGTCTGCTGTTTGATAACGGCGCCTATGAGCGACTGTATGATGGTCTTCAGCCGCGTCATTTCTATGAGCCCTTCCACCAGCGCCTGTTCGCGGTGATTGAAGAGCAGATCCGCATCGGCCATCTGGCGGAACCAATCGTTTTGCTCGACAAGTTCAAGGCGGATCAGGCATTCCAGGATCTCGGCGGCATCCGTTATTTCGCCGATCTCGTCGATCGTGCACCGCCGGCTGCCAATGCCTCAGACTATGCCCGCGTCATTTATGACCTGGCCCTGCGCCGCGACCTGATCCGCCTGGGCGGTGAAATCGCCAAGGCGGCGGTGGGTGAGCAGGACGCCCGCGAACAGATCGAAGCGGCGGAATCGCAGCTCTTTTCCATGGCCGAAACCGGCAGCTCATCCACCGGCTTTGTCAGCTTTTCGGACGCGGTCGCCGGCGCGTTGAACCACGCCGAGGAAGCCTTCCACCGCGATGGCGGCCTGGCCGGCATATCCACAGGTCTGACCGACCTCGACAAGCAGATCGGCGGCCTGCACAAGTCCGACCTGATCATCCTGGCCGGCCGCCCCTCAATGGGGAAAACGGCGCTGGCGACCAATATTGCGATGAATATCGCCAAGAACTATGCCTACGAACCGCAACCCGATGGCACCCGCAAGACCGTGCGCGGCGGTATCGTCGCCTTCTACTCACTCGAAATGTCGGCCGATCAGTTGGCTGGCCGTCTGCTGTCCGATGCCTCCAGCGTGCCGTCAGACAAGATCCGCAAAGGCGAAATCACGCCTGGTGAGTTTATGCAGATCAAGGAAGCGGCGATGGAGATCAGCGCCGCCCCGCTCTATATCGACGACACCGGCGGCATTACCCTGGCCAAGCTGACGGCCCGCGCCCGCCGTTTGAAACGCACGGCCGGTCTCGACTGCCTGATGGTCGACTACCTCCAGCTTGTCACCATCGGCGACGCCGGCGCCAATATGAACCGCGTGCAGGAAGTCTCGACCATCACCATGGGCCTCAAGACCCTCGCCAAGGAACTGGCCATTCCGGTCATCGCCCTGTCCCAGCTTTCCCGTACCGTGGAAAGCCGCGATGACAAGCGCCCGCAGCTTTCCGACCTGCGCAGATCCGGCTCGATCGAACAGGACGCCGATATCGTCATGTTCGTCTACCGGGAAAGCTACTATCTAGGCCGAGCCGAACCGCGCGAAGGCACGCCCGAGCACCTGACCTGGCAGGAAGACATGGACCGCTGCCGCAACATGGCCGAGGTCATTATCGGCAAGCAGCGTCACGGCCCCATCGGCACTGTCCGCGTGTCGTTCGACGCTAATACCGTGCGTTTCGGCAATCTGGCCAACAGCCATCTGTATGAGAGCAATTACGAATAACCGGTCCTTGACACCACTGCGAAAACGGAACATACGAAGAACAAATAACTTCATATGAGTGTGTCATGGCCCGCGATTCCGCTATCTATGTCTGTCAGTCCTGCGGCAATGTCCATAACAAGTGGGCCGGACAGTGCGGCGGCTGCGGCCAGTGGAACACTCTCGTTCAGGAGACTTATAGTGCGCCACCCGGCGGACTTAAACCGGAATCGCCTGGCAAAATCTCTCGTCTGAACAAGCTGCAATTCGAGACTCTTGAGAGCGAGGATGCAATTCCCGTTCGCATGGTGACGGGTATCGATGAATTTGATCGGGTATGTGGCGGCGGCGTGGTGCCGGGCTCAGCCATCCTGATCGCCGGTGACCCCGGCGTCGGCAAATCGACCCTGCTGCTACAGGTGGTCGCCAGTGCCGCACTAAAGAACCTGAAAGTCGCCTATATTTCCGGTGAAGAGGCCGTCGAGCAGATACGCGGCCGCGCTGGACGGATGGGGCTGGCCAAGGCGCCGGTCGATCTCGCCGCCGAAACCGCCCTGCGCACCATCTTGGAAGCCTTGAAACGCGAAAAGTTCGACCTCGTCATCATCGATTCCATCCAGACCCTGTGGTCTGACGCCGTCGAGGCGGCGCAAGGATCGGTGTCACAGGTACGCGCCTGCGCCGGTGAACTGGTGCGACTGGCCAAGAAACAATCCACCTCCATCATCATGGTCGGCCATGTCACCAAGGAAGGTCAGATCGCCGGCCCGCGTGTGGTCGAGCATATGGTCGATGCGGTCCTGTCATTTGAAGGAGAACGCGGCTATCCCTTCCGTATCCTGCGCGGCACCAAGAACCGATTTGGCGCCACCGACGAGATCGGCGTGTTTGAAATGGGCGATTCCGGCTTGCGCGAAGTGCCTAACCCTTCCGCCTTGTTCCTGGGCGACGGCCATGAACGCGCGTCCGGATCGGCGGTCTTCGCCGGCATCGAAGGCTCGCGCCCGGTGCTGGTCGAGGTTCAGGCCCTGGTGGCGCCTTCTGCCTATGGCACCCCGCGCCGAGCTGTGGTCGGCTGGGACTCAGGCCGTCTGGCCATGATCCTGGCCGTTCTGGAAGCGCGCTGCGGGATAGGTTTCGGCCAGAAGGACGTCTATCTCAATGTCGCCGGCGGCCTGCGCATTTCCGAACCCGCCGGCGATCTGTGCGCAGCGCTGGCCCTGGTATCCGCCCTGACCGACGTACCTTTGCCGCGCGATTGCGTAGTCTTTGGCGAGATCAGCCTTTCCGGCGACATCCGCTCGGTCTCCCGCGCCGAAGGCCGTCTGAAAGAGGCGCTTAAGCTCGGATTTTCCAGCGCTGTCACCGCTCAAACGGCCGCCGAAAACGCGCCCTTGCAGGTGCGCGGCTTCACCACCCTGGTCGATGCCGTCACCAGCCTGTTCCCACAGGGCTAGCACGCCTGCCAGTTAACCCTTGTTGTTAAGCCTGTGCGCAAATGGTATGACTACGCCCAGACGTCGTGGCCCGCTCAGTCCTCAATAAAAACGCTTCAGGACTGGAAAATGGCCGGCGCCATCACATATGGGGGATAACATGCAAGCCTACGATCTCATCTTTCTGGCCATTCTCGCCATATCATGCGTCGCAGGCTTTGTGCGTGGCGGCACCAAGGAACTGGTCAACCTGATTTCCTTCTTCCTGGCGCTGTTTGTCTCTGTTATCGCCAAGCCCTTTATCGCCAACAGTTTCCACCTCGACACCATCACCGGCTATATCGCCGCCTTTGTCATCTTCCTTTTGATCTATTTCGGCATCCGTTATCTGGGTCACGCCCTTTCGGAGAAGATCCAGAAACAAAAGGCTCTGAATACCTTCGACCGCGTTCTGGGCATCGGCATTGGAATCTTCCGTACACTGGTGGTTTTGGGCGTATTCCATTTGATTTTTTCCGCGGTGACGCCTATTGACCGGCAACCTCACTGGTTTCGCGCCGCCAAGGTTTACCCACTTAGCGTCAAATGCGCCAAGATCATCCAGGCCTTCATTCCGGCAAGTACGGGTGTGGCCAACAAGGTGGTCGAGGACAATCAGTAACCTGACCCTCCGGTCTCCCCGTGCGGACGGTCACTGCGTTTTAGAAAAGAGATTCCATGCTGTTGTCTCAGCCTGAACTGTCTGCTCTCACCGATCCCCAAGCCCACCAGCGTGACTCCGACGATGACCGCCCCCGCCTTGAATGCGGGGTATTTGGCGTCTTTGGCATAGATGACGCCAGCGCCATTACCGTCCTCGGTATGCACGCCCTCCAGCATCGCGGCGAGGAAGCGTGCGGCATCGCCTCCTGTGACGGCAAGCGCTTCTATACCGAACGCGAACATGGCCTGGTCGGCGATGTCTTTACCCAGCCCGAAGTGGTTGCCCGCCTGAAAGGCCGCTCGGCCATCGGCCATACCCGTTATTCAACCGCCGGCGGTGCATTCATCCGCAACGTCCAGCCGATGTTCGCCGATCTGGATGACGGCGGCATCGCCCTCGCCCATAATGGCAACCTCACCAATTTCATGCACCTGCGCACCAAACTGGTCAGCGAAGGGTCCATCTTCCAGTCGACCTCCGATTCGGAGGTCATTTTGCATCTGATTGCCCGTTCGCGTTCGATCAAGATCATCGATCGCTTCATGGACGCTCTGCGTCATATCGAAGGCGGTTTCGCCCTGGTGGCCCTGACGCGCAATATGATGATCGGCGCTCGTGATCCGCTCGGCATCCGGCCGCTGGTTATCGGCAAGCTGGGCGAGTCCTATGTTTTTGCCTCGGAGACCTGTGCGCTTGATATGATCGGCGCCACCTTCGTGCGCGATGTTGAGCATGGCGAAGTGGTCCAGATCGACGAAACCGGCCTGACCTCCTTCAAACCCTTCGGTCAGAAGTCCGCCCGTCCGTGTCTGTTCGAATATATCTATTTCGCCCGCCCGGACAGCATCGTAAATGGCAAGTCCATCTATGACGTGCGCAAGCGCATGGGCCGCCAACTGGCAATAGAGCATCCGGCCGATGCCGATATCGTCGTGCCCGTGCCGGATTCCGGTGTGCCGGCTGCGCTTGGCTTCGCCGAACAATCCGGCCTGCCGTTCGAACTGGGTATTATCCGCAATCACTATGTCGGTCGTACCTTTATCCAGCCGACCCAGGGCATCCGCGATCTGGGCGTCCGCAAGAAGCACGCCCCCAACCGCATCGTGCTCGAAGGCAAGAAGGTCATCCTGATCGATGACTCGATCGTGCGCGGCACCACTTCGGTCAAGATCGTCCGCATGGTCCGCGCCGCCGGCGCCAAGGAAGTTCACCTGCGCTCGGCCTCGCCGCCGATCATGTGGCCGGACTTCTACGGCATCGATATGCCGGACCGCGAGAAACTGCTGGCCGCTAACCACACCCTGGAAGAGATGCGCCAGAGGCTGGAATGCGATTCCTTAGGCTTCCTCTCTGTCGACGGTCTCTACAAGGCGATGGGACATAGCGGCCGCGACAATGCCAATCCGCAGTTCACCGACCACTATTTCACCGGTGAATACCCTACGCGACTGACCGATCGTGAGGTTGAGGCCGAGGGTGAAAACGCCGGTGCCCAGCTTTCGCTGCTCGCCAACAGCTACTAGAATACAGGACTTCAGATGACCGCACAGATCGGCCGTATCGCCCTTGTCACCGGCGCTTCAAGGGGGATTGGCCGTGCCTGCGCCCTGGCCCTTGCCAAGGCCGGTGCTCAGGTCATCGCCTGCGGACGTTCAAAGGCGGCGCTGGAAGAGCTGGATGACGAAGTCTTCGCTGCCACCGGCCAGCACGCCACCCTTATTCCGTTCGATATCACCGACAGCGATGCCTTTGATCGCCTGAGTTTCGTTTTGTTCGAACGCTTTGGCCGCATCGATGTTCTGGTCCATGCCGCCGCAATTTCGGGTACACTCAGTCCGGTCACGCACCACGAACCTAAGGATTTCGACAAGGTCGTCGCCGTTAATCTCGGCGCCACCTGGCGTTTGCTGCGCGCCCTGGAGCCGCTTTTGCGCCAGTCCAGCGCCGGCCGCGCCATTTTCCTGACCACCGGTGCCAGCGTGACTACAGGCCGAGCCTTCTGGGGCCCCTATGGCGCCACCAAGGCCGCCATGGAAACCCTGGTCCGCGCCTGGGCCGACGAAATCGAGATCACCCCTGTCCGCGCCGCCATTGTGTCGCCCGGCGCCATGCGCACCCGTATGCGTGCTGCCGCCTATCCGGGTGAAGATCCGGAAACCCTGCCGCTGCCAGCGGAAATCGCTCCGCTTATCCTAGAACTGGCCGATCCCGAAAGGGTGCCGCCGCTTGAAACGGTCAGTTTTCCTGACTGGAAACTCAAGGCCGCGCAATACGCCTGAGCGCCGTCATTTTGATTTAATTGGCGATCATTTTGCATAAATTAACTTCCATTTTGCCAAAAATCGGTTCAGAATGGCAAAATGAACACTCATACGCCCCCCGCCTATCCCAAAGCGCAAAGCGCTTCCATGCTCGAGGAACTCGGCAAGTATGTCATTGCCGAGCCTTACCCCTTCGTGGTCGATCTTGCCCATAGTCAGGGTATGACTCTGGCTACAGTGGATGGCGATCGTATCACTGACTGGTGCGGCCTCTATGGCTCTAAGCTTCTGGGCTATAATCACCCGCGCCTGTTCGAGCCTGACTATGTCCGCGAACTGGTTCTGGCCGCCAATAACAAAATGGCAAATCCGGATTTCCTGACCCCGCAATGCCTAGCCTATTACCGCCTGCTCCATCGCCTGGCGCCCATCTGTATGCGCGACCAGCATGTCGAGGTCTATGCCGTCAATTCGGGGGCCGAGGCCGTCGAAAACATGATGAAATATCTCATCAACCTGCACAATCATAAACAGCAGGCCAAGGGCAGGACGGTCCTCAACCATCGCTTCATCTATTTCGAGCAAGCCTTTCATGGGCGTACGGTTTTTGCCCTTAACATTACCAATCTGACTCACGATCCGGTGGCGACCAGGGATTTTCGCGGCATCATTCACGGCAATCTTCAGGTACCGTTTCCGGAATATGACGCCCGCCGGTCGAATGCCGAAAATGAGCTGGAAGTCGATCGCTGCCTGAGCCTGATCGAAGCCTTCATGCGTGATCATCCGGATGAAATCGCCGGTGTTATCCTGGAGCCACTGCAAGGTGCCGGCGGCCATCGCCTGGCCCTACCGCGCTTCTATCAGGGCCTGTCCAGGCTCTGTCACGACTATGATATCGGCTGGGGACTGGATGAAGTACAGACCTCAGGCGGCCAGACCGGCGCTATCTTTTCCATCGATCTGTTCGACGTTCCCTATCCGCCGCAGGCCATTGCGGTCGCCAAGAAGTTCGGTAATGGCGCCGTCTACATGCTGAACCCGATGGAAGATGTCGGTGTGCTCGATTCCACCTGGGGCGGAACGCTCGCGGACATGGTGCGTTTTGTGCAGGAATGGCGGATCGTCGAGGACGAAGGGCTGCTGGACCAGGTGACGGCCAAGGGCAGCTGCCTGTTCGACCGCCTCAATCAACTGGTGGATCGTTTCCCCGACCTGATCAGCAATGTGCGGGGACTTGGCCTCTATCAGGGCTTTACGGTCAATGACCGGCGCAACAAGGGCCGTCTGGTCGATCTGGCGCTGGAAACGGAAAACCTGCTGCTGCTTGGTGCTGGCACCGACAGCATTCGCTTCCGTCCGCCGCTCGATGTCACCATAGATGATATCGATGCCATGCTGACCAAACTGGCACGCGTTCTGGAGAAGCTCTGAATAAAAAACGCCCCGGCTATCCGGGGCGCTTTTTTTTATTGCTTTGGCCTGACCTTGGAACGGCCGCCCGGTCCTGCCGCGCCAGGCTTGGTGCTCGGGCCCATGGCCTTAGCCTTTACCGCCTTGGCCTTGCTGACCTCGGTCCGGTCCTTGACCACAACCTTGGGCTTGGGCGGCGGCGCCCCTTTCGGCTTCTGGCGGACGCGGTTCGGGTGCGCCGGCTTTTCTCCCGGTTTGGACTTCGGTTTGGAGCGAACGCGCGGCGGGCCTGAGGTTTCGGACGCAGCCCCTTCGTCATAGGGATTGGTGGTCGAATTGGCCTTGACTGTCAGACGGATCGGCACACCCGGCATATCAAAAGATCTGCGCAAACTATTGATAAGATAGCGCGTATAGTGATTCGGCATGGCGTAGGCGCGGGCCGCGAACAGCACAAATGTGGGCGGCCGCCCCTTGGTCTGGGCCATATATTTCGGCTTGATGCGCTTGCCGCTGACGGCGGGCGGCGGATGGCGCTGGATGGCCAGGGCCAGCCAGTCATTGAGATCGCGCGTCTTTATCTTGGCCGACCAGTTGCGATAGGTCTTGAGCACGGCCGGCATCAGGCGTTCCAGCCCCCGGCCAGTGGCGCCGGAAAGCGTCACCAAAGGCGCGCCACGCAGTTGCGGCAACATACGCTCGGATATTTCCACAATTTCATTCAGCCGTGACTGCGGATTTTCGACCAGATCCCACTTGGATACGGCATAGACCAGTGCGCGGCCTTCGCGCTCGACCAGATCGGCGATTTGCAGATCCTGCACCTCAAAGGCATTGGCCTCGTCCATCACCAGAACCACGACCTCGGCAAAGGTAATGGCCCGGATGGTATCGCTGGTGGACAGTTTTTCCAGCTTTTCCTGTACCCGCGCCTTGCGGCGCAGGCCGGCCGTATCAACCAGGCGAATGGTGCGACCTTCATATTCCCAGTCCACCGAGATGGAATCGCGGGTAATGCCGGCTTCGGGGCCAGTCAGCAGGCGATCCTCGCCCAGCAGCTTGTTGATCAGGGTCGATTTACCAGCATTCGGACGACCGATAATGGCGATGCGGATCGGCTTGGTGTCCTCATCTTCTGCCTCATCGTCGGCCTCCATGAAGTCGCCTTCAAACATCTGGCGGTACTTTTCAGTGGCTTCGTAGAGTTCGGACATGCCTTCGCCGTGTTCGGCCGAAAGGTGGATTGGCTCGCCGAAGCCAAGAACGCGCGCCTCCTCGGCGGTGGCCGCCGCCTGGTGCCCCTCGGCCTTGTTGGCGATCATGACGACCGGCTTGTCTTTCTTCCGCAGGATATCGGCGAAGATACGATCGAGCGGCGTCACGCCTTCGCGGGCATCGACCACGAAAAAGGCAACATCAGCCTCTTCGATGCCGCGTTCAGTCTGAATCCGCATCCGGGCTTCCAGAGAATGGTCGCTCAGGTCTTCAAAACCGGCGGTATCGATGAGTTCGAGGTCAATGTCACCGATGCGGCCGGTGGCGTAGCGGCGGTCACGGGTGACACCGGGCTGGTCATCCACAATGGCCAGCTTCTTGCCCGCGAGGCGGTTAAACAGGGTCGATTTGCCGACATTAGGCCGGCCGACAATGGCTATTTTTAAAGGCATGGCCGCCTTATAGCGAAAAACGCTCAAATAGCCACTTTAAAAGCATGACTACAAATGCGCGCTATTCGTAACGTAGCGCATCCACCGGTTCCAGGCGCGCAGCCGCCAAAGCCGGGATCAAAGTACAAAGACTGGTCGCCACGAAGGCGCCTAGGATAACTGCCAGGGTTTCACCGATATGCAAACTGGCCGGGAGATAGGCCATGCCGCCCATAGCAAAGCTGAAATGAAATAACGTCTCCAGGCCCCGTTGCAACGGATAGATAAAGGTAACGATGGTCGCACCTGCTACAAGCCCGGTAAGCGTACCGGCGCCGCCAACCAGGACACCCGCCAGCAAGAATATCCGCGTAACAGCTCCCTTGCCAGCGCCGATGGTGCGCAGAATTGCGATATCACGCGCCTTGTTTTTGACCAGCATCACAATGCCCGAGACGATATTCATAGCGGCGATGACGGTGACAAAAAACAGAATGGCCCGCATGGCAGCCGCTTCAAATTTCAGGGCACCCCAGACGACGCTGTCACGATGTTTCCAGTCTTCGATCCTGGCGGACTTACCTGCAGCCGCTTTCAAACGCGGCGCGAAACGCTCGATATGATAAGGACTGCGCACACGGATTTCGATCACATCCCATCTGTTGCCCTTCCCCAGCAAGTCCTGTGCTTCGGGCAACGGCATGTAGATATAGGTCTGGTCTATCTTGGCGACTTTAGAGCTGAAGACACCTGCTACGGTATACGGCCGGCGCACGGCCGCCAACGCATCGGACTGGCCGCCTGCCACCGTCAACACGATCTGGTCGCCAGCCCTAAGCCCAAGGCTGTCCGCCACACCCTCACCAATCAGAACGCTGTCATTCATATAATCATCCAGCGAACCGGCGATCAGGTCCCCGCCAATGCCAGCGCTTTTCAGGCTTTCGGCCTCGCCACCGCGGATAAAAACTGGCACACCAGTGAGCGAGCTTTCTGCGAGTGCCGATGACTCGACATAGGGTGCCGCATCCATAACACCCGGCACAGTTCTGATACGAGCAAGCAGTATATCACGCCCACTGTTATTGATCGCCGGTCCTGTGATATCAGCGTGACTGTTGAATACGAGGAAACGGCCCATGATTTCGCCCTGGAAACCATTCATCACCGACATGACCGCGATCAGCGCCGTAACAGCGAGGGCCACCCCGACATAGGACAGGATGGCGATAAGCGCTATGCCGCCATTCTTTCGTTTCGTTCGTAGATACCTGACCGCCAGATCAAACTCCCAGCCTTTGAAGAGAAAGCCGGGCATGAGGCGCACTTACTGAATGGCAACCAGCTTGGCGTCGTCGGTGACGACAAACAACTTGTCACCCACCGCGATGGGTGCGATGAAACCGGCGCCGCCAAGCTTGATCGTTTCCTGGCGATCGCCGGTCTTGGGATCGAAAGCCACCGCCTCGCCCAGGGAATTGACCATCACCAACCGGTCGGACGCCAGGACAGGCCCGGCCCACAGGGGAATCTTGCCGACCTTCTTCTCACGACCCATGCCGAAGAAACCCTTCTTGGTCTTCTGGAACCCAACATTCAGATCCTTGATCCAGTAGACCTGGCCGCTTTCCCGGCTGACACAGATCAGTTCACCCTGCAGGCTGACGAGGAAAACAACGTCACCGGCCACCCATGGCGAGTTGATGCTGTCGGTATCGACTTTCCACGCCGGATTTCCGGTCTTGGCATCCATGGCCTGGAATACGCCGGAATGGCTGGCGGCGAAGACGGTGCCATTATAGAGCACCGGACGGCCGGAAATATCACGGATTTCCGACAGGGCATTGGTGCGGCTCGATTGCGCCAGAACCTGCTGCCAGACCGGATCGCCCGTGGCGGCATTCAGCGCCACCAGTTCGCCGGAAGAGAAAGGCGCATAAACGATGTCGCCGGAAACAACGGGCGCTGACGATTTCAGCAGTCGCGCCGGCTCGGCAATGGCCTGATAGGTCCAGATCATTTCGCCAGTATTGCGGTCAAAGGCAAAAATCTGGTTGTCGACATCGCTGGCGAAGACATAGCTGGCATTGACGGTCGGCGCGGCATGAAGCTGCGTATCGACGACCTTTTTCCATATTTCCGCGCCGGTGGCGGCATCGAGCGCCTCGACAAACCGGAATCCGGAAGTGACGTACAGCTTGCCGTTATCGAGCGCCAGGCCGCCGCCGAAGGCCGTCTTGTCGCGCTTGTTGTGCGGATTGAGGTCGACGCTCCATACCTGGTTGCCGGTCGCCACATCATGGGCCGAAACCCGCGCTTCGCCATCCATGGTGTAGATCAACTGCCCGTCGGAAACCGGCTGGGCCAGAACCTCGCTCGGCCCCTTGCTGGGCGTGCCGATGGACTTGCTCCAGGCCACCTTGAAGTCCTTGGCGGCCGCGGCGTTCTGCACCGGGGTGTCAGGCCCGCTCGCCAGCGGCCAGTTGGCTACGGGCGCGGCCGGCGGCAGGTAATAACCGATGCCTTTCAGGCTCTTGGAGGGTTGCAGCTTCTGGTCGAAGGCCACGATGGAGATGCGCTGCCCCTGCGAAGCAACCGCCCCCTGATCACTGTTATGATCCTTGAACGGGTTCAGCTTGCGCGCCGTGGCGCAGCCGCTCAAGCCTATGGCCGCAATCGCCGCCAGAACCACCAGGCTGGCGCCGTTGCGCTTGACACCTTTGAAATCAACCATCGACAAGCTCATATGCGGGGTTTCCATAACAAGAATTCTGACTGAGACCGGCGGACGGCCTGATCCGTAGCTTATTGCGCCGGTGCCTGCGCCTCTTGCGGCACGGGCATTTGCGGCATGACCGGCATGGGCGCTTCCGGCAGCTTGATCATGGCCTGGGCCGTGCCGATGGCACCGGAATCGATGGCGGCGACAAAGGCCGCGGCGCGCTGCTTGACGCCATCCGGCGTACCGAGAGTCACTGAAAGGACCTGCAGATCGGTGCGGGCGCCCTTGATATCGCCGGATTGCAGCTTGGCCATGGCAAGCGCCTCCTTGGCCATGGCGGCAAAGGGACGCTTTTCCTTCATTAGCGCCTCAAGGCGCTTTTGCGTGTCGGCCAGGCTGCTGGTATCCATGGCCAGCAAGGCAGCCTTGAGCGCGGCAGCATCACTGATCAGGGCGCTGTTCGTCGCTTTTGCCGCCTGATCCAGATCGGCAATGGCTTCCGCCGTCTTGTTGTCTTCCAGCGCCAGGCCGGCCAGTTGCTGCAAAGCCAGGGCCTTGTAAGTGGCATTGCCGGCCTTTATGGTCGCTTCAAGCTGGGTTTTCGCCACGGCCTTATCGCCCTTGCCGAGCGATTCGACCGCCTGCCCATACGATTCGGCGGCTTTGGCGGCAATACCTGCCTGCCAGCTTTGGTAGCCCCAGACGCCCAGCGCAATCACCAGAGCCAGAGCCAGAACGCCAGCCACCCACGGCCAGGTTTTCTTGACGATGCCGATCCACTTGTCGGCGCGCAGGTTCTCTTCGGTTTCGTCAAAAATGTCGCTCACGGCGAATCCTTTATCAATCATATCACTGGGGGAATGCCCGTCAGGCGCTCCAATTCGGCGCGAACCTAACCTTTGGCACGGGTTAACGCAACCGTATACAGCGGCGCGGCCGTGAGCCTTCCCCCGAAAATCTCTTAACCCTACTTATTTAGTAAAATATGTCTCTTCTGGGGCGGGGAAGCTACGGTCCCTGACATCTTTCGCATAAGCTTCCACCGCCGCGCCGATCTGGTTACGCAAATCGGCATAATGGCGGACGAATTTCGGCGTCCAGTCGAACAGGCCCAGCATGTCGTCGGTCACCAGAACCTGGCCGTCGCAATCCGCCGAAGCGCCGATACCTATGGTCGGAATGCTGACGAGTTGTGTGATCTCCGCCGCCAGATCTGCCGCCACGCCTTCGACAACAATGGAAAACGCACCGGCGGCTTCGCTGTCCTGCGCTTCCTTAATGACCTTCTGGCGTTCGGCCTCGGTGCGGCCCTTGGCCTTGAAACCGCCGTCGACATTGACCGCCTGAGGTCGCAGGCCGACATGACCCATGACGGGAATACCGCGCTCAGTGAGGTAACGGATGGTGGTGGCGACGGTCGGGCCGCTTTCCAGCTTCACCGCTTGTGCGCCCGTTTCCTTCAGCAGGCGCACGGCATTCTCAAATGCCTGTTCGACGCCGGCTTCGTATGAGCCGAACGGCATATCGACGACGACGAACGCCATTTCAGCCCCGCGCATGACGGCCTGGCCATGCAGGATCATCATGTCCATGGTGACGCCGATGGTATTGGGCAGGCCGTGGATCACCATGCCGAGGCTATCCCCCACCAGCAGGATATCGCAATGCGGGTCCATGATCCGCGCCATCGGCGTCGTGTAGGCGGTCAGGACAACCAGCGGCGTCTTGCCCTTGCGCGCCTGGATTTCAGGAGCGGTCAGGCGCTTGGTACGGTTGGGGGCGGTTTGGCTGCTCAAGGGTAACTCTCTCGTTTAGCGCTTGAAACTACCCGGCATATCTAAAGCTAGATAGTCTCCTCTTGGGAGTAGGCGTAATACAGCGCTAAACACGCGAAACATAGGGAAAAACTGACCCAGAAGAAGATCGGGGTCTGCATGATGCCGAGATAATGCAGCGACGAGTAGAACAGATTGACCGCGTTCTTGCCGATAACGTCGAAAAATTCGACACCGGCGCGGAAGGTCTGGTCGGTTTCGACCCGCGCCATCCGGCTGCCGCTCAGGACTTTTTCGCCGAATGACCAGTTGGGCACGCGCACGAACTGCGCCAGGGCATAAAGTCCGCCCACAACACCGGCCAGGGCCACGAAGCCTTGCCGCAGCCACAGCTTCAGCCGCAGGCCGCGCATCACGCGCGCCTCGAAGGCCGCAGCATCGTTATAAAAGGGCGTCGCCGCGAACAGATCGCGGATATCGCCCTCATCCAGTTTCATATCGCTCATGTTCCGGTTTCCAGTACGGGAGCAGGTTTGGCGTTCAAAATGGTCTTCAACTGATCCATGGCGCGTTTGATATGACTTTTGACCGTGCCCAGCGGCAGCTTGAGTTCGTCAGCTATTTCCTGATGAGACAGGTCACCGCTGAAATTGAGCGTCACGCACAGGCGTTCCACAGGTTTGAGGCGATTTAAGGCCGCATCAAGATTATGGGCGCGAAATTCGCCTTCATTGGCGGCAGGCTCAGGCTCAAAAGCGCTCATATCGTCCGTCAGCAGGTATTTTTGATTCGCCCTTACCTTTTTCAGGTAGCGGCGTGAGGCAATCCGCTTAAGCCAGCCAACAAAGGCACCGTCAAAACGGAATTCCGACAAATGCTCGTAGGCACTCATGAAAGCCTCCTGCGCCATGTCATCGGCATCCGGCCCCTGTGCCCCCATCCGCCGGATATGGGTCCGCAGCAGACTACCGTGACGACGCACCAGTTCGGCGAATGCCGATTTGTCGCCGCCCAGGCACAGGCGCACGAGATCGACATCGGACTGCCGCGTCAGGTCAAGCTTATCGCCTGTCAGGCCCATATGAGGTGTTCTCCGGGTTGCCGCGAGAGGTTTATTGCTTGCGGCTGCCGATAATGCCGAGGATCAGCAAGGCGATGCCAATAAAGCCGGGGATGGCGGCAACGCCGGCAAGACCGCCGATCACATAATTATGTGTCACCGCATCCAGCGCTATCATTCCCAGCGCGATTGCGATGAGGATAAGACCGGCGCGCACATCATTGGCTGCGGTTCGCGGTTTCTTTTGAAGGCTTTTCAAGCTTTCGAGAAATTCCGGCGGCAAACTGTCGCTTTTCTCAATTGCCATCCGCAGGGTTTTTTGCTTTTCGGCATTGCTACGAAAGATAAACAGAAAAATGATGCCGACGATAAAAACCGGCATACCGAAAATCATGACAATGGCAAGAATGCCGCTTACGCCGTCCCAATCCATATGAATACTCCTTTGTATTGTGTCGGGCCGCACCTATGCCAGCCCCTTTGACTAATAAGAGGCGCGACACACATCTTTTGGATGCAGGGAGTCGCATTAAGTTTTCGTAATCAAATAATTTCACGCCCGCCCTTGCGTTCGATCATATTTAGATATATCTAATTAATATCGAAATGGACGCATTATCAATCTGATGTGTTTTTATTTTCGATATATCGCGTTACGAACTATATATAGCAAAGGAGACCTCACATGCGAGGCATGTTTTTTCACCGTCGCGGACAGGGCGCTTGCGCTGACCGTAATTTCAGCCATCGGGACGGCTTTGGCGGCCCCGGTCATCGCGGTTTTGGCGCCGGCTTCAGCGGCAGTCTTGGCGGTCGCGGCCGTGAAGGCTTTGAACGCGCTTTCGATCGGATGCGCGGCGGCAGGGATGGGCGTGGCTTTGGTCACGGCGGTTTGCGGCTGGTACTGCTCAAACTCATCAGCGAAAAGTCCAGCCACGGCTACGAACTGATCAAGGCCATCGAGGACCGCTTCAACGGCGCCTACAGCCCCTCCCCCGGCGTCATCTATCCAACCCTGAGCTGGCTGGAAGATGAAGGCTTCATTACCATTGCCCCCAATGAGGACGGCCGCAAGTCCGCCACCATTACCGAGGCCGGCATCACCCATCTGGCGGATAAGGCCGAGCAGGTCGATCAGCTATTCTCAATGATGGACGGCCAGCGCGGTGAACACGGCGACTATGCCCCGCTCTTCCGCGCCATGGCCAACCTGAAAGCCGCCCTGCGCACCCGCGGGATGCGCCCGATGAACAAGGCCGAGATCGAAGCGGTGGTCGACCTGATCGATGAAACCGCCAAGAAAATCGAAAGACTGTAACATGGATGCGCTGACCGACGGGCGTTCGGTTACCCGCGTCCGCTTTGAAACCCGCCGGCGTGAACTGACCGTCACACAGGTGAAAGCGATTACGCCTCACCTGCGGCGCGTCACGCTTGCCGGCGATTTCACCGGCTTTCAGAGCCTGGGTTTCGATGATCATATCAAGTTGTTTTTTCCCGATCCGGATACCGGCATTCTGATCCTTCCGGAGCCGGGGTTGCCGCCGGGTGACGGGCCTAAGCCAATCATGCGCGACTACACGCCGCGCCGGTTTGACGGCCAGACCCTGGATATCGAATTCGCCCTTCATGAGGCCGGCCCAGCCACAGCCTGGGCCATGAATGCAAATATTGGAGACATTCTGAATATCGGCGGGCCACGCGGATCAATGTTGATTTCACCCACCTTCGACCGTTACTTATTAATCGGCGACGACACCGCCCTGCCCGCCATCGCGCGGCGGCTGGAAGAACTGCCGGAGGGCACGAAGGTCTGCGTAGTGGCCGAAGTGGATGGCCTGGAAGACCGTCTGCATTTCGAGACGAAAGCCGATGCCAGCGTTCACTGGGTCTATCGCCAGGGCGGCCATGCTAACTGCCTGAACGAGGCGCTCAAGGCCATGCACCTGCCGCAAGGCATTGTTTATGCCTGGGTGGCGTGCGAAAGCACACTGGCCAAACTTATCCGTCAACAATTGATCGACGATCATGGCGTCAATCCGTCGTGGATCAAGGCATCCGGTTACTGGCGCAAGGGTGACGTCGGCACGCATGAAACGATCGGGTGATTTTTAACCAAAGCGAAGGCAACAGCGCCTATATTGTTGTCAAAGGTTGGGCTTGTTCATGCGCTTATCAATATCACTTCTGCTGGCTTTTTCGCTGGCCATTCCGGGTAAGGTTCTGGCGGCGGATCTGTCCGGTAACTGGCAGCGCGCAAACGGCCAGGCACAAATCGCTTTTGCGCCCTGCGCCGGCGGCCAGTCCGAGGGGGTTTGCGGCACGATCGCCTGGCTCAATCCAGCGGTCAAAACGAAAGCCCACATCGGCGACAAGGTGTTTTACGACCTGGTTTCCGATGGCGCCAATAGCTGGAAGGGCAAGGCTTACAGCCCCAAGGAAGGCAAGACCTACGCTGCAACACTTACCCTTCAGGGCACCACCCTTTACAGCCGTGAGTGCCTGTTCGGCGACCGCATCTGCCGGTCCGAAACCTGGACGCGCGTCAGATAAGCAGGGCCTTGAGTTCGGCGCTGTCCGGCTTCAATCCGGCAATCACCTGTCCGTCTTTCTCGAAAATCGGTCGCTTGATCATTGATGGCTGCGCCATCATCAGGGTTATGGCTTTTGTCTCGTCCAGCCCCTGCTTCGCTTCTTCGGCCAGGCCCTTGAATGTGCTGCTGGCGCGATTGAGCACCTTTTCCCAGCCCAGCTTTTCCGACCATGCCTTGAGACGCGCGGCATCGATCCCAGCCTTCTTGTAATCATGGAATTCATAGGTGACGCCATTGGCGGTCAGCCAGTTACGCGCCTTTTTCACCGTGTCGCAGTTCGGTATGCCGTAGAGAATCAGAGTCATGCCCGCCTGAATGCCTGTTTTTGGCTGCCTCGCCAATGACTATTTTGCCACCCTCCCCTATGCCCGCATGGCATTTTTACCGGCCGGGCTGTCTAATGCGCACAGGTGGGCTTTCAAAGGAGCATAGTCATGCCGAAGGAAACATCCGGCCAGAAAAAGAAGGTCGAAAAGGTCATGCACGAATTCAAGGCAGGTGAACTGAAAAGCGGCAGCGGCAAAAAGGTCACCAGCCGCAAGCAGGCGACCGCCATAGCCATGCACGAAGCGCACATTCCGAAAAAAGACAGCAAGCCGCACAGCCATACGCATCATTGAGCCTTCACATATTCACGAAACGGCGCCCTGCGGGGCGTCTTTTCATTTCAATCCTGTTGCGGAGTGTCAGGGCTGCATCAAAGCGGACTTAATAGAGCCCTTCTGATTTTTCATTTTCACGCCAGCCCATCGGCGCACGAATGAGAATTGGAGCCCTGACAAGATGCGTAAACATACCCTCCTGACCGCCACAGCCCTCGGACTGGTTCTCGGCAGCGGAGGACTTGGCACGCGGGCACTTGCCGAAACATCGATTTCGACCGCGACCACCTCGCCCGTACTGACCAGCACAGCCGGCGATCTCACGGTTACGTCCGACGGCTCCATTACCCTGACCAGCGGCACGGCCATAACGGTAGACAGTGACAACACACTCGATTTCGAAGGCAGCATCGCCATGTCCGGCTCTGAGTCTGGCTCGACCGGCATTCTGATCACCGATTTCCCCGATCGCACCAAGGGTCTGGTCCTGACCGGCGATATCACGGTCACAGACGATTACACGGCCTCGGATACCACCAGCCTCGACGGGACCGAAGACGGCTACATTGATGCGCCCTGGGCCGAAGGCACCGGCCGCTACGGCATCCATTCTACAGGATCGTCACCTTTTGTCGGCGACGTTTATATCACAAGCGATTCCGCCATCGATGTCGAAGGGAACTCATCCTATGGCATCCGCTTCGAGAACCAGGTCAAGGGCGCCTTTACCTATGATGGCGCCATGACGCTGATCGGCGATAACTCCACAGGCATTTCCCTCGAAAAAGGCGTTACCGGCAATGTCTACCTGTCGGGTTCGGTCAGCACGCTCGGTGAAAACGCCTCGGCGATCACGCTCACCGGCGATATTGGCGGCAACCTGATCATCGATGGTTCCTACAGCGGCACAGCCTACAGTTCGACCGCGGCGCTCACTCAGGCCCTTTATGAAAACCTGATCCCGGCCAACAACCTGCTTCAGGATGGGCCGCTGGTCAGCATCGCCGGCAATGTCGCCAACGGCGTCCTGCTTGGCGCTTCCGTGACCAGCACGGATGATGACAATACCGACGAGGATGGCGACGGCCTTGTTGACACCTCGCAATCCACGGCCAGCCTGACGCAATACGGCTCAGCACCGGCTCTGGTGATCGGCTCGTCGACAGAAAATATCACACTTGGCGGCCTGACCTACACCTCGACGGCCATTGATCCGCCCTCCGTCAATTACGGTCTGCTCAATCGCGGGGCCATCGGTGCCTATGGCGTCCATCCCGGCGTCGACGCCACCGCCCTGCAAATCGGTGGTACGGACTATGCAACAACCATCGACAATGGCATCGGCAGCACCGGCAGCATCACCGCGTCATCCTACGGCGGGGACGGCACCGCCATTTCATTGCTCAGCGGTGCCATAACACCCCGGCTTGATATCGACGGTACGGTAAGCGCCACGACGACACGATACCTGACCTCCGCCGAAGATGCCGACGGCAATACGGTCTATACCGTCTCCAATGTCGGTAAGGCAACAGCCGTCAGCATCGCTTCCGGCGCTTCCCTCCCCACGATCAATGTTGGCGCCAGTTCCGGCATCTATGCGTCGTCTTCCGGCTCAACAGGCAGCGCCACCGCCATTTCCGACGTGTCGGGCACACTGACGACCATAACCAACAGCGGCACGATCAGTGCCATTATCACCGCCTCCGACGATGATGGCGACGGCACGACGGACACCATCACCGGCAAGGCTACCGCCATCGACGTCAGCGCTAATACGGGCGGCGTCACCATTACCCAGGTCGATAACAACGCGACCGACAGCGACGATGATGAAGCCATCGCCGCCCCTTATATTTACGGCAGTATCCTGTTCGGCTCCGGCAATGACAGCCTGTCATCCTCCGGCGGTTACATCTACGGCAATGTGGACTACGGCACGGGCACCGGCAGCTTCAGCCTGACCAATGATGCGGTCTACCTTGGCAAGCTGACCTCGTCCGGCGACATCGCCATGGATATCGACAGCGGCGCCAGCGCCGGCCTGTTGGCCGGCAGTTCGGTCCGGATGAGCAGCCTGCATGTCGGTTCGGACAGCAGTCTGGCCCTGACGCTCGCCGTCTACAGCCCCACCGTACCGATTCTGTCCGGCTCCGGCTCGGTGACCTTCGATGACGGCGCCAAGCTATACCTGACCCTTGATAAGATCCTGACCACGCCGACCAGCTTCAATATCCTCACCGGCTCCAGCATCAGCCTGGGCGATATGACGACCTCAACGCTGGATGGTTATATTCCTTACCTCTACCATTCGGACCTGACGCTTAACGATACGGATACTGTGCTTTCCGCCAATTTCCGCCTGAAGACCCAAGGCGAAGCCGGCTACTCGTCCAATCAGTATGCCGCGTTGATGCCGGTTCTAGCCGTTGTAGCCCAAGATTCGGGCGCCAAATCATCCCTGCTGGCGGCCACGGACAAGGACGCCTTCGATCAGGTCTACAACCAGTACCTGCCCGACTACTCCGGTGAAAATCTGATTTCCCTGTCCGTCGGATCGGCCTCGTTGAACCGCTCCTTAAGCAACCTGACCCTCATCCCGGATAATAACGGCGGGCAGTACTGGCTCCAGGAATACGGCTACGGCATCAACCGCGCCTACAGCGATACCGCCGGCTTCAAATCGACGGGTTTCAGCTTCGCCGGCGGCCGCGAAAGGCAGATCTATGGCAACCAGATGGTCGGCACCTATCTGTCCCTGACCTCCGCTTCGCCGCGTGATACATTCGCCCTGGCGGCTGAAGGCATGTCCAATTCCGATATCACAATCGGCGCTTACTGGCGCCTCAATACCAGCAGCCTGAAGACCTGGCTGCACGCCGGCGCCGGCTACGATACCTTCAAAAGTACGCGCAACATCCTGACCACGACGGTCGATCATGTGGCGACGGCCAAGTGGGATGGTTACTCTGTCAGCGGGGGCGCGGGCGCCTCATACGATTTCCGGCTTGGCAAATGGGTGGTTACGCCTGAAATTCTGACCGACTATTACCAGCTTCATGAAAACGACCATACGGAAAGCGGGGGCGGCGATTTTTTCGATCTTACTGTGGGGGCGCGTGACGGACACCTGCTGACCTCGACCGCCCTGCTGAACCTCAGCTACAGGACTTCATTCCTTAAGCCGGAACTCTGGGTCGGTTACAAGCAAAATGTCTCCGCCACCCTGCCGGACACGGTAGCGAACTTCACTGGCGGCGACAGCTTCACCCTGGTCGGCGGCAATATCGAAGGCGGCGGCCCCGTGGCCGGTTTCCGGTTGTCGGCCGACAATCCCTACAGTTACTTCTCGATAGAAGCTGAATACCAGGAGCTGCCGGAATATACCAACACCTCGGTATCCCTGCGCACGCGCTTCCAGTTCTAGAACGGCCCGGTCTACATGGTGCCCGCGGTCATGATCATCCATCCGACGACGAATATGGAAAAACCGATGATGATGATCGCACTCCAGGGAAAACTATCCCGATGAGATGCGCCTGAGCCGGGGTCCGGCGGCAATATTGCTGACATGACAGCCCTCCTGATTTTGAACAGCCGAGAGAGCATGGCTGCATTCGGATAAAATGCCGGTGCGGCAATGATCAGGCGGCATAAAAAAATGATGCGGCGCGCCCGTTCCCAGCTATGCATTCGTTATCCCTGGGCCGCCACCAGTGCCGCCAGTTGGATGGCGGACAGGCTGCCAATCTGGGCCGGCGTCAGATAGCTGATCTGCTGCGGAGTCAGGGCTTCGATCTGATAGGTATTCAACCCGGTCAGGAAGGTCGTCCCCAAAACCGACATCGTCGTTGTCGTCAGGCCGCTGATCTGGATGCCGGATATCGCCGCCATTTCCCCCGGTGACAGGTAATCAAGCTGCGTCACCGTCAGGGCGCCGAACTGGCCGGATGACAAGGTCTTGAATTGCGTCACCGTCAGGGCGGCGATTTCGTTCGTGGTCAGGTTGGAAAGCTGCGTCGCTGACAGGCTGCCCACCTGCGTCGTCGTCAGAGCCGCGATCTGCGCCGTCGTCATGGCGCGAAGCTGCATTCGCACCAGACCGGCCAGTTGCGTGGTGGTCAGCGAGGCGATTTCAGTGGTGCCAAGGGCGGAAATATCCGCGTCCGAAAGCGAGCCGATTTGTGTAGCGGTCAAACCGGCCAGTTGCGTCAGGGTCAAGGCCTCGATCTGGGTTTCGGTCAGGCCGCTGATGGCGTCGGTCGAGAGGGCGCTGATCTGGGTGGAATTGAAGGCGGCCAGTTGATCGAGCGACAGCGAAGCCATTTCCGTCGCTGTCATGCCGCTGATGCCTGTGTTGGAAAGGGACGCGATTTGGGTTGTCGTGATCGAATCGATATGGGCTTCGAGCAGGGTCGCCACGCCCGTGCCGGACAGGGAACCGAATTGCACCATCGTCAATTGCGAAATTTGCGTCTGGGTCAGGGCGTTGATGACGGTCGTGGTCAGAGCGCCCATCTGCGTCTGGGTCAGGCCGGATATCTGGGCGGTTGTCAGCGCGGCCGTCTGGCCTGACGTCAGTCCGGACAGGCCACCCGTGGAAAGGCCGCTGATCTGCACGGAGCTCAAGGCCGCCAGTTGCGTTGTCGACAGGGCGTTGACCCCGGTCGAAACCAAACCGGTCAGTTGTGCCGTCGTCAGACTGGCCAGTTGGTTGGTGCTGAAAGCCGAGATATCGGTGGTCGATAGCGCCCCCATCTGATCGGCCGTCAGACCCTTGAGCTGGGTCGTGGTCAGGGCGCCGATCTGAGCCGCTGTCAGACCGCTTATATAGGTGGTGGATAGGCCCGATAGCTGGCTGGCACTCAGTCCCTTGAGTTGCGTGGTCGAAAGCGCCGCTACCAGTTCGGCTGTCAGACCAGCCATGCCTGCGGGTGACAGACCGGAAAGCTGTGTCGATGTCAATGACGCCAGTTGCGTGGTTGTAATCGCAGCGGCTTCGGTCGCCTTCAATCCTGACATTTGCGTCGAAGTCAGGACGGCCAGTTGCGCTGCCGTCAGCGCCGCCATACCGGTCGCCGCCAAGGCGCCAAGCTGAACGGAGGTCAGGGCCTTGAACTGGGTGGTCGTCATTGCCTGCAACTGGCTCTCGGTAAAACCACTGACCGCCGTCACCGACAGGGCTGCCATTTGAGTCGTCGTCAGCGCCTGGAGTTGCGATGAGGTCAGGACGGCCATCTCCGTCGTGGTCAGCCCCTTGAGCTGCACGGTTGTCAGATTTCCAACCTGGGTCGTCGTCAATCCCCTGGACCTGGGTGGTCGTCAGGTTACCGATCTGCGTCGTGGTCAGGCTTTTCAGTTGGGTGCTGTTGAAAGCGGCGATCTGCGTGACATTCATATCCGCCACATCTTCCGTTTCCATGGCCGCCACTTGCGTAGCGCCCAGCGCCCCGATTTGCGTGGTCGTCAGGTTGCCGATCTGGGTTTCATTCAGGCCGGAGATGGCATCAGGGCTGATGGCAGCTACCTGTGTCGTCACCAGCGCGCCGATCTGCGTTGTCGTGAGGGCGCCCAACTGCGTATAGGTCAGGCCCCCGATCTGGCTCGTATAGAGGCTTGCCAGCCCCGTCGTTGTCAGGCCGGATATTTCATCCGGGTTCAGCGCACCAATCTGTGTCTGGCTCAGGCCGTGAAGTTGGGTCGTGGTCAGGGTCGACAGGTGCGTGGCATTCAGCGCCGCCACCTGGCTGGTGGTCAACGAGCCGATCTGGGTCGAGGTCATGGAGACCAGTTGCGTCAGGGTCATGCCGGCGATCTGGTCGTCGTTCAGACCCTGGATTCCGTCGGTCGATATGGCGGCAAGCTGTGCGGTCGACAAGGCCGATAGCTGCGCTTGCGACAGGGCCTGCACCTCGGTGGCGTTCAGCCCCTTGATCTGGGTCGTGGTGAGCGCGGTCAACTGGGTTGTGGTCAGGCCCTTGATATTGGTTTCATTCAGATAGCCGATCTGGGTCGAACTGAATCCACGAAGCTGGGTTGTCGTCAGGGTGGCAACGCCGTCCGAAGTCAGTCCACCGAGGCTTGCCGTCGCCGGGGCGCCAAGATGGGTCGAGGTCAGCGCGCCCAGTTGTCCGGCCGTCAGAACCTCAAGCTGGGTCGAGGCCAGGCTGCCCATCTGCGTCGTGGAGAAAACGGCGATGTCGGTCGTCGATAGTCCAGCCACCTGCGTTGTGGTCAGGGCGGCGATGAGGGCGCCGGTTAGTCCCTTGACCTGGGTCGTGGTCAGGGTGGCGAAATCTGTCACGGACAAGCCGGTTATGCCGGTCTCCGACAACCCGCCGAATTGGGTGGAACTCAGGGCGTGCAACTGGCTGGTGGTCAGTTCGTCCACCTGGGTCGAGGACAGGCTGCCGAGGGCGGTGGCGCTGAGGCTGGCAATCTGGCTGATCGTCAGGCTGGCGATCTGGCTCTCTTCCAGTGCCGCGATGCCGGTCGTGGTCAGGCCGGAAATCTGTGTGGTGGTCAGGCCGGCCAGCAAGGTGGTGGAGAGTCCCCTCACCTGGGTTTCGGTCAGGGCGCCGATCTGGGTCGAGGTCAGGCTGGAAACCTGGGTCGTGGTCAGATTCGATATTTGGGTCGATGTCAGGCCGCCGACGCCGGTTTCCGACAGGTTGGCGACCTGAGTCCGGTCCAGCGCCGCCATCTGGGTGGTGCTCAGGCTGGCCACCTCATCGGCGGTCAGCCCCTTGAGCTGGGTCGTGGTCAACCCGGACATCTGTAGCGCCGACAGGCCCTTAAGCTGTGTCGTTGACAGATAACCGATTTCTGCCGCCGTCAGCCCCTTAACCTGCGTCGTGGTCAGAAGCGATATATCTCCTGAGCTCAGACCGCCAAGAGCCGTTGATGTCAGAACACCAAGCTGGGTCGAGGTCAGAGCCTTCAACTGATCATCACTCAGGGCGTCTACCTGGCTGTCGTTCAGCCCAGTCAGCGCCGCGGTGGTCAGGGCGCCAATCTGGGTGGTATTGAAGGCCGCCAGTTGATCGGCACTGAAGGCGGCGAGACCCGTCGCTGTCAGCCCCCGGATCTGCGTCGTGGACATGCCCTTCAGGATCGTCACCGTCAGTCCGGATATTTCATCCTCGGTCAGGGAGGCGATCTGCTGAGCCGCCAGGCCGTTCAACTGCGTCGTGTTCAGCTCCGCCATCTGGTCGGCCGTGAGACCGCCAAAGGCCGTCACGGTCAGGGCCGCCAGTTGCGTAGAAGTCATTACAGACAGTTGCTCAGGCTGCAACGCCCCGGCTTCCGTCGCTGTCAGGGCGGCCATCTGCCCCGTGGTCATGGCGGCGATTTCCGAAGTGGTCAGTCCGGCAATCTGGTCTTCACTGAACCGGGCGATCTGCATCGCCGTGAGCGACCGGAACTGCGTCGTGGTCAGGCTTTGCAGTTGGGTTGTCGACAGGCTTTCTATGCCCGTGCCGCTCAGGGCGGCTATCTGACGAGTGCTTAGCGCCGCCAGTTGCTCCGCGGTTAGTGCCGATACCTGCTGCCCGCTCAAGCCGCCGATGGCCGTGGCGGAAAACGCGCCGATCTGGGTGGTGGTCAGGCTGGCGATCTGGTCGTTCGTCAGGGCCTGCATCTGGGTGGACGTCAGGGCGCCAAGCTGCGCCAGGCTCAATGATGACAGGGCTGTGGTGGAAAGGCCGGCAATCTGGTCGGCGGTCATGGCGGCGATCTGCGCGGTGCTGAAAACCGCTATCTGGGTCGCTGTCAGGCTGGATATCTGCGTATTGCTGAGGCCGCCCATCCCCCCCCTTGGAAAGCGCGGCTATCTGGCTGGTACTCAGGGCCGCCATCTGCGTTTCCGACAAACCGCCAATCGCCGTGGCGGTAAGCCCCATGATCTGCGATGTAGCCAGGCTACTGACCTGGGTCAGGCTCAGGGCCGCTACCTGGTCATCCGTCAGCGCACCAGCCTCCGTGATCGTCAGGCTCCGGAGCTGAGTTGTCGTCAGGCTTGCCAGGTCGTCCGGATTCAAGTCCGCGATCTGGGTCGGGTTCAGGCTCCTGATCTGGGTGGTCGTCAGGGATTGCAGCGTCGTCGTGTCCAAGGCGTCAAGCTGTTCACCTGTCAGTCCCTTGACCGCGGCCGTATTGATATAGCGAATCTGGGTCGTGCTGAGCGCCGTCACCTGCTCCGTTGTCAGGCTGGACAGGCCGGAGGCGCTCAGCGCCTTGACCTGTGTGGTCGACAGCAGCGCCATCTGGCTTGTGGTCAGTCCTGACAGATTTCCAGCACTGAGACCGGCAATGGCGGCACTGCTCAGACTCAAGAGCTGGCTTGCGCTCAATCCGGATATCTTGTCGGAACTCAGCCCTGCCAGTTGCGCCGCCGTCAGAACGGCGACTTGCGTTGATGCTAGTGCTGTCAGTTGCGTGTCGCTGATCGCCCCCAGTTGCGTCGACGTCAGGCCCTTGATCTGGCTGGTCAGCAGGGCCGCCAGTTGTGAAGCCGTCAATGCGGCGATTTCATCGTTGGACAGGCCGCCGATCTGGGAGACGGTCATCGCCCGCAGCAGGGTTGTGCTCAGGCTGGCCATCTGATCGGCCGTCAGGCTCGCGGTCGCGGTCGTTGTCAGGGCCGCCACCTGTTTTGTTGTCAAGACATTGAGCTGGGTCGAACTCAACGCCGCGACCTGGGTATCTTTCAGCCCGCTCAGCCCGGTGGTGGAAAGGGCCGACATCTGGGTTGTCGTCAGTTGCGATATCTGGTCGGTCGTCAGCGCCTTGATCTGGACCGAGGTCAGATTATTCAACTGAGACGCCGTGAATCGACCGAGGTCCGACGGATTGAGCGAAGCGATCTGATCCGCGCTCAGCGCCTTGATCTGTGTCGTTGTCAGGGCCGCCAGTTGAGAGGCCGTAAACGCCGTCAAATCTTCCGAGGACAGGCTGGCCACCTGGGTTGCCGTCAAGCCCGATACCTGGTTTCCGATAAACCGGCGATCTGGGTATTATTCAGTTCGGCGATATCGGTGGCGTTCAGTCCCTTCAGTTGTGTCGTCGACAATGACCGCAGCAGCGTGGTGGTGAGCGAAGTCACCTGATCCTCGCTGAGCGCGCTGATCTGGCTGGCCGTCATCGCCGCCCATTGATCCGTGCCGAGCGCCGCCAGTTGCGCGGTACTGAGTTGCGCAATCTCGCTCGTGGTCAGGGCAGCGATCAGAGTTGCCGGCAGCCCCCTGATCTGCGTGGTCGTCAGGCCGGCAATATGGGCTTCGCTTAAACCCTTTATGGCGCCAATCGTCAGAGCCGCCATCTGGGTTATCGACAGCGCATTGACCTGGGTATTGGCCAGTGTGCCGATATCCGTTGCCGTCAGCCCCTTGATCTGGGTCGTAGTCAGGAGCGTGATCTGGGTCAGGCTCAGGCTGGCAATCTGGTCTTCGCTCAGATAGCCGATCTGGGTCACAGTCAGGGCGCGCAACTGCGTGCAGTTCAAACTGCCGATCTGGTCCGCCGTCAGTCCCTGCAACGCCTTTGACCCCAGGGCCGATATTTGACCGGCCGTCATCGCCGCCAGTTGGGTATTGCTGATCGAACTGATGATATCCTGGCCAAGACCGCCGATCTGTGTAGAGGTCAGATTGCTGAGCTGGGCCGTGGAAAGCGCCTGTAGCTGATCCTGGGTCAGTACGCCAACGCCTGCGGCCGTCAGCCCCTTGATCTGCGTCACCGTCAGGTTACCGATCTGGTCTGGGCTGAAGGCACTGACCTGGGTGGTCGTCATGCCGGCGATCTGGGTGGAACTGATGCCAGACAATTGCGTCACGGTCAGGATGCCGATGTCGTCTGCCGTCAAGCCTTTGATCTGCGTCACGCTGAGCGCGTTTAGCTGTGCCGAGCCCAGCGCCAGAACCTGGGTGGTGCTGAACGATTGCATGGCCGTCAGGCTCAGCCCCTTGATCTGGTCCGTACGCAGAAGGCCAAGCTCGGTTTCGGTCAGGCTGTAGACCTGCTGGTCGGTCAAGGCGTTCAACTGGGCCGATGTCAGGGCGCCGACCTGCGTCGCCGACAGCCCCGTCAGGAAGGACGTATCCAGGCCCTTTATTTGTGTGGTGTTGAGAGCCGAAACCTGAGTCTCTGTCAGCGCCGCCGCCTGCACCGGAGATAAGGCGTCTATCTGCGTCTCGGTCAGTCCCTTGACCTGGGTCGCCGTCATCTGGCTGACCCGGCTGGCGCTCAGGCTCTCAATCTGGTCGTTGCTTAAGCCCCGGAGCGCTGTCGCCGAAAGCGCCGTCCACTGGGTTTCATTCAGGTTACCTATAAAGGTCGCCGAGAGCTGGCTGAGCTGAGTGGATTGCAGGTAATAGGCCTGGGTCGAGGTCAGGCCGCTGAGTTGACCGGCACTCAGACCATTGAGTTCATCCGCTGTCAATGCCCGGATCTGGGTTGAATTCAGGGCGGCCAGTTGCGTGGAGGTCAGGGCGTTCAGTTGCGCCGCCGTCAGGGACTGTACCTCGGTGGTGGTCATGCCCTGGATCTGGGTGGCCGAAAGGCTGGCAAAATCGCTGGCATCGAGCGCGCCCAGGCCGTCCGATCCCATCCAGTTGATCTGGGTGGAGGTCAGACCGGACAGTTGCGTCGTCGTCATGGCGTCGATGATCGTCGCCGGCAGGGCCTTCATTTGCGTCGAGTTCAGGCCGGATAACTGCGTGGAGGAAAAGGCGCCAAGCTGGGTCGTCGTCAGAATGCCAAGCTGGTCCGCGTCCATGCCCTTGATCTGCAGGGTCGAAAGGACCGAAAGCTGGGCCGGCGACAGAACCGAGAACTGCTGGGTCGAGAACTCGCCGATATCCGTCGCCGTCAGGCCCTGGATCTGCTGCGTGGTCAGGGCGGCGATTTCCTCAACGCCAAAAGCTTCCATCTGGGCTTCGAGCAGAACCGACAACTGCTTGCCGGAAAAGGTCATCTGGCTGGCGGTGAAGGCGGCGATCTGCGTCGTCGTCAGCGCCTTCATCTGGGTGGTCGAAATGGCCGCCAGTTGCGTGGCGTTCAACGCCTGGATGACCTCTACGCCAAAGGCCGAAATCTGTGTCGATGACAGGGAGGCGATGTCCGTCGCCGTCATGGATCCGACGGCCGCTGGTGACAGGGCGGCGATCTGGCTGACGCTGTATGACGAATATACGGAGGTGACCACGCGCGTACGCTTCCCTGCTGCCTTCAAATAGTTAAATTGAAAGGGGCAGCGCAGCCTGCAATGTCAGAAGCCAAGTGTATTTTACACCCACTCACCCGCCTTTAGCACCCATATATCACGTTTGGGGAAAAATGCGGCAAAATAAAGGCAATTTTCGCAAGCATTTGTAATAACGCAGCTTTATCAACATATTGCCATAGTTTCAGCGCTCTTTACGGCGGTATTGCAACGGACTTTCAAAACCATCGGCCCACGCGCCAAGATGGTGAGATTTCGCATAGGCTTCCTCGTCGAGATATTGCGACGAGAAACGTCTATAGGCCACCGCCAGTCCCCGTCTGACCATTTCACCACCCACATCACGCCCATCGGATGTTTTGCAAACCGCCACAGTCCTGCCGTAGGTATCGATTGCCTTCGTCTCACAGGTCAGCGTTCGGCCATTCGTGAGGTCGCGCAACGCCTTTCGCGCCTCGGTGCCACAGCGGAACCGCCCGCAGGACTGGTCGCGCTCAAAAGCATCAACGCCAAAAAGGCGGACGTGCCGCTTGCGAATTACAAGCGTATCACCATCAATCACATAGGCCATGCCGGAAATAATGGCCGGCCTCGCCAGAACCGGCGCCGCCAGAACACTGACCAGAACACTCAAGACCAAACAGAGCGTAACCCAACGTGACATCGTAAACCGGTTTTTGCGGTTGCTTAGCGACATTAAACCCCTTAAGTGCCCGCTCATGATCACTAATTTCGCCAATTCCTTCGCGCTGACGCACATCGACATCATGTCCAAGCTTATTTGGGCGTGCAAGTCCGTGCGTCTTATTTCGCGCAAGAAACCCAAGGCGTAAGATCGTCCGATCCGCGCCCCTTCCCGAACTCCGGGGCGCATGAATTTAACAGGCGCCCGCAAAGGCCCTGCAATGTCTGAACCTTCTGAAAAGAAATCGCTACTCTCCGCGCCCTGGCTCCTGACCTGGGGCGGTTATATTCTCGCCATGCTGGGCGCGTTTCTTTTCGCCAGCAAGGGCATCTGGATCAAGCTCGCCTATAACTACCAGGTCGATGCTTCGGCCCTGATGGCGCTGCGCCTGTCGGTGGCGACACCGTTTTTCATAGTGTTCGGCGTTATCACCTTCCTGCGCGGCAAGGCGAAAGGCACGCACGACCTGCCGCCGATTAATCGCAATCCCGGCCTTTATCTGCGCACGCTGGGCGTCGGCATCCTGGGATACTGGGTCGCCAGCTATACCGACTTCGAGAGCCTGACGACCCTGTCGCCGCAGTTCGAGCGGTTGATCCTTTTTACCTATCCGCTGTTCGTTATCCTGTTCGGCGCCCTGTTCTTCAAACAGCCCATGCGCCTGAAAGCGGTCTGGGCCTTCGCCATCAGCTATATCGGCCTGGGGCTGGTTTTCCTGACCGACCTGCATGCCCAGGGCACGGCGGTGATCAGCGGCGTGCTGTGGTGTACGGTCTCTTCGGTCGCTTTCGCGCTCTATCTGCTGCTGGCCAAGCCACTTATCAGGCGCATGGGCCCGTCACTCTTCACCTCATGGGCCATGAGCGGCGCGGCGCTGGCGACCGGTATCCATTTCCTCATCGTCCATAAGGTGAGCGACATCCACATGACCCCGCCCCTGCTCACCCTGGTGATCGGGCTGGCTATCGGCGCCACTGTCCTGCCGAGCTATTTAACCAATTTTGCCTTGAGCCGCATATCCTCGCAGGCCAACGCCATTATCAGCTTTATCAATCCGATCTTTACCCTGGTTCTGAGCGGCCTGATCCTCGGCCAGCATATCAGCCTGGCCGATATCGCCGGCACCCTGCTGGTGCTTACGGGCGTCGGGCTCTATGTCTGGATCGATCAGCGCGCCATGCGTCAGGAAGCGGCATTGTCCAAAGGATAGGCGTCTGTGCCGACTGTAGCCGCCTTAAAAAGCTCAGCCACCGGGCGCTGTAAAACCGGATGGACCCATTTTGGCGCTATCTCGGCCAGTGGCCCCATAACAAAGGCCCGTTCCGCGGCGCGCGGGTGCGGCAGGATCAGACCATTTTCGCCATTCATAACAACATCGCCATAAGCGATAAGGTCAAGGTCAAGCACGCGCGGGGCATTGAGGCGTCCATCGCGCACGCGCCCGGCGCCGCGCTCCACATCATGCAAAAGCAACATCAATTCCGTGGGTTGCAAGTTCGTTTCGACCTGCAGGACGGCATTAACATAGGGTGGATCGTCTGGATTTGGCCAGGCTTTTGAAGACCACAAACGTGAAATCCTGTTCACAATCAGTCCTCGTGCCTGCAAGTTCTTGACAACCTCGCTGAAAGCTTGCGATGCAGTCACCGGACCAGACAACAGGTTGGAACCGTAGGCAATAAAAACGGACATATTCTTATCTTCGCCTGCCATTTTAACTGCACATTTTCAGGATAGCGTATAGCCATGAGCTTTTATCCGACCGACCGTATCGCGCTTTTTATTGACGGTGCCAACCTCTATTCAGCCGCCAAGGCGCTGAATTTCGACATCGACTATCGCAAGCTACTCGATGAATTCCGCAAACGCGGCATACTGATCCGCGCCTATTATTACACCGCCCTGGTCGAGGGCGACGATTACTCGCCGATACGACCGCTGGTCGACTGGCTCGATTATAACGGCTTCCACCTGATCACCAAGACCGCCAGGGAATATACCGACAGCCAGGGCCGCAAGCGCTGGCGCGGCGACATGGATATCGAAATCGCCTGCGACATGATGGAGATGGCCGAACACGCCAATCACCTGGTCCTTTTCTCCGGCGACGGCGATTTCCGCCGCCTGCTCGAATCCGTCCAGCGCAAGGGCGCGCGCGTCACTGTGGTTTCGACCGTCAAGTCACAGCCGCCCATGACCTCCGATGAACTGCGCCGCCAGGCCGATACCTTCGTCGATCTCGCCGACCTGGCCAGTGTCGTCGGCCGTCCGCGCTCCAGCCACAACCCGCCGAAATTCCTGGGCGCCGAGGAAGATTACGACGAGACTGTATAGAGCGTTTTCCGATCTGATTGGATCAGATCGGCGCTCTAATTTTTTGCTTCTACGCACTTTTTAATCCGAAAAGTGCGCCACACTATTCGGAAAGTGCTTCAGCTTCCGGTTTGATTTTTTATGCCGGGTGCCGTCATGGTGACGCGGTATGATCTTGCGGAGTCCATGCTATGCTCGGACTTAATCTGACCAAATCCGCAGCGGCTGGCCCGTTGCCCCTGCGCGACGCCACACCGATGGGATTTCTGGCCGTCAGCGATTTCGATCAAGCCCGCGCCTTCTATGAAGGCATTCTGGGCCTGACCGTTTTCAGCCGGGATGAATACGCCCTGGTGTTGCGTTCCGGTTCGACCCTGATCCGTCTGACCAAACCACCGAAGCTATATGTCGCGCCCTACACGGTTTTCGGTTTTCAGGTGACCAATATTGACGACAAGGTCTTCGCCCTCACCGCGCTCGACATCAAGTTCGAACTCTATGACTGGCTGGGCGCGGCGCAAACGCCCCATGGTGTCTGGACGGCGCCCAGCGGCGACAAGGTAGCGTGGTTCAAAGACCCCGATGGCAATCTACTGTCGATTTCGGAGCACAAGGTATAATTCATGGATCTGGGGTTGGAAAGGCGCTGCGCCATAGTGTGTGCCTCAAGTGAAGGGCTTGGCAAGGCTTGTGCCATTGAACTGGCGCGGGCCGGCTGCGTGGTAGTAATCAATGGACGCGATGCCGAAAAGCTGGAGCGCACGGCGGCAGAGATACGCGAACTGACGGGCGCGCAGGTCATCCCGGTTGCCGGCGATGTCAGCCTGAAGGAAACCCAGGAGGCGCTGATTTCCGCCGTGCCGCAGGTCGATATACTGGTCAATAACAACGGTGGCCCGCCCTATAGAGATTTCCGCCAGATCGACCGCGCCGCCATGCTGGAAGGCGTGACCGGCAACATGGTAACGCCAATCGAACTGGTGCAACAGGTAATCGACGGCATGGTCGAGCGGCGCTTCGGCCGCATCGTCAATATCACTTCAGGCTCGGTGAAGATGCCTCTGGGAGGTCTTGATCTCTCCAGCGGCGCGCGCCTCGGCCTGACCGGTTTCCTGGCGGGCGTGGCGCGCAGCGTGGCCCATGCCAATGTCACGATCAATTTCCTGCTGCCGGGGTCATTCGACACCCATCGCCTGCAATCGGGCCAGAAACGCACTGCCGAACAGCGCGGCGTCGATATCGAGATCATCCGCGAGGAACGCCGGCAGACCATTCCGGCCAGACGCTTTGGCGATCCAGACGAATTCGGCGCCGCCTGCGCCTTTCTGTGCTCGGCTCAGGCCGGCTATATCACCGGCCAAAGCCTGCTGATCGACGGCGGCGCTTTTCCGGGTGTGCTGTGACGTGGCAAATATATTAAGGGCAAGAGGATCACGGATAAGGCACGGATGCCGCTTCGCAGCGACACAGACAGTCACGGATATTCGTAGATCGGCGCATTCAGAGCCTGAAAGGCAAGCTACTTACTAACGGTTGGCATTGGGGTGTTGCGGGAGGCAAAAAATAGCATCCGTGTTCATCCGTGGCGCATCGCCTGCGATGCGCATCCGTGCCTTATCCGTGATCTCCTTGAATCCTTAGCCCTTATCCCGCATCAGGCGGGCTTTATCTCGCGCCCAGTCGCGTTCGGCAGTGGCCTCGCGCTTGTCATGGTTCTTCTTGCCCTTGGCCAGCGCGATTTCCAGTTTCACCATGCCCTTGTCATTGAAATAGAGCCGGGTCGGGATAATCGTCATGCCCTCGCGCTGGATGGCGACCATGAACCGGTGGATTTCCTTACGGTGCAGCAGCAGCTTGCGCGGCGGCGCGGCTCGTGGTTGAAGCGGTTGGCATGGCCATAGGGCGGGATATCGGCATTGATCAGGCACAATTCGTCGCCGTTCTCGATACTGACATAGGATTCAGCGATATTGGCCCGACCGGAGCGCAGGGATTTCACCTCGGTGCCGGTAAGCGCGATGCCCGCCTCGGTATTCTGCTCAAGGAAATAGTCGAACTTCGCCCGCCGGTTATCGGCGATTGTCTTGCTGGTGGTCAGTTCCGCCATCAGGCCGGCTCCACCTCAAGCCCCGCCAAAGCCATCGCCTCATCGACCTGCGGCCGCACACCCTGCGAACAGGCAACGATCGGCAGGCGCACCTCATCGGTGCAGATGCCGAGGCGGCTCATGGCATACTTGGTTGGCGACGGCGAGGATCGGCGAACAGCACCTTGTGCAGGGTGATCAGTTTGTCCTGCCACTGGCGGGCGGTATCGAAGGCCCCTTGCGCGGCGGCTTCATACATGGCCACGACCTGCGCCGGCGCCACGTTCGAGGTCACCGAGATCACGCCATGGCCGCCATGCGCCAGGTAACCGAGCAAGGTCGGGTCATCGCCGGATATATATGAGAAGTCGCCCTCAATCAGCAGGCGCTGCTGGCTGATGCGTTCCAGATCACCGGTCGCATCCTTGATGCCGACGATGTTCGGCAGTTTCGCCAGACGCGCAATCGTGTCATTGCTCATATCGACGACTGTACGGCCGGGGACATTATAGAGCAGAACCGGAATCTGAACCGAATCGTTCAAAGCCTTGAAATGCTGATAGATACCTTCCTGCGAGGGCTTGTTGTAATAAGGCGCCACCACCAGCACAGCATCGGCACCCATGGCCTTGGCATGATGCGCCAGTTCCAGGGTTTCAGCCGTATTGTTGGAACCGGCGCCGGCGATCACCTTGATACGCCCCGCCACCTTGCGCACGCACAGTTCAACGACCTTACGGTGCTCTTCCATGGAAAGCGTCGAGGTTTCACCCGTGGTGCCGACCGGCACTACGCCATGCACACCGGCGGCGATCTGAAGCTCGATCAGTTTCTCAAACGCCGCATAGTCCACCTCGCCGTTACGGAACGGCGTCACCAGGGCGGTAATTACGCCGCGAAACAGGGGCTGGGCAGATGTATCGGTCATTCGTCTACTCTCGTCTCACCGCAAACACGGAAAGTTGTGGTTTTTCGGCCATCTGTGGCTTGGGAATATATAAAAATAGCCATAGATACACAAAGCATTCGCCGCAATGGCTTTCTAAAAAGAAACTATCGCCTATAGTTCGGCCATACCGCTTTTGGCCCAATGACAGGATTATTATGACCCCGACTGACCGCCAGATACGTAAGCTCAATCCTCTTTTCCGCAAGGCCCTCCTGATCGCGGGCGTCAGCGCTCTTACCCTGGGCACATTGCAACCCGTGGCCGCCCAGGATGATCCGGCGCCGGAAGTCAACGGCGCCCCCCAGGCCACCATGCCCATGCCGACCGATACGGCGCGGCCCTATATCCCTTCGGGCCTTTCCGGCAATGACATGGACCTGCTGGAGCAGGCACTTTCCGCTGTGAAGTCACGCAATTTCGCCCAGGCCGATTCGCTGGCGGCGGGCCTGACCAATCCCGTGGCGCGCAAGATCGTTACCTGGACCATCATCAATAATGACGGCAACATTTACAGCTTCGCCGCGCTTGATGCCGCCCGCCGTGACCTGTGGGGCTGGCCGCGTGAATCCAAGCGCCAGATCGCCGCGGAAAAGCTGATCGGCCTGTCGGGCATGACGGCGCAACAAATCGTTGACTGGTTTAAGGGCGCGCCGCCGCAGACCACTGAGGGCGCCACAGCCCTGATTTCGGCCTATGGCAACCTGGCGCGTACTGAGGACGCCCGCGCCCTGGCGAAAAGCTGGTGGCGGACGAAAGTGTTTGATTCGCTCGCCCAGGCGAATTTCTACCAGGCTTTCGGCACCTACCTCAATCAGGACGACCACAGGGCGCGTCTGCTTTGCCTGGAAATCAACTACCAAAACGCCAATTCGCAGGCGATCCGTGATATGACCGCCTATGTCGGCCAGCATGACGCCGATGTCGCCAATGCCGTGATCGCCATGCGTACCGGTTCGGCGGCTTCGGACGGGCTCTATCAAGCGGCGCTGGCCGGCGATCCGCATAATTCGGCGCTCGCCTTTGCCCGCGCCAAATACCTGAACGGTAAGGGACTGGAAACGCTCGGCTTCCAGTTATTGCCTGACCTGCCACAGGCTTCGGCCAGCCCGGAAGCCGCCAGCCAGCTTTACTCCCTGCGCCTGGGTTATTTCAAAGCCGCCCTGAAGGCCCGCAACTATCGCGCCGCCTATGATGCCATGAATAACGGCGGCTTCGATCCCGGCGAAAGCATGGCCGAAGCGGAATTCTTCGCCGGCTGGATGGCACTGCTTAAGTTGAACGATACAGACTCGGCCATCCGCCACTTCCAGGCCCTGGCCACGGCCGGCACTTCACCGATCACACAGGGGCGCGCCAATTACTGGCTGGGCCGCGCCTATGAAGCGCGCAACCATCCGGCGCTGAATGGCATCGATGCTGACGCCACCCTGGCCCAGCGCTATTATGAACAGGGTGGGCAATATATCTACGCCTTCTATGGTCAGATGGCCGCGGAAAAGGCCGGCATCAAGACGATCAGCCTTGGTAAGGATCCGGTGCCAAGCGCTGCCGATCGCGCCCGTTTCGAGGGCCGCGAAATGATCAAGGCGGCGCGCCTGCTCGGTCAGGCCGGCGAACTGGACCTGTTCCGAGCCCTGGTGCTGCATCTCGATGATGTCATGCCCAATGCCGAGGAAGAGGCCCTGCTGGTCGACCTTGTCGGGCAATACGATTCGCAACTGATGGCCATGAAGGTGGCGCGCGTGGCGATGCAGCGCGGCTTCTACCTGCCGGAACGCGCCTATCCCGTGCGCAGTGTGCCAAACGTCTCCGGCCCGGAACCGGCCTTCGTGCTGGCCATTACCCGACAGGAATCGAGCTTCGACCCCAGTGTCCGCTCTGGCGCCAATGCGCGCGGCATGATGCAGCTTATCCCCTCGACCGGACGGGCCGTCGCCCGACGTCTCGGCATCGGCTATAGCGGCGATGCGGCGCTCTACGAGCCAGAATACAATATGACGCTCGGCAAGTATCACCTGGGCGAACTGGTCGACAAGTTCGATGGCTCTTACATCATGGCCGCCGCCGGCTATAATGCCGGTCCCAGCCGGATGCAGACCTGGATCGATACCTGCGGCGACCCCCGCGGCGCCACCGCCGATCCTTTGTCCTTCATCGAATGCCACCCTTTCACCGAAACGCGCAACTATATGATGCGTGTGACTGAAAACATGCGCGTCTATCGCGCCCGGCTGAATGGGGGCACGGCGCCCCTGACCGCCATGGCCGACGTGCAGCGCGGCTTCCCCGGCCCGATCGGTCCGTTTACCGGGCCGGAATTCAGCGATGTCGCTTCGCCCGATGCTCCGATCAGCTATGCCGATTACAACAAGGGCATAACGAGCAATGCGGCTGCCGCGGCGCAACTGACCGGAACGACAATGGCCCCTGCCCCGACCACGATGGCGCCCGTGCCTAATCCGGTCGTCAAACCGCAAGCCGTAGTCAAGAAAAAGGTCACAGCGACCAAAGCGGCTAAGAAGAAAAAGGCCCAGACGACGAAGAAGAAAACCGCGAAAAAGAAAAAGCGCAATTAAAGGAGCGGCAGACTCTCCAGCCGGAGAGTCTTCTGCCCCTCGTCCCCCACCAACTCGCCTTTCAGATTAAAAACATCCGACAACAGACTGGGAATAAATATCTTTTCCGGCCCATCTATCTTCACGAGCCGCCCCTTATCCATCAGCATGACCGTATCGGCAAATTGCGCCGCCAGATGCAGGTCATGCAGGCTGAGAATGACGGTCTGACCGGCTTCGGCGCGCTGTTTCAGCCGGATCAGCACCTGCCTCTGCCACGCGGGATCAAGCGCGATCAGGGGTTCATCCAGAAGCAGAACGTCCGCCTGACTTACCAGCACCCTGGCCAGCAGCACGCGCGCCCGTTGACCGCCTGAAAGCTTGAAGACGCCACGATCGGCAACCTCCTGCAGACCCAGGGACTGAAGTTCGGCAAATGCCTTCTGCCGGGCCAGTTCAGGTGCCATATGCTGCGCGCCCAAGGCAGCCACATCGACACAGCTCAGATCCCAGGCGATGCTGCGCTCCTGCGGCAGATAGGCGATATGCTCGGTGCGCACGCCCGGCCGCTGCAAGGCGAGATCAAGGCCATTGTAGCTGATCATGCCCGACTGCAAGGAAATGAGGCTCGCCATGGCCTTGAGCAGGGTCGTCTTGCCGGCGCCGTTCGGGCCTACCAGTATGTAAAGCTTGCCGGGCGCCAGTTCGGCCGACACGTCATGGACCACGGTGTCGCGGCCGAGTTTGACGCTGACGGACTGGAGAATAAGGTTCGGCATAAGCGCTTTCCAAAAAAGTGTCCGCACTTTTTGGATAAAAAGCGCGCCAAGTAAATCAATCCTGCATCCAGCTTCTGGCGCTCTTATAGGCCAGTATGGCGAAAAGCGGGGCGCCGACCAACGAGGTCAGGACTCCGAGATGGACATCGGCCGTGGGCGGCAGCAAGCGGATAAGGCCGTCCGACACCAGAACCATCAATCCACCGGTCAGGGCCGACGGCCAGATCAGGGCATAGGGATCCTTGATACCAAAGGCGCGGACGAAGTGCGGCGCTGCCAGTCCGACAAAACCGATCACGCCCGCCACCGACACCGACAGCCCTGCCAACAGTGACGAACCGATGACGATGACCTGCGTCAGACGCGTCATATCGATCCCCATGGATCGCGCGGTTTCCTCGCCCAGGGTCAGGAAACGCAATCCTTTGCCCAGGCGCAGAGAAAGGCCGCATACAATCGCCAGGCCGACAAGGCACATCAGCACGTCGTACCAGCTACGGTTTTGCACAGAGCCCATCATCCAGCTCAGCATTTCAGAGGTGGTGACAGGTGACGGTGACAGGTTGAAGACCAGGGCCATTAAAGCGCCGCACAGGCTGGAGAGACCGACGCCCAACAAAATTAATGATTGACGCTGCGGAAAACGCTGAACAAATACCAGCAGTATCACGGCAACCAGAACCGCACCTGCCAAGGCGAGATCCTTCAACGGCAAAAGGCGTCAAACCCAGACCGAACACAATCGCCAGTGCCGCCCCCAGACCCGAACCCGCTGAAACGCCGAGCAGGCCCGGTTCCGCCAGCGGATTGCGCAAAAGGCCCTGCATCAGGGCGCCGCTCATGCCGAGCATGGCCCCGACGCCAACACCCGCCAGATTACGCGGCAGGCGAATACCCCAGATGATTTCCGCCGGCAGTGAGTTCCAGCGGAAGAACGCGTCGAACCACATGTCACCACTCATGGCCACATCTCCGAAGAGCATCAGGACAATCAGGAGAATGACAATCGCAACGCCAAGCGCCATTGATAGACTACGGAGCGAAAGCGTCATTGCGGCACCGCCTTCAGGCCGCCGCTGCCGGTCAGCGGTGATTGCGAAAGTTCGCTGAGATCATAGGCCGTATACCACCCCGAACAGCTTACCGATTGCCGCGGCAAGGTGAAATTGGGCGACGCCGCGATTTTTGCACGGACCAGCGGGTTACGCCCCGGCACACGGCGCATGGCGTAACGATCGTCATAAAAGGCCAGGGCGAATATATCGGGCTTCATGCTGAGAAGAACCTCGGGGGACAGGTAGAAGAACCCCTTATTCTGAGTCTCCAGCTTGAAACCCAATCTTTGCAGCATATCGCCGACCATGGTGTCAGGCCCGGCGCTGTAACCGCCGGGCGTGTAGTACAGCGCGGTTCGTCCCTGCCCCACCGGCCGGATGGCGGCCATGGCCTGATCGAACCTGCGGGCCTCTATGCCGGCGCCGGCGTCCTGCCCCAGCTCGGCGGCGACCCGGAATAGCTCAGGCTTGGCCTGGTCGTAGTTTGTGATGTTATTGATATTGACGATGCGGACGTGGTGCTTTTCCAGCGCCTTGATCAGGTCCAGCTCCCCGCCCCAGGTGCGCACCACTATGTCTGGCTTTAGCGCCAGTATTGTTTCCAGACGCGGCTGGATACGTCGCACGTTCGACGCACGTTCGCGGAAATAGGCATCCGACAGCCGCGCCCGGTCTGACAGGCCAAGTATCTGATTGCGCGGCACCAGGGCCAGCACATATTGGTCGGCACAGCCATCGAGCGAAATGACTTTCAGCGGCTGCGTCCCCGCCGCCAGCGTCTCTCGTGGCGGCAACCGGCTCGCCCATATGACGGCGGCAACAGCGCAAAGGCAAAGACTTACCCCGAAGACGCCTCCTAAAATCAACTTTTGGGTGTATTTTTTCCGCAACCCGCCTACTTCCAATTGGTTTATTCGGCACCAAAACCTGCGCCTTATGGCTATTCTGGGGGCGTTTCAAAATGAAACCATATCGAAGAAGCGATGCGCTGTTGCGCACATTTACCGAAAAGTGGTTGTGCGCAGACTCGGATACCACGACGTCACAGTCCAGATCTTCCCAGGCGGCTTTAAAGCAGGTTTTTTCGCGGTCGTCATCCCCTGGCGCAGTCATGCGGCGATCTCACCTCTCAAGACATCTTTTTCCGCGCGTTCAGGACTTTCCTGGCAGCAACTATGCCTGTTTGTCATCATCGGCCTGTCATTTTGCGGACTGTGCCTGTGGTCAGTCTCCGGCCTGCTTAGCGGCCTGTACTGGACAGGCTGGGCCTGCTTTATGGGCAATGCCCTGCTGCGCCTCGCCGCCTGCCTGATCTTTCCCGCCACCAACCTACCGGCAGATCCCCTGACCGAGGCGGTCAATGAAAACCTGCCGGCCTACAGCGTCATTGTCGCCCTTTACAAGGAAGCCGGCATTATCCCGCAGCTTCTGGGCGCCATGCAGGCGCTCGACTATCCCCGCGACCGGATCGAAATTCTGTTTGCCCTGGAATCGGATGACGAAGATACCCTGACAGCATTCCGTGTCCACAGCCTCCCGGACTATATGCGGGTCATCGCCGTTCCGCCCGGCTTTCCCCGCACCAAGCCACGCGCGCTCAACCACGCACTGGAACAGGCCAGGGGCGATCTCATCGTGATCTATGATGCCGAGGATCAGCCTCAACCAGACCAACTACGGGAGGCTGCCAGGGCGTTTGCCAAGGGTGATCCAATGCTGGCCTGCCTTCAAGCCCCTTTGCGGCCAAAGGGTGGGACCGGTTTCATACCCCGTCAGTTCGCCGCCGAATATGCCGTGCAGTTCGATGTGCTTTTACCGGCGCTGAACGCCCTGCGCCTGCCCTTCCCGCTTGGCGGCACCAGCAATCATTTCAAGGCAGACGTCCTGCGTACTGTTGGCGGCTGGGACGCTTTCAATGTCACCGAGGACGCTGATCTCGGCCTGCGTCTGGCGCAACTGGGCTACCAGACCGGCATGATTGCCTCGCCCACGGTCGAGACGCCGCCTGTTTTCAGCCAGACGTGGATTCCGCAACGGACCCGCTGGATAAAGGGCTATATGCAGACCCTGCTGGTCCATACACGCCTCAATACACCTCTGAAGCCACGCACCTGGCTGGGCCTGTTCCTCGGCGTGGGCTTAAGCGTCGCGGCCGCCGTCTGCTACGCGCCTTTCAGCCTGATGGTGATCATTTCCCTATTGCTGACGGAATTGCAGCGCATCGGCGATCCCGCGCATCCCCTTCATATTCTGTCACCGTTTGATCTGTCCCTGTTCCTGTTCGGAACCTTGAGCGGCATGATCACCATTGCCCTTGCCGCACGCCGCGCCGGCCTGAGATTGACGTGGGCCGATATATTCAGCGCCCCGGCCTACTGGTGCCTGCAATCGGTCGCCGCCGGCTTTGCCCTGTGGCAACTGCCAACCCGGCCCTTTCACTGGGACAAGACCGATCACGCGCCCGCAACTTTTGCCGTCCAGCCCCTTTACGAAGACGGGCCATGCGCTTATGGCCTTGAGCATGATCATCACCGATACTCCGACAACCTTACGCACCAAAGCCTGGGCTGATTACGCCCTCGTCGATTCCGGCGACGGCCGGAAACTGGAGCGCTATGGCGATTACCTTGTCATTCGCCCCGAGCCGCAATGCTGGTGGACGCCGAAATACCCTCAGCTCTGGGACAAGGCCGACGCCATTTTCGATCCGCAAGGCGAGGACGATGAAGGCAACTGGCGGTTTCCACGCCGGCCCGCCGACCAATGGACGCTGGGCTGGGCCGATTCTTCAGGAAAGAATGGGGTCAGATTTCATGGCCGCTTCACCAATTTCCGCCACCTGGCCTTCTTTCCGGAGCAGGCTGCCAACTGGGCGTGGCAAAAAGAAGCCGTGGCAAAACTCGACAGCCCGCGCGTACTGAACCTCTTCGGCTATACCGGCGTCGCCAGCCTGGTGGCCGCGGCAGCCGGCGCCCGCGTCACTCACGTGGATGCCTCCAAAAAGGCGGTCGCCTGGGCGCGCGAAAATGCCGCCCTTTCCGGCCTGAGCGAAGCGCCGATCCGCTGGATCTGTGAAGACGCCCGCAAGTATGTCCAGCGCGAGGTCAAGCGTGGATCGAAATATGAGGGCATCATCCTTGATCCGCCGAAATACGGTCGCGGCCCCACCGGAGAGGTCTGGCGGCTGTTTGAGGATCTGCCGGAAATGGTTCATCTGTGCGCCCAGCTTTTGAGCGATGAAGCGTCTTTCCTGTTGCTCAACGCCTATGCCGCCCGTGTCTCCGGCCCGGCCCTGGCGCATCTGGTGGCTGAAGCCGTGGGACCAGCCAAAGTGGGCCGTGTCGATTACGGCGAACTGACCCTGATCGAGGACCTGAAGCCGCCTAAAGGCGTAAAACCGGCTGATATTGCGCCGCGCGAGATCGGCCTGAGTTTCTTTGCGAGGTGGATGCGTGATTAAGCAGATAACCTCTCTCACCAACCAGACTGTCAAGGACATTCGCGCCCTGCATATGCGCAAGGAACGCGAGGCCACCGGGCAATTCCTGGCCGAGGGCCTGAAGATCATCATCGATGCCCTCGACCAAGGATTTGCCCCGCAGATTCTGGTCTATGGCAAGGATGCCGACCAGCATCCATTGCTGCGCCGCGCAATCGATGAAACCCTGAAGGCAAAAGGTGAGGTTTTGGAAGTAACGCGTGAAATTCTTGAGAAAATTTCGCGCAAAGACAATCCGCAGATGGTGGTCGCGGTGTTTGCCCAGGTCGTCAAGACCCTGGCCGATATCGATCCGCAATCAAATGATGTCTGGGTGGCACTGGAACAGGTACGCGATCCCGGCAATCTCGGCACCATCATCCGCACCGCAGACGCGGCCGGTATTGGCGGCGTCATCCTGATCGACGACTGCGTCGATCCGTTTTCGGTGGAAACCGTGCGCGCCACCATGGGTTCGGTCTTCGCCCTGCCGATCGTCAAGTGCAGCCGTGATGACTTCCTGGCCGATCGCAGGCGCTGGACCGGTTCGGTGGTCGGCACCCTGCTCACCGCCACGCACAACCACCGCACGGCGCCCTATACGCGACCGACCCTGATCGTCATGGGCACGGAACAATCCGGCCTGACGCCGGAAGTCGCTGCCATCTGCGATACCAATGTCAAGATTCCAATGAAGGGCCGTGCCGACAGCCTCAACCTGTCGGTCGCCACCGGCATAATGATCTATGCGGCGGCGGGGCTTTGAGGCAGGCTCTGTGAAAATAGGCAGTCTGAAATTTGACGGCTTCCTGACGGGCATGGTCATCGCCATCATTCTGGCGGCCCTGTTTCCGGCGCCGGGTGCGCATGGCGGCTTTCTGCATCCGGAACTGCTGACTAGGCTGGGGATCGCACTGATCTTCTTTCTGAATGGCGCCATGCTTTCTTTCAATGCCCTGAAAGACGGCGTTTTGCGCTGGCGGCTGCACCTGATCATCCAGAGCGCCACTTTTGTGCTTTTCCCCGTCATCGGCCTTGTGTTTCTGGCCATCGCCGGACGCTGGATCAGCCCTGACCTGCAACTCGGCTTCTTCTATCTATGCGCTCTGCCATCGACCGTATCCTCGTCTGTCGCCATGACTTCGGCGGCGCGTGGCAATGTGCCCGTGGCGGTCTTCAACGCCACGATTTCCAGTCTGATCGGTATTGTGGTTACGCCGCTGTGGATGAGCCTTCTGTTGAAAACCTCCGGACATCATCTTGATGTCGTGGGCGTTTTTATAGACCTGTTCAAATGGATGGTCCTGCCCATGGTCATTGGCCAGGTTTTGCGCCGCTGGATCGGCGCCTGGCTGCATCGCCACAAGAAACTGGCCCATGTGGCTGACCGCTGCACCATATTATTGCTTGTCTACACCTCGTTCTGCGACTCCTTTGCCCTCAATATCTGGGGTTCCACCAGCCTGGCGACCCTGCTGTCCGTCATTGCCGCTACGCTCGTCCTGTTCTTTGGCGTACTGCTGCTTCTATGGAAACTGTGCGATTATGGCGGCATAGCCCCCGCCTTCCGTTCAGCCGTGGTTTTCTGCGGCACGAAAAAGAGTCTGGCCACGGGCGTACCGATGGCGTCGCTCATCTTCGCCGGTCATGCGTCTGGCCTGGGACTGATCCTGCTGCCGATCATGATCTATCATCCGCTGCAATTGCTGATCTGTACGCCACTCGCCAGCCGTTGGGCAAAAGAGGCACAGGCGCAAGAAAAGGCGATTACCGCCTGAATATTAAATAGAATTAAGGTGGAAACGGTTCATTTACCGTTCATAGATCGAAATCTAGATTTGAATTCAAGGGGGCGCATCCGGCGTCTCGACGAAAGACACCGCCATGAAACATCTCATCATCAGACTGGCCTGCACGGCCGCACTGGTAATAAGCCTTACCGGCTGCATCATGTATGTATCGCCGGATCACACCTACCACACCGACAATGGACCGGCACCGGCCGACGAAAAACCGGCGGAAACGGTCAGCGGCTCGCAATCCTTCTAAATCCAACCCTGGGGAAAACCATGAAATCCATTGCCATCAAACTTGCCTGCGTCGCCATTCTCGCGGCCAGCCTCTCCGGCTGCATTATCATCGATCGCAGCGGCGCCGACCATCTGACCTATTCATCCAGCCGTTAAAGAACCTGGCCGGAATATGCCCGATCGCGTAAGGCACTGCTAAAAACGGTGCCTTACGCATTTACAAGCGGTCTTCCGCACCGTAGCCTGAGTGTTACTTCAGGAGAGTACCCATCATGAAAAAGCTGATTCTCAAGCTAGTCGTTCTGCCCTTTATTGGCCTGGCTTTCGCCGGCTGCATCACCCTCTGATCAGGCATAGGCATACGGCCCGCCCCGCGCCAGCGCCTTCTCGTAAGCCGGACGGGTGTGGATTTTCCCCAGCCAGGCACTGATATGTGGTCTTGCCCCGGCCCCTGCCCGGCTGGCGGCTGCCTCCAGGGGGGAAACTCATTATAATATCCGCCGCGCTGAATTCGGCGCCAGCGAACCAGGATGACCTGGCCAGGGTGTTTTCCCAGAAATCGATATTTGTGTTCAGGTTCGGCGTCACCAGCTTGGCATCGATACTGTCAGCTATACGATTGGCAACAGGCTTAATCAGCCACGGCGCGTGGCTCCTGATCGCACTGGTCACCAGTTTCAGCAGCAAAGGCGTCATGGCCGTCCCTTCGGCGTGATGCATCCAGTAGGTATATTGAAACCGCGCTTCTGTGCCGATCATCGGCATCAACCGACCATGACCATAGGTGGACAGGATACAGTCCATAATGGCGCCCGTCTCCGCTACAACCAGGGCGCCATCGGTAATCACCGGTGCCTTGCCAAGCGGATGCACCGCCTTTAGTTCAGGCGGCGCCAGCATATCCTTGCCACGCTTATAAGCCTTGATTTCGTAAGGCAGGCCCAGCTCTTCCAGCAGCCACAGAATGCGTTGCGAACGGGAATTATCGAGGTGGTGAACGGTGATCATGGCGGCTCCTTCTAGGCTTATACGCGCCGGAGCCATTAAGGATCATGTGCCGCGAGGTTTCGCGCGAGTGGTTGGATCGGCTTCACGCGGATTTTCCGGCCAGACGTGACGCGGATAACGCCCCTTCATCTCGCTGCGTACCTCGGCCCAGGAACCATCCCAGAAGGCCGGAAGGTCTTTTGTGATCTGGATCGGCCGGTGCGCCGGCGAAGTCAGGGAGAGGGTTATTGGCGTCCGGTTTGGACCGATTACCGGGTGTATGGTTGTTCCGTACAGCTCCTGCACCCGCACCTCCAGGCGCGGACCGCCTTCGGCCTCGTAATCGATACTGATATTCGAGCCGGTCGGCATCTTAAGCGTTTCCGGCGCAAGCTTATCCAGCGCGCGCTGCTGGTCATAATCAAGTAGGCCATGCAGGGCCTGCGATATGATGCCTCCGTTGAGTGACAGCATGGACTTGCCTGCAGTATAAGGGCCGAGCCAGTCCGCGAGTCCGGAAAGAAGCGCGTCATCTGACAGATCCGGCCAGTTGTCGTCCTGGCTACGCAGAAAGGCAACACGGGCACGAAAGGTTTGCGCGTTTTCTGGAATATTCAGCGCTTTCAATCCCTTTTGCCTGATCTCTTCAGCTTCCGCTTCAAGCAGCAGCTCCGGTGGAATCGTATCGCTCGGCTTGCTGGAAAGCACCAGACTCCCCAGCCGAACCTGATCGAAGGCGCGGAACCGGCCATTGACCTTTTCCAAAGCCGTGGTGCGTTCCAACCTGTCATCGAACAACGCCAATATCTCGCCATCGCTTAAAGGCGCGGCCAGCAGGATACGGTCGCGCCCGGTGCCGCCGCCGAGGTCGCCAACCGCCAGATAAGGCGCGCGCGCCAGCCGGTCATGCTCATCGACATAGACGCCGCGCCCGTTAGCCATGACAAACTCGCCAGCCTTACCGCGCGCCTTTGCAATACGTTCCGGAAAACATTCCGCCAGCAGGTGATGTGACAGGATACGCCCCCCTGCCTTACTCTTGGTTTGACTCAGGCTCTGCGCCTGCCGGGCCCAGTTTTGCGCCAGGTTGCGGGCCTGAGTAATCTTCGGCGATTTGTCGCGTGACAACGCCTCCAGGCGGGTATCGAGATCAGTCGACTTGCCGCCCAGACCGTTTTCGGAGAGCAGGACGGCCAGGTTGGCGCCCTGCTCAGCCGCGCCATTTTCGGCTGCCCGGATCAGCATATGGGCCAGGCGTGGCGCCATCGGCAATTGCGCTACGGCCTTGCCATGCGCCGTCAGATCGCCATGACTGTCCAATGCGCCCAGTACCTGAAGCAGTTTCACGGCCTCGTCCATCGCCGCTTTGGGCGGATGGTCCAGCAGGGCCAGGCTCTCCGTCGATTTGGCACCCCACAGCCGCAGCGAAAGTGCCAGTTGCGACAGGTCGGTTTCCAGTATTTCCGGTTTGGCGAAGGGAATCAGGGAACGGTCCTGCTCGACATCCCACAGGCGATAGGCGTCGCCCGCCTGTGTCCGGCCGGCGCGTCCGCGGCGCTGGTCGGCTGAGGCTCTGGAGACGCGCTCGGTAACGAAACGGGTGACACCGCGCGCCGGATCGAAGCGTCCCAAACGTGACAGACCACAATCTACAACCATTGATACGCGATCGAGCGTCAGGGAGGTTTCGGCAATCGCCGTGGCCAGGACGATCTTTGGCCGTTCTGGCGCATTGCGCGCCAGAGTATGCGCCTGATCCCTGAAATCCATAGCGCCGTAAAGTTTGCAGAGATCAATATGAGGTGGCAGACCGATCTCATCGAGGAAGCGCGCAACACGGTGAATCTCGCCCTGCCCCGGCAGGAAGACCAGCATTGTCTCGGCCTGTTCAGGCGTGAGCCCGGCGGACAGCCGGGCCACATGACGAGCAACATCCTGCTCCATCATCAATGATTGATTGCGGCCGAGATAATGGGTCTCGATGGGAAAGCTACGTCCGTGGGATTCGAAGCGCCCGGCATCGGCCATCAGGCTGAGCACACGGTCGCCATCGAGGGTCGCCGACATGACCAGCAGGCGCAGGTCATCGCGCAGGAGGACTTGCGCATCGCGCGCGAAGGCCAGGCCGAGATCGGCATCCAGGCTGCGTTCGTGGAATTCATCGAAGATCACGCAAGCGATGCCATCCAGCGATGGATCATCGAGGATCAGGCGTGAGAAAATCCCTTCGGTGACGACCTCGATCCGCGTCTTTCCACTGATCTTGCTTTCGCCGCGCACCCGGAAGCCGACCGTTTGTCCGACCGGTTCGCCCAGGGTCTCAGCCATGCGGGCGGCGGCGGCACGAGCCGCCAGCCGGCGCGGTTCGAGCAGGATAATCTTCTGGCCGGCCAACCACGGCGAATCCAGTAAGGCCAGCGGAATACCGGTCGTCTTGCCGGCGCCCGGCGGCGCAATAATCAGGGCCGCGGTCTTTTCCGCCAGCCAGGATTTCAGAGGTGCATATATTTCTTCAATAGGAAGCATGTCACGCACCTAGCAGGTCTTCACGCAATAAAAAAGGCGCCCGTTGGGGCGCCTTTTCAGGATCAGGTCGTGCCCGGAGGCGGCGGCAGGTCCGCGTCGTTTTCATGGTCTTCGATGATGCCCTTGCGGACGTTCGAGTGCCAGAAGCCGTAGGCGAAGTACAAAACGAGGCCAATCGCGGTCCAGCCGAAAAAGACCTGCTTGGATTCTGTGCCCAGACTGACGAACAACAGTACGCAGCCGAAAATCGACAGCGGGGCGATGATCCACAGCAGCGGTGTCTTGAACGGACGATTGCGTGTCTTGTCGGTGAAGCGCAGGATCATGACGCCCAGCGAGACAGCCGCGAAAGCGAACAGTGTGCCGGCGTTTGAATAATCCGCCAGAGAACCGACCGGCAGGAAAGCCGCGGCAATGGCCACGACGACGCCGGTGACCAGGGTGATCACCCAGGGCGTCTTGAACTTGGTATGAACGGCTGACAGGCCCTTCGGCAACAGTCCGTCACGCGCCATGACGAAGAAGACGCGCGTCTGGCCAAACATCATCAGCAGCACGACCGACGGCAGGGCAATCGTCGCGGCCAGGCCGATCAGGTTACCAAACAATGGATTGCTGTTCACTTCGCGCAGGACGTGAGCCAGGGCTTCCTTGGAGCAAACAAGCGGCGCATGGGCGGCCTGACAGGCGGCGCTGGCATAAAGCTCCGTCGAGCCGTCAGCGAAATATTGGCCCGTCGCCGGATCAGCCAGCGGCTGGGCGCCGAACGAACCGATTACGCCGGTCGCAACCAGTATATAGAACACGGTGCAGATGCCCAGCGAAGCAATCAGGCCGATCGGCACGTTGCGCTGCGGATTTTTGGTTTCCTCGGCGGCGGTCGATACCGCATCGAAGCCGACATAGGCGAAGAAGATGGAGGCAGCAGCGCCAAGAACGCCTGTTCCGGTGCCATCGAGCGGGTTGCCCCAGCCGCGGGGGGTAAACGGACTAAAATTATCCATATGGCCGGTCACCAGCGGCAGGGTAAGGACGATGAATAACAGCAACGCAGCAATCTTAATGGCGACCAGGACCGCATTGGCCGTGGCACTTTCCTTGGTGCCGATGACCAGCAGTAGTGTAACAACGGCGGTGATGATAACGGCAGGCAGATTGAGTATACCGCCGATTTCGCCCCCCTTGATGAAGCCGATGGAGATGGGCGGTCCGACAGTGAGAGCGTGTGGTATGTGTATCCCTATGTCATCGAGAAACCCGACGATATGGCCGGACCAGCCGACCGCGACAGCAGAGGCACCAAGCGCATATTCCAGTATAAGCGCCCAACCAACCAGCCAGGCGACCATTTCGCCCATGACGGCGTAGGAATAGGTATAGGCAGAGCCGGCGACCGGCACCATGGAGGCCAGTTCGGAATAGCAAAGCGCCGCGACCGCGCAAACGGCGCCGGCGATGATGAAGGAGATCATCATACCCGGACCGGCTTTCTGGGCGGCGGCTGCAGTCAGCACGAAGATACCGGTGCCGATTACCGCGCCGATACCCAGCAAGGTCAGTTGGACAGGCCCCAGGGATCGATGCAGCGACTTTTTTCTCTGCTGTCGCCAGGATCGCATCCAGCGACTTAATTCGCAAAGGATTCATTTTTCACCTTTTTATGTGTTTTAACAGGCGACTAGTCATTCCAAGGACCACCCCAGTACCTGTCTTGTCACGAAGCCTACACACAAAAATTAAATCTGCAACTATCTTAACCGGTGGGTAGCCTTAATGGCTCGTTTCGCCTATTTCATGAGTTATGAGCACAGAGCCACCCATCCGTCTGTTTGTCGCCCCCGTCACGCCGTTGCAGCAGAATTGCACGGTGGTCTGGTGTACGAAAACAAACAAGGCCGCCATCATCGATCCCGGCGGCGATCTAGACCCGATCCTGGACGAGGTCAAACGGCGCGGCCTGACCGTGGAGAAGATCTGGATCACCCATGGCCATGCCGATCATGCCGGCGGTGCGGCGGAACTCAAAGAGCGCACCGGCGCCCCCATCGAAGGCCCGCATGAGGACGACCAGTTCTGGATCGACAGCATACCGGACATGGGCCAGCGCTACGGCATCCCCGACATGCGCAGTTTCACGACCGACCGCTGGCTGCATGACGGCGACACGGTGACTTTAGGTGAGACGACTTGGCAGGTTATTCACTGCCCTGGCCATACGCCAGGCCATGTGATCTTTTATCATGCGCCGTCGCAGTTCGCGCAGGTGGGCGATGTCCTGTTCAAGGGATCGATCGGGCGGACGGACTTTCCGCGCGGCAACCACGCCGACCTGATCCATTCGATCACGCAGAAGCTATGGCCGCTGGGCGATGTGCGTTTTGTGCCGGGGCATGGGCCGATGTCGAGCTTCAATGTCGAACGACAGAGCAATCCCTTCGTGGCGGATCGCGTTATCGGCAAGGCCGGGCCGAATACGCAGGGACCTGGATAAGTCCAAGGCAAGGGGGCACCGCCCCCCTTGACCCCATAACAATCAGGCGCCTTTCAGCAAGGGCGCGAGTTTCTGGGCGACGCTCATATCGCCCTGAATCTTCATTTTGCCCATCATGAAGGCCATCATCGGGTCGAGCGTGCCCTTGGACATGGCAATGAGATCATCGATGGCGATCTGGATCGTAGTGTCGGCCTCGCCGTCCTCGTTGGTCACGGTGTTGGGCACAGCGGCGCCATTGATGAGAATCTTGCCAGCGTCGCCGAAGTCGACCTTGATGATTTTGCCGAGACCGGAATTTTCCCCGACGGCGGCGCTGATTTTTTGTGTAATGGTTTCAAGATCGGACATGGCCGACTCCTTTGTCTGCTGAAAGCCGGGTGACCTTAAGGTTAAGTTTCGATCCCGGCAAGCCAGACCTTAAGTCAAGTTATGAGAAAAAAAGTGACAGCAGCAAAATTCGATGTGGTGATTGTAGGCGCAGGCGCCGCCGGCCTGATGTGCGGTATCGAAGCCGCCCGGCGCGGACGGCGCGTGGCCGTGATCGATCACGCGAAAAAGCCGGCCGAAAAGATCCGCATTTCCGGCGGCGGCAGGTGTAATTTCACCCATCTGCAGGCCACGCCGAAGAATTTCCTGTCGCAAAATCCACACTTCTGCATCTCGGCGCTGAAACGCTTCACGCCCTGGGACTTCCTCGATCGCGTCGTCAAACGCGGCATTCTTTATTTCGAGAAAACCGAAGGCCAGCTTTTCTGTGAAACGTCCGCCGGTGACATTATCGATATGCTGCTGGATGATCTGGCGGAAGCCGGTGGCGAACTCTATCTCGGCATATCGGTTGAAGGCGTGCTGAAGACTGGAGATGGCTTCGAAATCGATACGTCGAACGGCTGCTCCATGGCTGACAAGCTGGTGATCGCCACGGGCGGCCTGTCCATTCCCAAAATGGGTGCCACCGGCTTTGCCTATGATATTGCCCGACAGTTCGGCCACGATATTACCGAAACCCGCGCCGCCCTGGTGCCCTTCACGCTTGGCGGCGAAAAGCTGGCCGGTATCGAAGGCCTGTCCGGCGTTTCGCTGACCGCCAGGGTCGCCTGTGGCAAGGCCAGCTTTACCGATGGCTTTCTGTTCACTCATCGCGGCCTTTCCGGACCCGCGATTTTGCAGATATCGTCCTACTGGAAACCTGGCCAGGCCATCGAAGTAGACCTACTGCCAAATGTGGATGCCCTAGAATATCTCTTGAGCCGGCGCAAGGATCGCCCGAAACAGACGCTCGGCAATGTTGTGGCGGAAATCCTGCCGCGACGCCTGTCCGATCGCATCCTGGAATGGCATGACCTTCCGCCGGAATCTCGAATGGCAGACCTCAGCAATGCCGCTCTGCAAACCCTGGCTGATGCCGTCAATCGCTGGACCTTTATCCCCGACGGCACTGAAGGCTATCGCACGGCCGAAGTGACCCTGGGCGGCATCGACACCCGCGCCCTCTCCTCACAAACCATGGAGAGCCAGCTTTGCCCCGGCCTCTATTTTATCGGCGAATGCGTCGATGTCACTGGCTGGCTGGGCGGGTATAACTTCCAGTGGGCCTGGTCATCCGGTTGGGCAGCCGGACAGGTGGTATGACCCCTGGTTGGCGCCGAAACCGTTAATAGCGCGCCATAAAGAACCATGTTATTAGAGGTAAGTACGTTTGCGTTAGTATGCTTCCATACATTCACCGCGCATGTGTGCCTTTGCGCCCTACTGAAGGGGCTATCCCATGTTTATCAAGTATTTGCCGGCCATTAGCGCCGCCGTGCTGCTCGTCTCTGCAACGGCGGCATCCGCTGATATGTACAAGGATTACACGCCCGATACAGGCATCTGGAGCGAGACCGTCGTCGAGGTCGATCCCAACCATGTCGATGATTATCTGGTCGGCCTGAAAGCCTCCCAGGTGCCCGCCCTGGAAATCATGAAAAAGCATGGCCTGATCGACAACTACATCTTCATGGTCAAGGACGGGTATAATGCCGGCGCGCCGAATGTCATCATCGCCACGCATTATGTCAATGCCGCGGCCATGGAACCGGACCAGACCCGCGACCAGGCGATAGAGAAGGAAATCTATGCCGTCTTCAGCAAGGAAAAGGGTGAAGCGGCTGTGTCCGGTTACGAGAAATATCGCAAGTTCGTCGAGATAAACAACTGGCGGACCATCACCTTCACCAAATAAGAAAAAGCCCCTGAACCGCACGGCTCAGGGGCCTTTAATTTAGTCGCCTGCGGAAGCCACCACAGGCCCGATTCCGGGTTAAGGGGGCTTACCCCCTTATTCGCCGGCGTCGACAGGACCTTCCAGCAGCACTTCGGCGGGCAGAGGCTCCATGGCCTCTTCGCGCTGATGCGACAGTTGCTCGTCGCGCTTCATGGCCACGCGCTGGAGCTGACGGAGATAGGCGCCGGTACCAGCCGGGATCAGACGGCCGACAATGACGTTTTCCTTCAGACCGTCCAGGGTATCGATCTTGCCCTGAACCGAAGCTTCGGTAAGGACGCGGGTCGTTTCCTGGAACGAAGCCGCCGAGATGAACGACTTGGTTTGCAGCGATGCCTTGGTGATGCCGAGCAGGATCGGCTGCGTGAGGGCCGCACGGCCACCACGCTTTTCAGCCTTGGCGTTTTCAAGGTCGACTTCCGCCTTGTCGAGATGGTCGCCCTTGATCAGGCCAGTGTCGCCCGGTTCAAGGATTTCGACCTTCTGCAGCATCTGGCGCACGATGACTTCGATGTGCTTGTCATTGATCGGCACGCCCTGCAGACGGTAGACTTCCTGCACTTCGTTGACCAGATATTCAGCCAGCGCCTCAACACCCTGGATACGCAGCAGATCGTGCGGATCGGGGTTGCCGTCGATGATGTAGTCGCCCTTCTGGATATAATCGCCGTCATGGACGGAGATATGCTTGCCCTTCGGGATCAGGAACTCGACCGCTTCACCTTCGCCCTCAGGGGTGATCTTGATGCGGCGCTTGTTCTTGTAGTCGCGGCCAAATTCGACGCGGCCATCCATTTCGGCGATGACGGCGCAGTCCTTCGGACGGCGGGCTTCGAACAGTTCGGCGACGCGCGGCAGACCACCGGTGATGTCGCGGGTCTTGGCGCCTTCGGTCGGGATACGAGCGAGGATATCGCCCGGCTTGACCTCATCGCCGTTACCCACCGAGAGAATGGCCCCGACCGGAAGCTGGTAACGGGAATCCCCGCCATTGGCCAGCTTCTTGTAGGCGCCGGCTTCGTCGGTAATGCCCATGCCGGGACGGACTTCCGCGCCCTTGGTGGTGGCGCGATAGTCAACAACCACGCGGTTCGAGATACCCGTCGCTTCGTCGGTTTCCTCGCGGACGGTCTGGCCGTCATTGAGATCCTCGAAGCGAATCTTGCCGCCGACTTCGGTGATGATCGGAGTGGTGTACGGATCCCACTCGACCAGGCGCTGGCCCTTCTTGACCGTGGCGCCTTCGGTGACGCGCAGGCGCGAGCCGTAAGGCACCTTGTAGGTTTCGCGGTCCTTGCCATCGTGGTGAACCGTGATGACCAGGTTACGCGACATGGAGATCAGGTCGCCATGCGAGCCCTTGACGGTCGGAGCGGCCGACAGCTTGATCACGCCGTCCGAGGTCGTTTCGTAGAAGGATTGCTCAGCCACCGATGCCGTACCGCCGATGTGGAAGGTACGCATGGTGAGCTGGGTGCCGGGTTCGCCGATCGATTGCGCCGCGATGACACCGACCGCTTCACCCATATTGACACGAGTGCCGCGGGCCAGGTCACGACCGTAACAGGCGGCGCAGGTGCCGAGTTCAGCCTCACAGGTCAGGACCGAACGGACCTTGACCGACTGGGCGCCCGAGGCTTCGATGATATCGACCACGTCTTCGTCGATATAGGTATCGGCCTCGACCACGACTTCCTGGGTCGCCACGTCCTTGATGTCTTCCGCCGTGGTACGGCCGAGAACGCGCTGTCCGAGCGAGACCAGTACGTCACCACCTTCGACCACCGCCTTCATGGTGATGCCCTTGGTGGTACCGCAGTCGGTTTCCATGATGATGCAGTCCTGGGCAACGTCGACGAGACGACGCGTCAGGTAACCTGAGTTGGCGGTCTTCAACGCGGTATCCGCGAGGCCCTTACGAGCACCGTGGGTCGAGTTGAAGTATTCCAGAACCGACAGACCTTCCTTGAAGTTCGAGATGATCGGCGTTTCGATGATCTCGCCGGAGGGCTTGGCCATCAGGCCGCGCATACCGCCGAGTTGCTTCATCTGGGCCTGAGAGCCACGGGCGCCGGAGTTGGCCATCATGTAGATCGAGTTGATCTCTTTTTCACGGCCATCGGCGTCCAGGTGCTTGCGGCTGATTTCCTTCATCATTTCGTCGGAAACGCGATCGGTCGCCTTCGACCAGGCATCAACCACCTTGTTGTACTTCTCACCCTTGGTGATCAGGCCGTCAGCGTATTGCTGCTCGTATTCCTCGACCAGGTGACGGGTTTCATCGACAATGCCCTTCTTGGTATCGGGGATGACGATGTCGTCCTTACCGAAGGAGATACCGGCGCGGGCCGCTTCCTTGAAGCCCAGGGCCATCATCTGGTCGGCAAAGATCACCGTCGCCTTCTGGCCGCAGTGGCGGTAGACGATGTCGATCAGGTTACCGATTTCCTTCTTGGTCAGGGTCTTGTCGAGTACCTTCAGGCCGATGTTTTCGTTGTACGGCAGCAGGGCAGCGATCTTCATGCGGCCCGGAGTCGTATCGACAACCTTGGTACGGATGACGCCGTCTTCGTCCTTCTGGGTGAAGCGGCACTTGATCTTGGCGGCCATCGAGACCGAACCGTTATCCAGCGCCTGCTGGATTTCGTTCAGGTCACCGAAGATCATGCCCTCACCCTTTTCGCCGTCCTTGACGAGCGACAGGTAATAGAGGCCAAGCACGATATCCTGCGATGGCACGATGATCGGGCGGCCGTTGGCCGGCGACAGGATGTTGTTGGTCGACATCATCAGCACGCGGGCTTCAAGCTGGGCTTCCAGCGAGAGCGGGACGTGGACGGCCATCTGGTCACCGTCGAAGTCGGCGTTGAAGGCCGAACAGACGAGCGGGTGAAGCTGGATGGCCTTGCCTTCGATCAGCTTGGGCTCGAACGCCTGGATGCCGAGACGGTGAAGCGTCGGGGCGCGGTTGAGCATGACCGGGTGTTCGCGGATGACCTCTTCGAGGATATCCCACACCTGCGGCTGCTCACGCTCGACCATGCGCTTCGATTGTTTGACGGTGCCGGAGAGGCCCTTGGCGTCGAGGCGGGCATAGATGAACGGCTTGAACAGTTCGAGCGCCATCTTCTTCGGAATGCCGCACTCGTGCAGCTTCAGTTCCGGCCCAACCGTAATAACGGAACGGCCGGAATAGTCGACGCGCTTGCCGAGCAGGTTCTGACGGAAGCGGCCCTGCTTGCCCTTCAGCATATCGGCGAGCGACTTCAGCGGACGCTTGTTGGCACCGGTGATGACGCGGCCACGGCGGCCGTTGTCAAACAGGGCGTCGACCGATTCCTGCAACATGCGCTTTTCGTTGCGGATGATGATGTCCGGCGCGCGCAGTTCCATCAGGCGCTTCAGACGGTTGTTCCGGTTGATGACGCGGCGGTAGAGATCATTGAGGTCGGAGGTGGCGAAGCGGCCGCCATCGAGCGGAACCAGCGGACGCAGTTCGGGCGGGATGACCGGCACAACGGTCAGGATCATCCACTCCGGACGATTGCCGGACTCGATGAAGTTCTCGATCAGCTTGAGGCGCTTGGAATACTTCTTGGCCTTCATTTCCGAGGTCTGGTCAACGAGGTCGGCGCGCAGCTTGTCGGCGATTTCATTGAGATTCATCGCCATCAGCATGTTGCGGACGGCCTCGGCGCCGATTTCAGCGGTGAAGCTGTCATCACCGAATTCTTCCTGGCAGCGATAATATTCGTCTTCCGACAGAAGCTGGTGGAGCTTCAGAGAGGTCAGGCCAGGCTCGGTGACGATGTAGTTTTCAAAGTACAGAACGCGCTCGACGTCCTTCAGCGCCATGTCGAGGATCATGGCGATACGCGACGGCAGCGACTTCAGGAACCAGATGTGGGCGACCGGCGAGGCCAGTTCGATATGGCCCATGCGCTCACGGCGGACGCGGCTCAGGGTGACTTCGACGCCGCACTTTTCGCAGATGATGCCCTTGTACTTCATGCGCTTGTACTTGCCGCACAGGCATTCGTAATCCTTGGTCGGGCCAAAGATACGGGCGCAGAACAGGCCGTCACGTTCCGGCTTGAACGTGCGATAGTTGATGGTTTCCGGCTTCTTGATCTCGCCAAACGACCACGACAGGATCTTTTCCGGCGAAGCGAGTGTGATACGGATCTGATCGAAGGTCGGGGCGACCTGGACCGGGTTGAAGATATTCAGGACTTCCTGGTTCATGCCAGTACTCCAATTTTGGGCTGACGCCCGAAAAAAATTTTAATGCGGCTAAGTTATGGGGTCGAGGGGGCCGTGCTCCCTCGCCTTGATTACTTACCCTTGCCCATTCTCAAGCTCGACATTCAGACCAAGCGAACGCATTTCCTTGATCAGAACGTTGAAGCTTTCCGGGATACCGGCTTCGAAGCTGTCGTCACCACGGACGATGGCTTCGTAAACCTTGGTGCGGCCCGCCACGTCGTCCGACTTGACGGTGAGCATTTCCTGCAGGGTGTAGGCGGCGCCATAGGCTTCCAGTGCCCAGACTTCCATTTCCCCGAAGCGCTGACCACCGAACTGCGCCTTGCCGCCCAGCGGTTGCTGGGTAACGAGCGAGTATGGCCCGATGGAGCGGGCGTGGATCTTATCGTCGACCAGGTGGTGCAGCTTCAGCATGTAGATGATGCCGACGGTAACCGGACGCTTGAAGCGCTCGCCCGTCTGACCATCGTACAGGATCGACTGGCCGGAACGATCGAGACCGGCGAATTCGAGCATATCCTCGATATCGTTGATGTGGGCACCGTCGAAGACCGGGGTCGCAATCGGCACGCCGCGCGACAGGTTCTTCGCCAGGTCGATCAGTTCCTCTTCCGACTCGGGGAGTTCCTGATCCGGACCATAGACGCCCCGCAGGTGATCGATCAGGGCCTGTTTCTGGCCACCGTTCTGCCAGTCTTCCAACAGGGCTGCGATTTGCAGGCCGATATTGTGACAGGCCCAGCCGAGGTGGGTCTCGAAGATCTGGCCGACGTTCATGCGCGAAGGCACGCCCAGCGGGTTCAGCACGATATCGACGTGCTCGCCATCGGCCAGGAACGGCATGTCTTCGACCGGAAGGATCTTGGAGATAACCCCCTTGTTGCCGTGACGACCGGCCATCTTGTCGCCCGGTTGCAGCTTGCGCTTCACCGCCACGAACACCTTGACCATCTTCATGACGCCCGGCGGCAGTTCGTCGCCGCGCTGCAGCTTCTCGACCTTGTCCTCGAAGCGGCGGTCGAGACGCTTGCGGGCGTCTTCGAACTGGCGCTTCATGGCTTCCTGCTCGGACATGACCTTCTCGTCTTCGAGCGCCACTTGCCACCACAGGCCCTTCGAGACCTCGGCCAGCTTTTCTTCGGTCACTTCACCGCGGCCCATGCCCTTCGGACCGGACACGGCGACCTTGCCGAGCAGCAGTTCCTTGAGACGGCCGTAGATATTGCGTTCCAGAATCGACAGTTCGTCGTCGCGGTCCTTGCCGAGGCGTTCGATTTCGGCGCGCTCGATAGCCTGGGCGCGTTCGTCCTTTTCAACACCGTGACGGTTGAAGACGCGGACTTCGACGATGGTGCCGGCAACGCCAGGCGGCAGGCGAAGCGAGGTGTCGCGGACGTCAGACGCCTTTTCACCGAAGATGGCGCGCAGGAGCTTTTCTTCCGGCGTCATCGGGCTTTCACCCTTCGGGGTCACCTTGCCGACCAGGATATCACCCGGCTGGACTTCGGCACCGATAGCAACAATGCCCGCTTCGTCGAGATTGCGCAGGGCTTCTTCACCGACGTTCGGGATGTCGCGGGTGATTTCTTCTGGCCCAAGCTTCGTATCGCGGGCCATGACCTCGAACTCTTCCAGGTGGATAGAGGTGAAGATGTCATCACGCACGATGCGCTCGGAGATCAGGATCGAGTCTTCGAAGTTGTAACCGTTCCACGGCATGAAGGCCACGCGGACGTTGCGGCCGAGGGCCAGATCACCGAGATCGGTCGAGGGACCATCAGCGATGATGTCACCGGCCGAAACCTTGTCACCCACGCGAACCAGCGGACGCTGATTGATACAGGTGTTCTGGTTGGAACGCTGGAACTTCGACAGGCGATAGATATCGACGCCCGGCTTGTTCGGGTCTTGCTCCTCGGTGGCGCGGATAACGATACGCGTGCCGTCGATCTGCTCGACCACACCGGTGCGGCGCGCGGCAACCGTAGCGCCGGAATCGCGGGCCACGACTTCTTCCATGCCGGTGCCGACGAACGGCGCATCGGCCTTCACCAGCGGCACGGCCTGACGCTGCATGTTCGAACCCATCAGCGCGCGGTTGGCGTCGTCGTTTTCCAGGAACGGAATGAGCGCGGCGGCGACGGAAACGACCTGCTTCGGCGACACGTCCATATAATCGACGGTCGAGGCCTGTTGCAGGCCCGGCTCACCGTTGACGCGGCCCTGGACCAGGTCGTCGGCGATCTCACCGTTCTTCATGTTGATGTTGGCCTGAGCGATGACGTGCTTCGACTCTTCCATGGCCGACATATAGACGACCTCTTCCTGAGCCTTGCCGTCGATCACCTTACGGTACGGGCTTTCGATGAAGCCGTACTTGTTGACACGCGCATGGGTGGCCAGGGAGTTAATCAGGCCGATGTTCGGGCCTTCCGGCGTTTCAATCGGGCAGATACGGCCATAGTGGGTCGGGTGAACGTCGCGGACTTCAAAGCCCGCGCGCTCACGCGTCAGACCGCCTGGCCCCAGGGCTGACAGACGACGCTTGTGGGTGATTTCCGACAGCGGGTTGGTCTGATCCATGAACTGCGAAAGCTGCGACGAACCGAAGAATTCACGCACGGCAGCGGCGGCTGGCTTCGCGTTGATCAGGTCATGCGGCATGACGGTGTCGATATCGACCGACGACATGCGTTCCTTGATAGCGCGCTCCATGCGCAGCAGGCCGACGCGATACTGGTTTTCCAGCAGTTCACCCACCGAACGGACGCGACGGTTACCGAGGTTGTCGATATCGTCGATTTCACCGCGGCCATCACGCAGGCCAACGAGGATCTTGAGGATCTTCAGGATGTCGTCCTTACGCAGCACACGCTCCGAGTCAGCGACCTCCTGCTCCAGGCGCATGTTCATCTTCACGCGGCCAACGCTCGACAGGTCGTAGCGCTCCAGCTCGAAGAACAGCGAGTTGAACATCGCCTCGGCGGCTTCGATCGTAGGCGGTTCCCCCGGACGCATGACGCGGTAGATGTCGAACAGGGCGTCTTCGCGGCTTGAGTTCTTGTCGACGCGCAGGGTGGAGCGCATGTACGGCCCAACGGTGACGTGGTCGATATCGAGCACGTCGACGGTCGTGAAGCCCTGCGCTTCCAGCACGCTTACGGCAGCGGCATCGAGTTCGTCACCGGCTTCGGCGTAGATTTCACCAGTCGTGAAATTGACGGCGTCACGCGCCAGGTAACGGCCGACCAGTGCGTCCTGGCTGAGCAGCAGCGACTTGACGGTATCGCCCAGCTTCTTGGCGGTACGGGCGGAAATCTTGGTGCCGGCCGGTGCGACCACTTCGCCGCTGTCGGCGTCGATCAGGTCGAATTCCGGCTTCACACCGCGCCAGCGCTCGAACTTGTACGGCGTAACCCAGCCAGCTTCGCGCTTCTCGTAAGGTACCACGTCATAGAAGGTGGTCAGGATTTCCTCACCGTCCATGCCCAGGGCATAGAGGAAGGAAGTGGCCGGCAGCTTGCGGCGGCGGTCGATACGGACATAGACGATGTCCTTGGCGTCGAACTCGAAATCGAGCCACGAACCGCGGTACGGAATGACGCGGGCGCCGAACAGGAGTTTGCCCGAAGAGTGGGTCTTGCCCTTGTCGTGGTCGAAGAAGACGCCCGGCGAACGGTGCATCTGCGAAACGATGACGCGCTCCGTACCGTTGACAACGAACGTGCCCTTGTCGGTCATGAGCGGAATATCGCCCATATAGACGTCCTGCTCCTTGATGTCCTTGACCGAACGGGCGCCGGTTTCCTCGTCCATTTCAAAGACGATCAGGCGCAGCTTGACCTTCAGCGGCGCGGCATAGGTGATGTCGCGCTGGATGCACTCTTCAACGTCATACTTGGGTTCTTCGAACTCATACGACACATATTCCAGCGTGGCGCGTTCGTTGAAATCCTTCACCGGGAATACGGACTTGAACACCGCTTCCAAGCCGTCATCGATACGATTGGCCGGACGGACATCGCGCTGCAGAAACTGCTCATATGACGAGCGCTGCACCTCGATGAGGTTGGGCATACGGATAGCTTCGGGGATACGGCCGAAAGACTTGCGAATCCGCTTCTTCTGGGTGAACGATAAGGCCATCGTTTTTCCTGACACAGGTTAGGTGGGCGTATAAAACGCTTTATGAGATCGAATTTGTGCAGTGGAACTGCGCGCGAAGGTTAGGGTTTTGGCCACTTCCGGGCCGAAAGGTTTGCCTTGCGCCTGCTCTTTTTTGGCTTTTGACACCAAAGACGCTGTTTTTATGATCCTAGAGGACCAACCCTTCTCCGGCAGAAAGAGCATAAGACCGGCATTCGGGCCCCGACATCAGACGCAATACGCCTTGAGGGGGAGCGTCACATAGCTCACTTATCCCCGTTCGTAAAGAGGGTGAATTTAATATTTTTCAAATTTGTCAAGACCAATTTTTGAATGCTCATTCAGGCGCCAATGCATATAACAAAACAGGCCCGAACGCGAACGTCCGGGCCTGAATTTTTCAGAAGATTTTCCGAAGACGAAATTACTTAACTTCGACCTTGGCGCCGGCTTCTTCAAGCTTCTTCTTGATGTCAGCGGCTTCCTGCTTCGAGATGTTTTCCTTGACGGTCGCCGGAGCACCTTCAACGAGGTCCTTGGCTTCCTTCAGGCCGAGATCGGCGCGGATGCCGCGGATTTCCTTGATCACGTTGATCTTCTTGTCGCCGCCGTCAACGATGACAACGGTGAACTCGGTTTGCTCTTCGCCAGCGTCAGCGGCGGCAGCGCCACCGGCGGCCGGAGCGGCAGCGGCAACGGCGACCGGAGCGGCAGCGGAGACGCCCCACTTTTTCTTCGAGCAGCTTGGAGAGCTCAGCGGCTTCCAGGACGGACAGGGCGGACAGGTCTTCGACCAGCTTTTCCAACTTAGACATGTGATTTCCTTAAAAGATAAGATGTGTTGATGTGATAATGAATGAGGTTGCTTAAGCCGCTTTTTCGGCATGGGCCGCGATGACGCGGGCCACGGCACCGGCTGGGGCTTGCAGAACGCCAGCGATCTTGGTCGCCGGAGCTTGCAGGAGGCCGATGAGCTTGCCGCGCAGTTCGTCGAGCGAAGGCAGGGTGGCCAGGGCCTTGACGCCTGCTTCGTTGAGAACGTCCGTCCCCATGATGCCGCCAATGATCTTGAGCTTGTCATTTTCCTTGGCGTACTGGGAAGAGATTTTCGCAGCGGTAACCGGATCGGCCGAATAGACCAGAGCGACCGGGCCCTTGAAGAGGGCATCGCCCTTTTCGCCAACCGAGCCGTTCAGGGCCTTTTGAGCCAGACGGTTCTTAAACACCTTCAGCACCGCGCCTTCTTTACGAAGACGGTTGCGAAGTTCAGACATTTCCACAAAGGTCATACCCGAATACTGGGTAACAACCACGGAGCCGGATTCGGCGAAGACGCTCTTGAGCTCTTCGATCGACTCGGCCTTTTTTGCGCGGTCCATTGCTGGCCTCCATGGGGTGATGCTTCAAACGGACAATCCGTTCAAAACTAACAAATGATTTTGGCGCTTCCAGAAACCGGAAACGTTACGATCGCTGTCGAGATGAGATGCTGATCACCCAAAGGCACCAGACTTCCGCATTTAAGGAAATACAGGTAAACTTTGATGGCGTTTCGCGTCCCGTCTAATTTCGGCATCCGGGGGCTCCCGGCTATTATGGATCAGGCGGCCCCTGATCCCCGAAGGTCTCTGACAGAACGACATAGAGAACATGGGTTCCCCAAGCCGAGGCGCGGTCATTACAGGCAAAGCGTTGATAAATCAAGAGGCCGTATCGTGTTTTCTCGGATGATACCGGACGGCTTGAATATGGCGCAAATTCCCACTATCGTATAAATCATGCCAAAACCACAACCCTTTAATCGTAAAGTCGCCCTCCTCGCCTTTGACGGAATGCCGCTGTTCGAATTCAGCATCGCTGTAGAACTGTTCGGCCTGGACCGACCGGAAATGGGCCCCGACTGGTACAGTTTCCAGATCGCCGCCCTGGAAGGCGGGCCGGTGCGCACCACGGCCGGCCTGCGTGTGACGGCGGATGCCGGACTGGCGATTTTCGCTGATGCCGGCACGGTCATTATTCCGGGTTGGCCGATCGACCGCCCCGTACCAGTGGAACTGACCGAGGTTCTGCGGGCTGCCCACAGGTGCGGCGCCCGTATCCTGACCATCTGTTCCGGCGTCTATGTCCTGGCGGCCAGCGGGCTGCTGGCTGGCAAACGCGCCACCACGCACTGGAAATACACCGATCACGTCAAGGCCGCCTATCCAGACATCGAAATCGTACCCGATGTGCTTTATGTCGACGAGGGCCAGATCCTGACCTCCGCCGGCAGTGCCGCCGGCATCGATTTGTGCCTGCACCTGATCCGCCGCGATTTCGGGCCGGCCGCCGCCAATACCGTGGCGCGCCGCCTGGTCGTGCCGCCGCACCGGGATGGCGGACAGGCGCAATTTATTGAGCGCAGTGTGCCGGTCAGCTATGAAAGCGATCGCCTCGGCCCCCTGCTCGACCATATGCGCAAGCATCTGCATCAGGAGCATCGCATCCCTGACCTGGCCCGGCGCGCCGGCATGAGCGAGCGCACCTTCCTGCGCCGCTTCAGCGAAGCGACGGGCATGACGCCGGCCAAATGGCTACTGAATGTCAGGTTATGCGAGGCCCGCGATCATCTGGAAACCAGCGATATCAGCATCGAGCGCATAGCCGAACACACCGGTTTCGGCACACCGACGAACCTGCGCCACCACTTCCGCGAACAGATGGGCACCACCCCCACCGCTTACCGGCAAACGTTTGGACGGCTTTCCGCCTGAGCCGCCACCCAACGTGGTTAATGAAATTCTAACTCCGAATCGCGTCTGATGCGTTTCATCAGCGAGTACGCCGCGAGTTCAGGAGACGTCATGTCCGCATATGAAGCGATTTACAAAATCATGAGCACCATGCCGGTCCATACCGGCGAGATCACGGCGGAAATGCGCGGCATGATCACCGCCACCAAAACCAAAAACATCCAGACCATACTGGCCTATCCGCTAAAGGTGGGTGGCACCTATATGCGGGTGGCGCTGATCCACCTGCTCAGCTTCCACTACCAGGCGCACCTGTCACGCGGCTCGTATGTCGCCGTCGGTCCCAACCGAGAACCCTATTTTCCTCTGATTTTCAACCAGCACGTCCTGACCGACACCACGCCGCGTGCAGCCGTCATGCACCTGCACACCGTGGCCACCCAGGCGACCACCGAAATCGTTGAAGCCTTCGATATCCCGGTGCTGATCGCCACGCGCAACATCCTCGATACGCTTGTTTCCTGGGCAAACCATCAGGAGAAAAACCTGGCAACCGGCGGCTATCCCGACTGGGATTTCCTGACCGAGAACGGCAAGCCTTTTTCGGAAATGACGCCCGAAGAACGCCGGCATGGCCTGGTTCATTTCGCGCCGCTGTGGTACGCGCGTCATTATGGTAGCTGGCTGCGTTATTCAAAAGCCTGCATGGAAAAGGGCACGCGTCCGCCCCTGTGGATGCGTTACGAAGATCTCGTGGAGCGTCCGGTCGACCTGCTTATGGCCATCATCCAGCATGTTGATCCTGCTCACACCTACAGCCGTGAACAGGCGCAGGCGGCCTTGCAACTGGCTATGCAGGACAAGGAAGCCGTGCGCTTCAACAAGGGCGTCGGCGGCCGGGGCGATGCCTATTTCAGCGCCGAAGAAAAGCAGGTCATCTATGACATCATCAAGACCGCCGGCGAACCGGACCTGATCGAACTGGGCGTCCTGCCCAATCCGGACGCCGAGGCAGAGCGCCTCGCCTCCTGAAGGCAATATAAAAGGGGAAGATGCGCCTACATCTTCCCCCACATTACCTGAGCTGCGGCAACCCGGAGAGGAAGTTCACTCAGATAAACCTGTCATCCGCCAAATAATGGCAGGAAATAAATGATGCAAAAGCAGTATTAAGCCGCCTTGAAATCTCGCGGCTCGCATAACACTAATATGCCGAATCCCACAAGTCTGAAAATACCGCAACGACACAGGAAGTCGAGTGAACAATAGGTAATGTTTTCAAGAGATATTTTTGCATAAACATGAAAATTTCTTGGCCGAATTTATTTACATTTGTTACAACTTGATGACGCGCCGATAACCACGGATTGACGTGATGACTTGATTTCCAAATCCGGCCTTGCCAAGAGACGCGCAAGGAGTTTCCATGCTGACTGATATCCACAATTTTCTGGGCAGCCCGACACCATCCGCCTGGGTGGGGGCGGCGCTGAAAAACCAGGACCTGCTGCTGCTCGACCACAAGAACTGCGAATACAAGGCTGCCAGCAATGCCATAAACCTGATGGCCAAATATCAGGAATGCGAGGCTCTGGTCATGGCCATGGCCCGTCTGGCGCGCGAAGAACTGGCGCACCACGAGCAGGTGATGAAGATCATGAAGCGGCGCGGCATTGCGCTTCGTCCTCTTACGCCCTCGCGCTATGCCATGGGCCTGCGCCGCCTGTGCCGCCGTACCGAGCCCGGAATGATGATCGATATCCTGCTGATCAGCGCCTTTATCGAGGCGCGATCCTGCGAGCGTTTCGGCGCCATCGCGCCGTATCTGGATGAAGAACTAGGCAAGTTCTACAAAGGCCTGCTGAAAAGTGAGGCGCGTCATTTCACCGGTTACCTCAAGCTGGCGGCCCTGTATGGGGATGCTGACGATATCGCGCAACGCATTCCAATTATCCGCGAAACCGAGCAGGCATTGATCGCCGAGCCTGATACGGGATTTCGCTTTCACTCCGGCCCACCGGCATAAAAAAAGCCGCTCCATCTCTGGAGCGGCTTAATTATTTTCAGTCTGAAAAACTTACGAAGCGGAGGCCGTATCAACCTTCACGCCTGGGCCCATGGTCGAAGACAGAGCGATCTTCTTGACATAGAGGCCCTTGGCGCCCGACGGACGCGCCTTGACGAGCGCATCAACCAGAGCCTTGACGTTCAGTTCGAGAGCTTCGGTCGTGAAGGAGACCTTGCCGACGCCGACGTGGACGATACCGGCCTTTTCGACGCGGAACTCGACCGCACCACCCTTGGCGTCCTTGACGGCCTGGGCGACGTTCGGGGTGACGGTGCCGACCTTCGGGTTCGGCATCAGGCCGCGCGGGCCGAGCACCTTACCGAGACGACCGACCAGGGCCATCATGTCCGGAGAGGCGATGACGCGGTCGAAATCCATGAAGCCACCCATGATCTTTTCGACCAGGTCTTCGGCGCCAACGACTTCAGCGCCGGCGGCGAGAGCTTCTTCAGCCTTCTTGTCCTTGGCGAATACGGCGACGCGGACGTCCTTGCCGGTGCCGGACGGCAGGTTGACAACGCCACGGACCTGTTGGTCGGCGTGACGCGGGTCAACGCCCAGATTGACGGCGATTTCAACGGATTCGTCGAACTTGGCCTTGGCGTTCGCCTTGACGACGTTTAGCGCTTCGGTCAGGCCGTAGAACTTGTTGGCGTCGTTTTCCCACGCCTTAATACGCTTTGCGATCTTGGTCATATTAGTCCACCACCTGCAGGCCCATGGAACGGGCGGAACCTTCGATGATCTTGGTCGCCTGATCGAGATCGTGGGCGCTCAGATCCTTCATCTTCTTTTCGGCGATATTGCGCAGTTGAGCGCGCGTGATCTTGCCGGCGGAATCGCGGCCCGGCAGCTTCGAGCCGGACTTCAGGTTCAGCGCCTGCTTGATGAAGAAGGTCGCCGGCGGCGTCTTCGTCACGAAGGTGAACGACTTGTCCTGATAGACGGTGATGATGGTCGGAAGCGGCGTGCCCTTCTCGACGTTTTCGGTACGGGCGTTGAATTCCTTACAGAAACCCATGATATTGACGCCGCGTTGACCCAGTGCAGGGCCGATGGGGGGCGAAGGCGTGGCAGAGCCGGCCTTCACCTGGAGCTTGATATAGCCCAGGATTTTCTTAGCCATTGATATCTCCATATAACGCTCCGGGGAGCGTATTGTGAGCCGTGGTGCGCATCTCTGCTCCCACGGATTTAGCCTCGTCTTGCAACGAAGAGCGCGCGCTATAACCGCTTTGTCACGGCTTGGCAAGGCTCAGCCGGTTTAAAACCGACACAATGCCGCATTGACTTATACCCATTAGGGGTATATTCAAAATATACCCCACCCAGGTATAAGGATGTCAATATGGCGCACCACCCCTCCCATTCCGCCCAACTGCCCGCGCTCAACCGCGCCGCCGGACAGATAGAAGCCGTCAAGCGCATGGTCGCGGACGAGCGGTACTGTATAGACATCCTGACCCAGCTCCGCGCCGCCCGCAGCGCCCTTAAATCCATCGAACTGGCCGTACTGGAAACGCACATGCAATCCTGCCTCAAGCGCTCCGCCGGCGAAAACGAAACGCAGCAGGCGGCGCAGATCGCCGAGATCATGACCCTGCTCAAGAAGTACGAATAGGCGGATACCATGCCCGAACACACACATCATCATTCACATGCCCCAGATTCACATGCCCCTGTTGACACCGGTCATGAAGCCAAGTCCTGTTGCCACGGCCATACAGCGCCTGTAACGCCCGTCCCTGCACCGAAGGCAGGCGAGGCCGTCATCTATACATGCCCGATGCATCCGCAGATCCGCCAGGAAGGCCCCGGATCATGCCCGATCTGCGGCATGGCTCTGGAGCCGGAAGTCATTACCCTGGAGGATACCGCCAATCCGGAACTGGCCGACATGACCCGTCGCCTGTGGATTTCGGCCCTCCTGTCCGTCCCGGTCGCCATTCTGGCCATGGGCGCCCATCTGGGCCTGTCAGCCGTGGTGCCGGATCGCCTGTCTGTCTGGATACAGCTACTCCTCGCCACGCCTGTGGCCTTGTGGGGCGGCTGGCCCTTCCTGGTGCGCGGCTGGCAATCCCTGACGACACGTCACCTCAACATGTTCACCCTGATCGCCCTTGGCGTCCTGGTAGCCTGGGCCTATTCCGTGGTGGCGGTGCTTCTGCCCGACGCTTTTCCGCATATGGCCGGCATGGCGCCCGACGTCTACTTTGAAGCCGCCGCCGTCATCACCACCCTGGTGCTGGTCGGCCAAGTGCTCGAACTGAAGGCGCGCGCCCAGACCGGCGACGCCATTCGCGCCCTGCTGAAACTGGCGCCCGCCACGGCTCATCGTCTGCGCGACGGGGAGGAAGAGACGATCCCGCTTGCACAGGTACAGGTCGGGGACACCCTGCGCATCCGTCCCGGCGAAAAGGTGCCGACCGATGGCGAGGTGATCGATGGGGCCAGCCATGTCGATGAATCCATGCTTACGGGTGAAGCCATGCCCGTCAGCAAACAGCCGGGTGACAAGGTGACCGGCGCCACGGTCAATCAGTCCGGCAGCCTGACTATGAAAGCCACACGTATCGGCAACGATACCCTGCTGGCGCAGATCGTCGCCCGTGTCGGCCAGGCGCAGCGATCGCGTGCGCCTATCCAGCGTGTCGCCGATACGGTTTCCGGCTGGTTCGTACCGGCCGTCGTCCTGTGCGCCGTTCTGACCTTTGCCGGCTGGATGCTGTGGGGACCGGAGCCGCGTCTCGGCCACGCCCTGATGAACGCCATCGCCGTGCTGATCATCGCCTGTCCGTGCGCCCTGGGCCTGGCCACGCCAATGTCGATCATGGCCGGCACCGGCCGCGCCGCCCGCGAAGGCATACTGGTGCGCGACGCCGCCGTCCTCGAAGCCTTCGAGGGCGTAGACACCCTGGTATTCGACAAGACGGGCACCCTGACCGAGGGCAGGCCGCGGCTGATCGCAGTCAGAACGATCGGCGCGATCGACGAGGACCACGTACTGGCCCCGGCGGCGGCTGTCGAGGCACTCAGCGAACATCCGATCGCCGACGCCATTGTCAGGGAGGCCAAGGCCAAAGGTCTGCCGATCTATGCGGTCAGTGACTTCAAGGTTCTGAACGGCAAAGGTGTCAGCGGCACGGCTGACGGCACGGCCATCGCACTCGGCAATGCCGCCCTGCTCGGAGAGACGCCGGAACTGACCGCGCTGGCCCAGCCTTACCGCGATCAGGGCCAGACGGTTGTCTGCATAACGCTTGATGGCGCGCCCGCTGGCATCATCGTCGTCGCCGATCCGGTCAAGGCCACCACGGCTGCCGCCCTAAAGGCCCTGGCGGCGGAGGGCCTGAATGTGATCATGCTGACCGGCGATAACGCGGCCACCGCCCAGGCGGTTGCGGCGTCACTGGGTCTGACGGACGTGCGCGCCGATGTCCTGCCCGACCAGAAGGGCGATGTGATCGAGGATCTGATCCGCCAGGGCCACAAGGTGGCCATGGCCGGCGATGGCGTCAATGACGCCCCTGCCCTCGCCGCCGCCACAGTCGGCATCGCCATGGGCAACGGCACCGATATTGCCATGGAAAGCGCCGGCATCACCCTGATCCGGGGCGACCTGGGCGGCATCGTCAAGGCGCGCGCCCTGAGCCGGGTGGTGATGCGTAATATCAAGCAGAACCTGGTCTTTGCTTTCGCCTACAACACCATTGGCGTGCCGGTGGCCGCCGGCCTGCTCTATCCGGCATTTGGCCTGTTGCTGTCGCCGGTCATTGCGTCGGCGGCCATGTCGCTCAGTTCGGTATCCGTCATCGCCAATGCCCTGCGTATACGCGCGGCAAAGCTTTAAGTACCACTGCCGAAGCGATAGGTCAGCGCGATTTTCAGCGTCCGCAGGTTCGGCCGGCCTGTTGATACGGTCTTCAGCGCCCGCGTGTCGACGATGGTGCTGAACCGCGACGTATTGAAAATATCGGTTGCGCTGACCGCAAGCGACAGCTTGTCATCCAAGGGGTGCTGGTAACTGGCGTCAAGGCGGCAAACGCCGCGGCTATAGCCTTGCAGAGTCAGGGCCCGGCCGTACCCCGTCGCATTGAGCTGATATTGGTCGCCATTGTCGGCATCATATTCAAGCAGCACATTGCCGGACCAGCCGAACCGGCTGTGCGTACCGCCATCGGCGAACGGGAATTCCGTGTAGGACAGATTGCCATTGGCGGAATAGCTCAGGCGCTTCGACAAGGAGCCGCGCCAGGTCAGTTCGAGTCCGCTGGACCGGCTGCGGCCGGAATTGATGCGACTGGTCAGCAGCAGGCCGTTATCCGTCAGTTCGGCATAACCCGTAAAGCTGCCGCGCGTTTCGCGGTAATATAAGGTCGCGTCAGTGCCGAAGTCCTTTTCATCATAGGCATAGCCGATCTCGTATGAGTCCGTTGTCTGCGGCTCAAGGTCCGGATTTCCCGAAAATGCCTTGAAGGCGCCAAAATATCGGATCACCGGATCGTATTCACCGAGGTCGGGACGCAGCACACGCCGGCTGTAATCGATTTTCAGTCGCGCCTTGTCAGTCAGATCCCGGCCAGCGTGAAAGGACGGATACCAGGCCAGGACATCGGATTTCCCCGTATCCTCCAGCTGCAACTGCTCCCTTTCTGCTCTCAGGCCGCTCAGAACCGTCCAGGGGCCAACCGGCATCTGCCAGGTGGCATACAGGGCTGAAAGTGTGCGGCTGGCTGAGAAACCGTCGAAATAATCCGCCAGCCCGATTGCCAGTTCGGCGCTTTCCGAACCGGATTGCAGGTCCAGGCCCGTTCGGTCGAGCGACGCGCCAAAGGTCAGGCGGGCTGATCCGAACCGGCGCTCGTAATCCCCTTGCGCCCGGTCCGTCGCGCCTTCGCTGCGATACAGGGTGTCATAAGGATATCCGCCCACCTGATCATAGGCCGAAGCGGTCCGGCTCCGGTTCTGCAGATGTTCAGCCGTCAGGGAGAGATATTCGCCCCGCGCTTCACCCGTGTAATCGTAGAGCACCTGAACATCACTGTGCCGGCTGTTGGTGCGGATGTCGGAACGCTCGTCGAAGTCATCAAACCCGCGATAATAGGTAATACCGCGGCTGACAGAGTCATAGCGGCCCGCCTCTCCCTTGAAGGTCAGTCCGGCGCGGTCTGACAGTTTCCAGGCCGCGCTGAGCCGGCCATTTACCGAGGCGGAAACGGCTCGCGCGTGATCTTCACGGTCAGTGATGTCATAGCCGTCCGCGTTTTCGTTGAGCGCTTCCTGGTGGAGGTACAGCACGCTGCGATCAATAAAATGATCAGCATAGAACTGGCTGTTCACTGTCCAGCGATCGGTTTCCAGCGTGGAGGAGAATGACGCATTCCCCTGCCCCAGTGTAGTGACCTGAGCGGTAACCTCACCGGAGCGCTTCATATGACGGTGTCGGCGCGTAATGAGGTTGATGATGCCGCCCGTCCCCGCCGGTGCAAATTGCGACGAAGGCGTGGCCATGATTTCGATACGTTCAACCGTCCCAGATGGCAGGTTTCGGATCACCGCATTGCCTTCAGGCGGCGCCTTGCCATCAACCAGGATCGTTACGGCGCCGCCCCGCAGCGCAACAGCGCCATTCGGAGAAAGCGTGACTGAGGGCAGTTTGCGCAATATATCGGCAATGATACCACTGTGCGCTTCGGGATCCTGAGTGATGTCGTAGGTCACGCGGTCAGGTGTTTCAGCCTCATGCCCGGTCACCACAACCTCGATCTCGGCCGGCAAGGCGGTCATGACCTGCCCATGCGCCATACCGGCGGTAATCAGGCCCAGGCCAGATACGGCACAGATAATCCTCTTCATGCCTTTCCCCATATGGCCGAACGCGGCATAACACAGACACCGGACACAAAAAAAGCGCTCCGGCTTACCGAAGCGCTTTTTAGACATTTAGCTGTCAGTGAATTTAAGCCGTCTTCTCGACCCCGAAGGCCGTCAGGCCGTCTTTTCGACCTGTGCATATTCCAGTTCGACCGGTGTGGCGCGACCAAAGATCGACACCGAGACGCGCAGGCGGGCATGTTCCTGGTCGACCGATTCCACAACGCCATCGAAGGACGCGAAGTGGCCGGAAACGATCTTGACCTTCTCGCCGATATCGAACGACAGGACGGGCATTGGGCGCTCCACAGCGGCGGCCGAGTTGCCGAGGATACGATCGACTTCCTTCTGCGACACCGGCATGGGCTTGGAGCCGGAACCGAGGAAACCGGTCACCTTCGGCGTGTTCTTGACCAGGTGATAGGCTTCATCGGAAAGCTCCATCTTCACCAGCACATAGCCGGGGAAAAACTTGCGTTCCGAATTGAATTTGCGGCCACGGCGGACCTCAACCACTTCCTCGGTCGGAACCAGAATTTCGGAGAACTTGTCTTCCAGACCTTGCGACTTCGCCTGATCACGCAGGGCTTCGGCCACCTTCTTCTCGAAATTGGAATAGGCGTGGACGATGTACCACTTGTGGTTCGGGTTGGAGAGAACCGGCGTTTCGGAATGTGCAGCGGTAGCCATATAATTTATCCTTGCAGGCCGATTTTAGTGACGTAGTTGGTCAGGAAGCCAATGCCGCCGTCAACCACAAAGAAGAAGACACCGGCCAGGACAACCATTATCAGCACCATGACCGTGGTAATCCAGACTTCCTTGCGGGTCGTCCAGGTGATGCGCTTGGCTTCGATCTGGACTTCCTTGAAGAACTTCGTCGGATTGAACGGCTTTTTCGGCGCTTTTTCAACGGCGGCGGCGCCAGCTGGCGCCTGCGCAACGTTTATCTTGCCAATGGCGACCTTGCGGCCCGGCTCAACGGTCTTGGTCTTCGTCTCAGGTTTCTTCACCGTCAAAACGCCTATTCAATGTGAGCGCCGCGGATCGCGGCTTCCGAACAACAAAAATGAGGCTAGAAACCCAGGTTTCAAGCCTTTGAAAAGAGAAAGTGGCAGGGGCGGAGGGATTCGAACCCACGACATCCGGTTTTGGAGACCGACGCTCTACCAGCTGAACTACACCCCTGCAGTTCTCAGGGACAGTACGGAGAATCCGTACATGCCCATGGGAGGCGTGCGGTTTATCAGCGGATGACGGAACGTGCAACAGGCAATCTGTGAAATTCTGTCTGTTTCCAACACACTTTGCGCAACGGAACCACGAATGAACATGAATAGACGTCAATATTAGCGCTCATTCGTGTCTATTCGTGGTTCAAGTTATTGGTGCAGCAGCTTGGTTGCCAGCCATACCAGCCCTCCCATCAGCGGCATCCCCATCCAGATGGCCACGCGCGTCAGCAAACCCGATCGCCACGTCGCCACCGGTTTCGGCGGCACGCAGATGCTCATGCGGTCATAGGTGCCGATCTCCGTATAGGCCCTATCCAGGGCCATCTTTTCATCGGCCGACAACCAGGGCCGCAGGACGGTGTAGTCCCGCACCGCCTCATAGCCTTCCGCCGTCTGGCGCGGCGTGAAGCTGAGGCGTAAGCCGCCGAAATCCCATATTTTGGCTTTGTCCGGCCAGGTCAGAGGCAGGGCCGTTTTGATCAGGGTGGTGATCCGCCCTTCGCGTACATCGCCGATATCGAACGGGAACCGCCGACGGCCTTCCGGTTCTTCCAGCACATAATCAAAACCCGATTCCGGGCTGAAGAAGACCCTGGCCTCGCCATTTGTGTGCCAGGGATTATCCGTCGTCACCAGGGTGGTGATGGTGATCTCGTTCAGCCGGCGATCATCGACCATCTGCGGAATAGCACACATGTTCATGCCATAGATATAGCTGAACAGGGCGCAGCGATCCTCGACATAGCTCGTCAGGCTTTGGTGGCGCAGTTCGCGCCGCACGCCATCGGCCCGCGCCCCGCGATAGATGTAGTCAATCTCGATCAGGGTCTCCTGCCCCTTTTTATCGGGCAGGTGGATGACTTCCCGCACCTCGTAATCAAGCCCAGGCGTCTTTTCCATCATGCGGACCAGGTCGCCGCCCGGCTTGAGGATCAGGGCATAACCGAGATCGTTCTGCGCCATGTGATCGAGGTCACCGCCCTGCGCGACATCAGACGTACCCTCGAACCAGTACAGGCGCCCGTCATGCACGCACATGGAGATGCAGTGGTTGAAGGAGCCCAGGCGCGGTTGGGTATTGATCAGGTCGAAACCGCGCTTCGTGTCGACCAAAGCCGGCCAGCTTTCCACGCCCATCTGCGTCAGCATGGCCGCGATCATCTTGGAGACATCCTTGCAGTCACCGATGCGGTCGGCGAAAATGTCCTTCAGGCTGCGCGGTACAAAGCCGCCCTCGCCGAACGAAAACGCAAAATAGCGGATGCTTTCCTGCACCCAGCGCACGGCAGCGACGATACGGTCCTTCGTCTCTTCGTGGTCGGTTTCAATCTGCCGGATGACCTCAAGCAGCCCCTCCGGATAATCGTCATCGCCCTCGAAGCCGGCACGCATGATATCGGCGACCCGCGGCCAGTTATCGATACTGGAGGCATAAGCGCCGCGCACAGGCATGACCCAGCCCGGCGCGTCGTCCTCATAGTCGCATTCACGGACGTGGTCGGCCTCGAACAGGATTTCGCTGTAACCGTCATCGAGCTTGCTGACCTTCGGCTCTGTCCAGCCCAGCGGAAACGGCTGCATGTACATCTGGCGCTCCGGCGGCACCAGCAGGCGGGCATGACGCCTGTCCCAGTAGATAACATTCTGCAACATGACCGGGACGGAGAACTCCCCCTGGAAACAGGCCGGATCACCGGTCAGGGTCATGGCGGTATCTATGATGTCCCCTACCCGCACATCCGGCAGGGTAATAGCCAGGGTCCAGCGCCCATCCAGCACCAGGCGCTCGAAACTGCGTTCGCGGCGCATGACAATGTAGCGCGACTGGACATCGACCTCGATGACCTCCTCGCCGCGCAGGATGCGGATATGGTGGATGGTCAGGTCGTCATAATAGGGATTGAACGGCAGGGTGACATTGGCCAGGTAGCTCAATGACGACAGATTGACCACTTCTTCGATTGTGCGGTTATACCGCGACGGCCGGATATCGAGCTTCGACTGGTCATCGACCAGCCATGTGTAGAAACCATAGGGCGCTTTGGATTGGTCAAGAGCAGTCGGCCGCCGGAACGGCTGCACCTTCACCCAGTCGGGTTCCGGCGCGAAACGGATATGCCGCCTGACCTCTTCCTCGTACACGTTTCCCCCCAACAAACGCCGATAAATCAGGCCCGGCCAGCTTGATGCTGACCGGGCCGTTAATCGTTAACACAAGGCTTAACCCTGTAAAGGTCTAAACCGTGGGAGTTGAGTTTAAAGAATTTCCAAGGCTTCAGCCTTGGCAAGGGCAAGTGCCCACCGCCCCAAAAAAACGTAATATGATGCGGCGAGCCTCGCGGCGCCTGAGCGCTAAAATGCCCCTACGATCACATTACCCGAACCCATGACGGATTTGCTGATATTCCCGGAGACCGTCTTGACGCGCACATCGCCGGAACCGACGATATTCACTTCCAGGGACTTGGCCTCGCCACCGAAGCGCACATCACCCGATCCGGCGATATTGACCTCCATTTTCGACGCCACGCCGCTATCGAGCTTCACATTGCCCGAACCGCCGATATTGACCTCGACCGGGCCGCTGACCTGATTGACGAGAATATCGCCATTGCCGCCAATATTGGCCTCGATGGCATTGACCGAGGTAGCGGCGAAATTGCCGGACCCGCCGATATTAACCGCCGCATCAGCGCTGCGTGTCAGGGACACATCGCCCGAGCCACCGATATTGATCTCGGCCTTGCCGGCCACATCCCCAAGCTGCCAGTTGCCGCAACCGCCTTCGCTGAATTCCAGCGACTGGCTGGCGCCGAGCTTGCCGTAGGTGGCGCCGCCGGCCGAAACCCCGGCATCCATCGGCACCTTGATATAGACGATCGGCAGGTCGGCACTGGCCACTGATCCCATGCCGCCGATATCAACGCCACCGGCCTTGCAGTTCAGATGGCGGCCGCGCAGCTTGCCATCGGCCACCAGGGTATTGCCCTTGGTCGAGACCATGATCACCGGCACCTTGGCATTGCCATAGGCTACCTTCAGTTCGACATCAGGGCGGTTTTCCGGCGTGACCACTACACGAGCGGCGATATTCTTCAGTTCAACCTCGGTATGGGCCGAGGCGCCGGCGGCGGCCATGAGGGCACAAATGGATACGGCGGAATTCAGGGCGAAGGTTTTCATGATCGATGTCCTTTGAAAGGGTGTAGAACACATTTTGGACACAAGGCACGTCGCAGACAACTTAATTAGCTGTCATGAAGCGTTTGTAATCAAACAGAAAAGGGCCGGCGGTTTTCCCCGGCCCTTTCCGTTACCCATTCGGCTTGAGCTTGCGATTGAAGAAATCGAGCTGGAGCCGGAATTTTTGCAGGTTGCGTTCGTTACCTTTCAGGCCGTGGCGCTCGCCCGGATAGAGCATCAGTTCAAACGGCACGCCGGCCTTTTGCAGGGCGGCCATCACCCGAGTCGAGTTGGACAACTGGACGTTATCATCCGACATACCCTGCATCAGTAACAGTGAACCAGGCTTTAGGTTATCAAGACGGTTGAGCACGTCGGACTTGGCATAGCCATCCGGATTGTCCTGCGGCGTCGACATGTAACGCTCAGTATAGGCCGTGTCGTACAGTTCCCACTGGGTCGGCGGCGCGCCGGCATTGCCGGCGGCAAAGGGGGTATCCTTGGCCGTCAGCGCCATCAGGGTGACGAAACCGCCCTGCGACCAGCCCATGATGCCGATATGATCACCATCGACATAGGGCAAAGTCTTCAGCCAGTTGGCGCCCATGATCTGGTCGTCGATATCCGGTCCGCCGAATTGCTTATAGATCGAGCGGCCGAACTTGACGCTGCGACCGGGCGTGCCGCGGTTATCGAGCGAGAAGACGACATAGCCGGCCTCTTGCCACAGCCGCGTGGCCGGCGTGACCCATGTCTTTTTTACCGTCTTCGAGGCCGGGCCGCCATAGATGGAGACGATGACCGGATATTTTTTCGCCGGATCGAACCCCTTTGGCTTGAGGATGGAATATTCCAGCTTTTCGCCATCGGTGGCGGTCAGTTCGCCAAATTCCGGCTGGCTGTATTCGTCTTTGTAGGGCGCATACGGATGGCTGGCGTCGAGCTTGTTTTCCTCGATCCAGCGCAGGCGCTTGCCCGTGCCGTCATAGAGCGCGGTCTGCGGCGGGGTTTGCGGATCGGAATAGCCGCCGATAAAGGCCGCGCCGCCGCCGGAGACATCGGCCGTCCACCAGCCACCGGATTTCGTCAGGGCGACGGGTTCGCCCGGCTTTTTGAAATTGACCTTATAGAGGCCGTGTTCGATCGGCGTATCCTTGGAGGCGGTGAAGTACAGTTCGCCGGTCTTCTCATTGAGATCAGCCAGTTTGTCGACCGGCCAGTCGCCATGCGTCACCTGGCGGATCAGTTTTCCATCAGCGCCATAGTAGTAGAAATGCTTATTGCCATCGCGCTCGGACGACCAGATGAAGCTGCCATCGGCCAGCAAACGGAAGTCATCATGCAGTTCGACCCAGGTATCGGAGGTTTCCGACAGGATCACTTTTGAACCGCCAGTAGCCGGATCAACCTGAAGCAGGTCCAGGGTCTTCTGGTCTCGGCTGAGGCGCTGAACGTAGAACGACTTGCCGTCCTTCGCCCAGTTGACACGCGCCAGGTAGATATCCGGATTACTGCCGAGATCGACCTTTACATCACCGCCGCCAATCGTCTTGATATACAGCTCAACGACCGCATTGGGCTTGCCGGCGAAGGGATAGCGCTGATCGATGATCTTGATGCCCTCGCCACCGATTTCGACGCGCTGGGCGATATCGACGCCGCTCTCGTCGGTCTTCTGGTAAACGACCTGGGTCGATTTCGGGCTCCACCAGTAACCGGTGTGGCGGTCCAGTTCTTCCTCGGCGATAAATTCCGCTGTGGCGTAGGTGGTTGTCCCCTCACCTTTCGGCGTCAGCGCGGTTTCCGTGCCCGACGCCAAATCCTTGAGGTAGAGCGTTTGGTCACGCACATACGAAATGCCCTTGCCATCCGGCGTTAGCTTGGCATCAACCTCGTCGCCGGCGGTATCGGTCAGGCGCGTCACCTTTTTCGTGGCGCGATCAACCATATAGACATCACCATCGAGCGGCAGCAGGATCGACTGGCTGTTTTCGGACCATTCATAAGCCACAACACCACGCGCCGAGACTCGCATCCGTTCGCGGCGCGACTTTTCGGCTTCGGAAAGCGTCTTGTCGGATGAGGTCAGGCTGTCGGCATCGACCAGCAGATAGGGCTCGCCGCCCTTTACCGGCACGGCCCACAGATCCTGGATATTGTGGTCCTTCTCCTTCGGCTTGAGGAAGGTCAGGAGCGTGCCATCCGGTGACAGCTTGACGCCTACGGCACTCGGTCCAGACAGGGCCGGATCGGCAAAAGCGCGCTCAGGCGTGAGGGCGATTTGCTGAGCAACAGCGGCGGACGTATCGGCCATGGCGGCTCCCGTCATCATCGTGGTGGTCATCAGGAGCGATCCGAAAAGAATCGCGGACAGACGGGCGGATTTCATCAAGGCATACTCCCCATAAACGGAAGCGCTGACGCTATCCCCGCGCCGGCCCACCCGTCAAGCCTGTTGCGATTGCAACTAAGGCCAAATACCTGGGTTAAGGGGACGGAGTTCATCTTCCAGTCCAGCATCGATCAACAGGCCACGCGCCTTGTCGAAATGCTCTTCGCTGACCAATACGCGCTTGGGGAACATGCCGATGGAACCTTCCGCTGCACTGATCGCCTGGTCGGCGACGAAGTAATTTATGTCCAGTTCCTTGAGCAACGATTCCACAAAGGAGATCAGGGCCGGATTATTGGCTCGTACCAGTTCTTTCACTCGGAAGGCCTCGTCAGAATAAATACGGCGCACAAGGCGCAGACGCCGGCGGGCGCAAAGCGCCACCAGTCGTGTAACAGGAAAGCCGAAATGATGGAACTGATCGTCATGGCCGTCAAGGCGGCGATCTTGGCACTCCTGGCGATGGCGCCGCGTTCACGAAAAGCGCGGATCGGCGGCCCGATCTTCGGGTGGTTCATGATCTTCGCCTCCCAGGCCGGATTGGACCGGGCAAAAAAAACAGCAGCGATGATGAAGAAGACCGTACTCGGCATGACCGGCAGGAAGACACCGGCAATTCCGAGGCCCACAAAAAACAATCCCGCCAGCATGAAAACTATTCTCATATGCAGAAGCATAGGTGGGAAAAAGTAGCTCCGCAAGACAGATGATTTCAGCCACCTATATATGGCAGTCCTAGTCTGTGAGATTTGCAAACGGTTTCGTAGTTAGACAAAACTTCTGCGAGTTGTTCTTGTATGAAAGCCAACTCCTCTGCTGCCAGTTCAACCTGTCCGTCCTTCAGTTGTAGAGAAACGCCCGCTATATTTTTAAGCATTGCGTGCAAGCTGTCTCCTTGAAAGACGATACCCGGAAATTTGCGTGTAGGTAGTTGAACCACCGCATAGTTGTGAGGCCCAGTCAGTAATTCGGCGTGCATATATTCCTCTTTATTTGGTGGACTGAGCAACCTAAGCCAAGTTTGATATTTCTGCCATGCCCCCTCCGTCAGTGGCACCAGTCCTTCGGACTTCGCCACTGCCACCTCCCCCGCACGCTACGCTACAGGGGAGGAGAAATAAAAGAAACCCCGCCGGTTTGCACCGACGGGGTTTCAGTATCTTTATCGTACCGTTTCCGCTTGATGGAGATGTTTCCACCTCCACCATAGCGAGTCCGGGTTAAGGGGGCTTGCCCCCTTACTCGACGATCTTGGAGACGACGCCGGCGCCGACGGTGCGGCCGCCTTCACGGATAGCGAAGCGCAGCTTCTCTTCCATGGCGATCGGGGTGATCAGCTCAACGTCCAGCTCGGCGTTGTCGCCCGGCATGATCATTTCCACGCCTTCCTTCAGCTTCACGATACCGGTCACGTCGGTCGTACGGAAGTAGAACTGCGGACGGTAGTTGGTGAAGAACGGGGTATGACGGCCGCCTTCTTCCTTCGTCAGGATGTAGGCTTCAGCCACGAACTTGGTGTGCGGGGTGATCGAACCCGGCTTACAGAGAACCTGACCGCGTTCAACGTCTTCACGCTTGGTGCCGCGCAGCAGAACGCCGACGTTGTCACCGGCCTGACCCTGGTCGAGCAGCTTGCGGAACATTTCGACGCCCGTGCAGGTCGTCTTCTGAACCGGACGGATGCCGACGATTTCGACTTCTTCACCGACCTTCACGATACCGCGCTCAACGCGGCCGGTCACAACCGTACCACGGCCCGAGATCGAGAACACGTCTTCGACCGGCATCAGGAAGGGCTGGTCGATCGGACGTTCCGGCTGCGGGATGTATTCGTCGACCGTCTTCATCAGGGCCGAGGATCGACTGCTCGCCGATTTCCGGGTTGACGCCATCGGTCGCGGCCTTGGCCGAACCCTTGGTGATGGGGATATCATCGCCGGGGAACTGATAGGACGACAGAAGTTCACGGACTTCCATTTCGACCAGTTCCAGCAGTTCTTCGTCGTCGACCAGGTCGACCTTGTTCATGTAGACGACCAGGGCCGGAACGCCGACCTGACGGGCCAGCAGGATGTGCTCGCGGGTCTGCGGCATCGGGCCGTCAGCGGCCGAAACGACCAGGATCGCGCCGTCCATCTGGGCGGCACCGGTGATCATGTTCTTCACGTAGTCGGCGTGGCCCGGGCAGTCGACGTGGGCGTAGTGGCGGTTCTCGGTTTCATACTCGACGTGCGCCGTGTTGATCGTGATGCCGCGCGCCTTTTCTTCCGGAGCGGCGTCGATGTCGGCATAGTTCTTCGCGGTCGCGCCGCCCGACTTCGCCAGAGTGATCGTGATCGCTGCCGTCAGAGTCGTCTTGCCATGGTCAACGTGACCAATGGTGCCGATGTTGCAGTGAGGCTTCGAGCGGTTGAATTTTTCCTTGGCCATAGGTCTAAGGCTCCAATTTGCCCAAACGGGCTAAGGGTTGAACAATCGAAATGTTTGGAGCGGGTAGACGGGATCGAACCGACATCCTCAGCTTGGAAGGCTGCTGCACTACCATTGTGCTATACCCGCATTTTATTGCTCAAGCGCCGCAAGGCTATACCTCGCATCAGCTCGGGCGGGCGGTCGCCCTTGCCAGGATCAAGGATCCTGGAATTCTTACCACTAACTTCGTTTTTGATTGGAGACCGTCTGGCCGACTATGAGTGATGGTGGGGGAAGCAGGACTCGAACCTGCGAAGCTTACGCAGGGGATTTACAGTCCCCCCCTTTGCCGCTCGGGACATTCCCCCAAACACTCACAAAGTCTTAGCCGGACGCCTTAAACCTGAGCTTCCGAAAAAGCTCAAGCCCTAAAGTGAAAAAAAAACTTTTTGATTCACAGGCTTTGGTCGTAAAGACCGTCCGGATCAGTCAAAAAGCCTTCAATCAGGCCTCAAATCGGAGCGCGTCTTATAGTGTCCTCTTTTCGTGAACGCAACGACCGTAAATCGCAATCAGGTAAAAACAGGTCACAAAATTTTGTGGACAAGCCCAGAGGCCCTGCCGTGAAGCCGGCATCGGATGCGCGGCGTGACGACAAACCTCAATTTAAACAAAAACCTAAGGCCAATTATGATGGCTGGCTGTGGGGTGTTCATGCGGTAGAGGCAGCGTTGAAAAATTCTGCGCGCCACGGCCCGATCAGGCTCTTTTTAAGCGAGGAACGGGCAAAATCCGCCCCGCCGGCCCTCTTCAAGCGACAGGATATCAAGATCAGCAGCCTGCCCATGAGCGAGATTTCGCGCCTTCTGCCGCCCGATGCCGTCCATCAGGGCATGGCCCTGCACGCGCCAGTGCTGGAAGGCGATTCGCTCGACGACCTGATGGAACGCGACGCCACAAACGGCGTGCATGTCATCCTGATGCTCGATCAGGTCACCGATCCGCAGAACATCGGCGCCATTTTCCGCTCGGCCGCGGCCTTCGGGGTCAAGGGCCTGATCATGCAGGACCGCCACTCCCCGCCCCTGCAGGGCGTGCTGGCCAAGACGGCCGTCGGCGCTGTCGATATCGTGCCCTTTGCGCGCGTGACCAACCTGTCGCGCGCCCTGGAGACGCTGAACGAGAACGGCTATGTCAGCATCGGCCTCGCCGGTGAAGGCGAGTTCAACCTGCATGAGCTCCTGGCGCAGCAAGGCTGGGGGATTCCTTGAAAAAACTGGTGCTGGTGCTGGGGGCCGAGGGCGAAGGCATCCGCCGGCTGGTGGCCGAGCATTGCGATCACCTGGCGCGAATCCCCATGCCCGGCGGCTTCGAGAGCCTCAATGTCAGCCACGCCGCGTCTATCTCCCTGTACGAAGCCTGTGCGCGGCGATAAGACCTACCATAAGAATTGACATGAAACACCGGTAGCTTATCTAGGGTTAACCGTCCCTCTTCCTGGTGATCCCGTGGCGATTGAGACTTCGTTCCTGAACATCGATCCCGTCCTGCTGTCGCAGGGCCTGGCCCTGGTGCAGGTCATCTTCATTGATATCGTCATGGCCGGTGATAATGCCGTGGCCGTCGGCATTGCCGCCGCCGGCCTGGCCCCCGACAAACGCCGGCTGGCCATTCTCTACGGGCTGATCGGTGCGGTGATCCTGCGCATCGGCTTTGTTCTTATCACCGTGGAACTCCTGGCCCTGGTCGGCCTGCTGCTGGCTGGCGGCATATTGCTGCTATGGGTGTGCTGGAAGATGTGGCGCGAACTGCGCGAACATCACGAAACAGCGCAGGCCGAAGCCCTCGTGATGGCCGGCACCGTTAATCTGACCGATGCGGAAAAAGCCGAGCGCACCGCGCAACCGCAACAGGCATTGACCAAAAAGGCCAAGACGCTTCTATCCGCCACTATGCAAATTCTGGCAGCCGACATCTCCATGTCGCTGGATAATGTGCTGGCCGTAGCCGGCGCCGCCCAACACCACGTGCCGATCCTGGTCTTCGGCCTGTTGCTTTCCATCGCTGCTATGGGTGTGGCCGCCAATCTGATCGCCAAGGTGCTGCACAAGTACCGCTGGATCGCGTATGCCGGCGTGGCGGTCGTGCTGTTCGTGGCGCTCAAGATGATCTGGGAAGGCGGCCACCAGATCTGGGAGTTCGGCCATTGCGACGCCACGCTGAAATGCCTGCCGGTCATGGCCGGCGATGCCGCTACCTGGTGGCGCGATCTCTTCACTAACCTGCTGCCGCATAAATAAGGGGGAAACCATATGTCTGATCTTCACGCCAAACTCGCGCAGTCCGGCGACCATCACCATAGCCACGGCATCATCCACATGATGATCGAAGGCGCCTGATCGGCGGGATCACCCCCTGCTGGCGCATATGGTCTCCAATAGCCTGAGCCTAGACCACGGTGCCGCGGCCGGGCGATGACGGTTTCTGTCCGCTCGGTCCATTCCCCTGGCCCAGTTTGTTTTTCAGCTTGAGTACGGCCAGGCGCTTGACGCCTTCCGGGTCATTGATCGGCCCCATGGCGGTGGCTTCTTCCGCGGTATCGGCATCGATCGCCGTGACCTTCAGGTAAGCGCCCTTCCGCTGCATCTCGATATAGATTTCGGACATGGATAGAGTGTGCCGCGCATTGAAAATTAAAACAAGTTAGCACTTAACGTGGTAAGCGCGACCAGCAATTTTCTGCATATTTTTTACTGGCGCCCCAATTAAAGCCAGCATGTTTAGGGTCGAATTTAACACCACTATTTTTATATAGCTCTTGTTCCTGCCGCACTTCAGATTCGGACAGGATAAAAAATTGTGTTTCCTTACCCAAACGCACCAACGCAAGCACGTAGTACAAATTTGGCTTGGCTTGCTTTTCACGAATGCGCCAAAAATTTGGCGTAGATTGTCCTTTAACATCAATCATTATCGGCTGATGGCTGTCAGGGCCAATCGCAATAATATCCGCATCTGGAGTTTGATTACCTACAGTAAAAGCAACATCATATCCCCGTTTACAAAGCTCCGATGCTACTGCAAACTGTGCGGCCCATTGAGTTTGATATCTATTCACGACAAACCCAATTGTTGATTATTATGCTTACGCCACAGCCGGCAGGCGGGCGACGTTGCACATGGTCCAGAGCTTGTCCATAGACTCGACCAGATGATCGATCATCTCATCCGTATGATCCGGTGATGGCGTAAAACGCAGGCGCTCGGTGCCCTTGGGCACGGTCGGGTAGTTGATCGGCTGGACATAGATGCCAAAGTCATTGAGCAGCATGTCCGAGACCATCTTGCAGTGCTTGGCGTTCCCCACCAGCACCGGCACGATATGCGACTGCGTCGGGAAGGTGGCGATCCCAACAGCACGCAGCTTCTTCAGCAGGGTCTGGGCGCGCTCCTGATGGGCGACGCGCTTTTCGTTATGTTCTTTCAGATACTTCACCGAAGCGGCGGCGCCGGCCATGACCGCGGGTGGCAGCGAGGTGGTGAAGATGAAGCCCGAGGCCCACAGGCGGATGGCATCGACCATGGCTGAGGTGCCGGCGATATAGCCGCCCATCATGCCGAACGCCTTGCCAAGCGTGCCTTCGATGATGTCGATCTCGCCCATGATGCCGTCGCGTTCGGCCACACCGGCGCCGCGTTCGCCATAGAGGCCGACCGCGTGGACTTCGTCGATATAGGTCAGGGCGTTGTACTTCTTGGCCAGGGCCACGGTGCCACGCACGTCGGAGATATCGCCGTCCATCGAATAGACGGATTCAAAGGCGATCAGTTTCGGCGCATTGGCCGGTGCGGCTTTCAGCAAGTCTTCGAGGTGTTCGAGATCGTTATGGCGGAACACATGGCGCTCGCCGCGGCCATTGCGGATACCCTGGATCATCGAGGCGTGGTTCAGTTCGTCCGAGAAGATGATCAGCCCCGGCAGAACCTTGTAGAGCGTGGTCAGGGTCGCTTCGTTGGCGACATAGCCGGAGGTGAAGACCAGCGCGGCTTCCTTGTGGTGCAGGTCGGCAAGTTCGGCTTCGAGGGCGTTGTGATACCAGGTGGTGCCGGAGATATTGCGCGTGCCGCCGGAACCGGAACCGACCGCGTCAATGGCCTCGTGCATGGCGTTCATCACGACGGGGTTCTGCCCCTGGCCGAGATAGTCGTTCGAGCACCAGACGGTGACATCCTGCTCGCTGCCGTCTTCCCTGATCCAGGTGGCGCGCGGAAACTGGCCGGCGTGACGCTTCAGATTGGCGAACACACGATAGCGCCCTTCGGCGCGAACAGCTTCTACAGCGGCCTCGAAAGCGGCATTATAGTTCATATCAAACTCCGACGGCCTCACGCGAAACCGCAAATCTGACCGGCGAAATAGCGCTTTGCTGGCCTTCATTCAAGCCTGCAGGCTTGAAATAACCCTGCCGACAACATTGATAGCCACTTTGTGACATATCCATTCAAATATCCAGAGTTTTTGCTAAGAAGGACTGCGCAGATTGTCGCAGTTGGAGGATACCGTGTCGAAAGTCTGGATATGCCTGTTTCGCGGCATCAATGTCGGCGGCAATAACAAGCTGCCGATGAAGGACCTGACCAAGGTTATGCTGGCGGCCGGGCTGACGGACGTGAAGACCTATATCGCCAGCGGCAATGTGCTGTTTCGCTCTGATTTGGATGAGGCCGCGCTGGAAAAGTTGATCGGCGATCTGGTCGAGAACGGCTTTGGGTTTCGCCCGTCGATCTTCCTGATCACGCTAAAGCATCTGGAAAAGGTGCTGGCGGAAAACCCGTTCCGCGATCATGAACATCAGGGAAAGGCGCAGCATGTATTCTTCTTCAAGGCGCCGCCGACGAAGGTTGATCGTGACCTGCTGGATAGCCTGAAAGCCGATAGTGAAGCCTGTGAAATCACAAATGAATTGATGTATCTCTATGCGCCGGAAGGCATTGGCCGCTCGAAGATGGCCGAGAAGCTTGGTCGCGCCGTCAAGGCCGATATGACCGCCCGTAATTTGAATACGGTCGAGACCTTGAGAGACATGGCTGCGGAGCTTTCAAAATGACTTTTCGCCCTTCAACAAAAATCATCTCACTCCCATTTTCCACTGACCGCATAAGTTGGCAGGGGTTCGATCTTGATGACAATGGCAACTGGATCGCTATCATCGAAAGTGACGAAGGTCTGCGATTACTTACAGACCATGTTAATTTCCCTATGCCTGTCGATTTGCCATACGCAATGGTGCGATGGATAGGAGATAACGCACTGGTCGTGATCTCTCGTATAGTTGAAGTCGGAGAGATAAATGCATGGGTCATAGACCCAAAAGGCGGTGAAATTCTAAACGCTTTTTCGGTCGGCGATGGTGTAAAGGATGTATTGGTCCTTAAAAATTTCATCGCTGTCAGTTATTTCGACGAAGGCATTTTCGGCTCTCCGCAAGGCCTTTCTATTGAGGGGCTTTGTATACTTAGCCACGACGGAGCGTATCTGTGGGGGTACACGAGCAGCGTCAGTAATGCGGTTGACATAGGAGACTGTTACGCGATGTGTCCTCTGGGCCCAAACCGCCTCGCATTTTGCGCATACTCGCATTTCGAATGGGTTGAGCTCGACCTGGAGAGCCACACACAGAAGGTCGTGCCAACACCACAACAACTCCACGGTTCAGGCGCCATCACATGCCGTGGGGACACAGCGTTCTTCGTTGGTCCTTATCCAGACAACCAAGATTTTAGCAAGCCAAGAGACGAAGTTTTTGCTTTTAACAGGGTAACAGGCACAGTCAGTAAAGCGCCGTCTATTTCGGGAAAGGCTTTACGGGGCATGTCGGATGGCCGGCTGCTGAGTATGTGCGACGAAGGTCTTCTAATCGCAACCTTCATATAGAGCCGTTTGTCGCAACGCTTGAGCCTTGATAGCTACCTGCAATCGGCCTAAAGCTCCCGCAAGCCTTTTCGAGTTCGCCCATGACCTTCAATCCGATTCTTGCCCCCTATCCTGCCGGTCGGCCGCGTCGTCTGCGCCAGAGCCCGTGGATACGTGATCTGGTGGCGGAAAACCGCCTGCACGTTTCGGACCTGATCTGGCCGATCTTCGTCCATGATCAGGACAAGGCGCGTGACGCTATCGGCTCTTTGCAAGGCGTCGATCGCCTGAGCATCGCCGAAGCCGTCAAGGAAGCGCGTGAAGCAAAAGCGCTTGGAATCAATGTTATAGCGCTGTTTCCTCACCTCAATGAGAAGATCCGCACCTCAGATGCAAAGGCCGCCATCGATCCGGATGGCCTGATCGTCCAGACCTGCCGCGCCATCAAGTCAGCGGTGCCCGATATCGGCCTGCTGGTTGATATCGCGCTCGATCCCTACACCGATCACGGCCACGATGGGCTGCTGATCGATGGCAAGATTCATAACGACGCCACCATCGAGATGCTGGTGCAGCAATCCCTGGCCTTAACCGCCGGCGGCGCCGATATCCTGGCGCCTTCCGACATGATGGACGGCCGCATCGGCGCCATCCGCAGCGCGCTGGAGGCCGCGGGTCATCACGACACGATGATCATGTCCTATGCCGCCAAATATGCCTCGGCCTTCTATGGTCCCTACCGCGACGCCATCGGCGTCAAAGCCTTGAAGGGCGACAAGAAGACCTACCAGATGGATTCGGCCAATACCGAGGAGGCCCTGCGCGAAGTCGCCATCGATATTTCGGAGGGCGCCGACATGGTGATGGTCAAGCCCGGCCTGCCCTATCTCGATATCGTCCAGCGCGTCTCCGACACCTTCAAGGTGCCGACCTTCGTCTACCAGGTCAGCGGCGAATATGCCATGATCAAGGCAGCCGTCGAGAAGGGCTATATGGATCACGACCGCGGCGTGATGGAGACCCTGCTGGCCTTCAAGCGCGCCGGCGCTTCGGGCATTCTGACCTATTTCGCCAAGCACGCGGCTGAATTGCTGAAGGCATAAGATGGACATCTACAAAGACCTGCAAAAGGCCCTCAATGCCGGCATCTATGTGCGCCTGACCCTGGCTGACGGCGAGCATGAAGGTTTTATCATTGCCCTAAGTTCGGCTCTGGTTCTGCTGCAAGCCATCCATGAATGGCAGGATGTCGGGGCGCTGGTCGCGCCCGTGGAAACAGTCGAGGCCGTAGAGGTTTCCGATTATCACGACGACCAGATGAAGATTCTCGACTTCAACAGCGTCAAGCGCACCAAGCGCTATGGCTGGGTGCGGCTCGGCGGCTGGCAGGACCTTTTCAAGTCATTGCAGTTCAAGGAAAAGTTCGTCGTCGTTTCGGCTGAGGACGGCACCGAGGTGGGCACGGTCGATACGATCGAGGCCGATTGCGTGGTGATCAAGGCGATCGATCCCGGCGGTAACTGGCAAGCCGACGAGGTCGAATGGCCATTCGACGACATCACGCTGGTGCAGTTCGATGACAGCTACAGCCGCACCCTGCAACGTTATGTCGAGAAACGGGCAGCGCAACCGACCAGCCATTAAGATGTAACCGGATGACAGGTCGCGGCGTATAATCCGGCATGTCCCGATTTATACGCAACACTCTGCTCGCACTTATTTTACCGGCCATGACCGGCTGCGCAAAAGCCGCGCCCGAACCATCGCAACCGGTCGTCGTCGAGTTGTTCACCAGCCAGGGCTGCTCCTCCTGCCCGCCGGCAAACGCCACCCTGAACCAGCTCGCCGACCGCCAGGATGTGCTGGCCCTGAGCTTTGGCGTTATCTACTGGGACTATTTGGGCTGGAAAGACACCTTCGCCAGCCCGGCCAATACCCAGCGACAATATGACTACGCCAAGGGCCTGCATCATGGCGGTGTGTTTACGCCTCAGATGGTCATTAATGGCCGCCGGGATACGACCGGCCAGAGCCTGGCCAATGTTATGCCCCTGATCGCGGCGGCGAAAAAAGACCCTGCGGGTCCGGCCATCCGGCTAGACACGGAAAAGGTCACAATCGCCGCCACAGGCACACAGCCGGCAACCGTCTGGCTGGTGCGCTACGATCCAAGAGTTGTGGAGGTGCCGGTCAACCGCGGGGAAAATGCCGGCCGGACCCTGCCCCACCGTAATGTGGTCCGCGAACTGATCCGCCTCGGCACGTTTTCGGGTCAGGCGACAGATTTCACCTTACCTAAGGCCCGTATGCCGGGATTGAAAACGGCGGTGCTGGTCCAGTCCGGCACAGGCGGGCCTATCCTTTCGGCGGTCACCAACTAGCCGCGCCGGGCGGCATCGATGGCGGCAACGTCGATCTTTTTCATGGTCATCATGGCGGCGAAAGCGCGTTTGGCTTCATCGCCGCCGGCCGCCAGCGCATCGGTCAGGGTGCGTGGCGTGATCTGCCAGGAAATGCCCCATTTGTCCTTGCACCAGCCGCATTCGCTTTCCTGCCCGCCATTGCCGACAATGGCATCCCAGTAGCGATCGGTCTCCGCCTGATTATCGGTGGCGATCTGGAAGGAAAAAGCTTCTGTATGCGTGAAGACCGGGCCACCATTTAGGCCGAGACAGGCAACGCCCGCCACGGTAAATTCGACCGTCAGCACATCGCCGGCCTTGCCGGAGGGATAATCGCCGGGCGCCTTATGGACGGCCGTTACGGCGCTGTCAGGGAATACCTCGGCATAAAAACGGGCCGCAGCTTCAGCGTCCTTGTCATACCAGATGCAGATTGTGTTTTTCGCCATGGTTATTCCTCGCCGTTTCGTTGCGAGGGAGGTTAGTCGCAACCATACGCTTTTAGAATTAACAAGCGCGTGAAGCGATGAGCCTACTTGCTTTTTTGGCGACGGGCTTCAAGACGGGCGTGCAGGCTGGATGTATCCCACCGCTGTCCGCCCATGGCCTGGACCTCGGAATAGAACTGATCGACCAGCGCCGCCACGGACAGATGCGCGCCATTGGCCCGCGCTTCGTCGAGCGCTATCCCCAGATCCTTGCGCATCCAGTCGACCGCAAAGCCGAACTCGTATTCGTCCTTCGCCATGGTGGCCCAGCGGTTCGACATCTGCCACGAACCGGCCGCACCCGCCGAAATGGCGTTGAAGACCAGGTCCGGATCAAGCCCGGCGCATTTGGTGAAATGCAGCGCCTCGGCCACGCCCTGAACCGCGCCGGCAATGGCGATCTGGTTGGCCATCTTGGCCATCTGGCCGGCGCCGGCCTCCCCCAGACGCGTGATCGACTTGGTGTAGGCTTTGGTCAGTTCCACGACTTCGGGATAGCGCGCCTCATCGCCGCCGACCATGACCGACAACTGGCCATTGACCGCGCCGGCCTGTCCGCCCGATACCGGCGCATCATAAAAAGTGATGTGTTTCTCAGCACATACCGCCGCCAGTTCACGTGACAATTTCGCCGAGGTCGTGGTGTGGTCAATGATCAGCGAGCCCGGCTTCATGTGCGAAATCGCATTCAGGACCGCCTGGCGGACATCCTCATCACGGCCGACGCACAGGATCAGGGCCTCGGCGCCCAAAAGCGCTGTGCCGAGCGTCGCTTCCGCATGCATTCCGTATTCTTTCGCCCAGTCGAGCGCCTTCTGGTGCGTGCGGTTGAAGCCGTTGACCTTGTGACCGGCCTTGACCAGATGGCCCGCCATCGGCGCGCCCATGATCCCCAGACCTGCGAAACATAATCTCATGACTTAAACTCCAATTTGTCCGTATTTGCCCTTGAAAAAGGTCAGGCCAGCTTGCACCGGGTCGCTTTCGAAATGCCGGACCTCACCGACTATGACCAGGTGATCGCCGACCAGGCGCGATTCATAGAGATCACAGGCAAAATAGCCGACAACATCCTTGATCTTCAGCGGATCATGGGCGTGGGTAAGCCCTTCCTCCGGCACGATATGGGCGTTTTCCCGCGCGAACCGGCGCGATAGGGCCTCATGGCCGGCGCTCAGTATATTGATGCCGAAGCTCTGCGCCTGAGCATAGAGCGCGTAGCGGTGCGCTTTCAAATCAAGGCACCACTGCACCAGCGGCGGATCGAGCGATACCGAACTGAAGGAATTGGCCGTCATCCCGACCACATGACCATCGACATGATCCGGATCGGCAACGGTAATCACGCAGACGCCGGTGGCGAAACCGCCCATGGCATGACGCAATGCCTTCCTGTCCATGCCCGTCTCGGTGTGTTTCAAATCCATGCGTATGGAGGTAAATGACGCAGCCCGGCAAAGCAACTCCGGCAAATGATTTTTTGCGCAAACTGTCCTGAGTCTTAACATCCTAAACAGGCTGTTAACGATAATCCGGCTAGGTTGAAGGCAGTTTTACGAGAGCATTGAGTCATGGCCAGCCGCGACGCCCCCGTCGTCATCAAGAAAGTCAAAAAAGTCTCCGGCGGCGGCCACCACGGTGGTGCCTGGAAGGTCGCCTATGCCGACTTCGTGACGGCGATGATGGCCTTCTTCCTGCTGATGTGGCTGATCAATACCACCTCGCCCGAACAGAAGCGTGGCGTGGCGGATTATTTCGCACCGGCCAATGTGTCGCAATCGACCTCCGGTTCCGGGGGAATCCTGGGCGGCCGGGCGCTCGGCAAGGACGGCGACAAGAATGAAGGCACCATGTCTTTCATCGAGCAGATGGCGCCCAAGCCACCCGAAACCCAGGACAGCGACGGCACCGCCACCGAAACCAAGGGCGCCGGCGCCACTGCCGACACCTCGGACGAATCGGACGCGCAACGCCGCGAGCAGCAGTCCTTCCAGAGCGCGGCCGAATCCCTGCGCCAGGCCCTGCAGGACATGCCGGAACTGGCCGAACTGTCGAAGAATATTCTCGTTGACCAGACGCCGGAGGGTCTGCGCATCCAGTTGATCGACCAGGAAGGCCGTTCGATGTTCAACGAAAACTCGACCCAGCCCAATGATCGCGCCAAGATACTGCTGCGCGCCGTCGCCAAGGTGATCAACCAGTTGCCGAACCGGATTTCGATTACCGGCCACACCTCCGGGTCGCCCGGCCAGGCCGGGCAGAACCCGCGCGACTGGTCGCTTTCCAGCGCCCGCGCCGATGCGTCGCGCGCCATTCTGCAATCGGCCGGCGTCGATCAGGACCGCATCGCCATGGTTTCCGGCAAGGCGGCGAAGGAACCGCTCTACCCGGATGACCCGTCACTGGCCGGCAATCGCCGCATTGCCATCGTGCTGCTGAGAGAGGCGCCCGTCCTGCCTCAGTAAAGGTTTTTGGCGCAAGAGATTTAGGCATTTGCGCTTGCCGACCGACGCATTTTAGGTTCAAACTGTAGTGGCGGTATTGTCCGCGCAGGAACAGGATTTGTACGGCGTAAGATGAGCGAGCATTTCCCAGGCCGAAAGCTCAGATACTACCTGACCATTCCCGGTCCGTGCCCCTATCTGCCCGGTCAGGAAGAACGCAAGGTCTTTGTTCACCTGCCGCCGCTCGAAGCCATCAGCGTCAACGATCAGTTGTCCGCCATCGGTTTCCGGCGCTCTCAGAATATCGCCTATCGCCCCGCCTGCCAGACCTGCCATGCCTGCCAGAGCGTGCGCATTCCGGTCAAGCGTTACGAGCTGTCGAAATCCGACCGGCGGGTAGTCAAGGCCAATACTGACCTCGCCAAGGCATTCGTCGAGGCCGAGGCCAGCCGCGAGCAGTTCGACCTGTTGCAGCGCTATCTCAAGGCGCGTCACCCCGATGGCGGCATGATGGACATGAGCTGGCCGGACCTGGTCGCCATGGTCGAGGACACCCTCGTCCGCACCCACATGATCGAATACCGGCTGAACGGGCAACTGGTCGCCTGCGTGCTGGTCGATGCACTGAATGATGGCCTGTCCCTCGTTTACAGTTTCTATGATCCGGATTTGATGTCGCGCAGCCTCGGCCGCTACATCATCCTCGATCATATCGATCAGGCCAGCCGCGCCGGCTATGACCATGTCTATCTCGGTTACTGGGTGAAAAACAGCCCGAAGATGGATTACAAGGCGCGCTATCGTCCGCTGGAGGGCCTGACGGATATGGGCTGGCGGGAAATCGATCCGCAGGCGTAAAGCGTACCTCCCCATCAAAGATGTTGGAGGTGGCAACACCAGCGCTGACGGAGGGGCGCCTCTCCACCCCTTCGTGGTCCCCTCCCCACTTCGTAGGGAGGAGTTTTACAACCTCAGTTTTCTCAATCCGCGCGGGGCGATGCGGCCAACTGCGGCGCGCTTGCCGATATAGTCCTTCACGTCCTTGAAATCGCGCGCCTTGCCGGCGCCATCATACCATTGCGTACCGACGGCCATGTCGAATATGGCGATGTCCTTCACGCCGCCATCCTTGTAGCCTTGCAGCTTGACGCCCTTGCCGCGCGCCATTTCCGGCAGTTCCGAGACCGGATAGACCAGCAGCTTGTTGTTTTCGCCAAGCACCATGACATGATCACCCGTAACCGCCAGAGCCGCGAACGCTTCAGTGCCATCAGCGTTAAGCACCTGCTTACCGGCACGTTTGTTGGCGAAGGCATCCTCTTCGTTCATGACGAAGCCATAGCCATTTTTCGACACCATCAGGCGTTTCTGGCCCGGCTTCATCATGAAGACGGTGACGATCCTGGCTGTTTCCTCGATATCGAGCATCAGGCGCAGCGGTTCGCCATTGCCACGACCCGACGGCAGCTTGTCGCAGCCGAGCGACAGGAAGCGGCCATCGGAGGTCAGGATCAGCAGTTTGTCAGTGGTGAAGCCCGGCACCAGGTGGGCCAGCTCATCGCCTTCCTTGAACTTCAGTTCGGACGGATCCTCCACCTTGCCCTTGGCAGCCCGGATCCAGCCGCGCGCCGACAGGATGACCGTGATCGGCTCTTTGGGGAGATAAGATTCGATGGCGGCGACCTCGATGCCGACTGGAGCCTCAGCAAATGTGGTGCGGCGGGCCGACAGCAGCTTCTTGCGTACCTCGCCCAGTTGCTGGTCGATGCGCTTCCATTGCAGTTTTTCCGAATCCAGCAGGGCGCGGATACCGTCACGCTCCTCCGACAAGCGCTTATGCTCGTCGGTGATGGTCATTTCCTCCAGCCGCGCCAACTGGCGCAGGCGGGTGTCGAGGATATAGTCGGCCTGCACGTCCGTCAGGTTAAACCGCGCCATCAGGGTCTGTTTCGGCGTCTCGTCCTCGCGGATGATCCGGATGACCTCGTCGAGATTGAGGAAGGCGATCATCAAACCGTCGAGCAGGTGCAGACGCTTTTCGATCCGGTCCAGGCGCCAGTTCGACATGCGGATCAGCACCACGCGGCGGTGATCCAAGAAGGCCACCAGGCAATCCTTCAGCCCCATGACACGCGGCGTGCCCGTGGCGTCGAGCACGTTCATATTGACGCCAAAGCGCGTTTCGAGATCGGAGATCTTGAACAGGCTCTCCATCAGGACTTCGGGCTCGATATTGCGCGACTTGGGCTCCAGGATCAGACGGATTTCCTCGTCCGACTCATCGCGCACATCGCCCAGCAAAGGCGCCTTCTTATTTTCGATCAGGTCGGCCAGTTGCTCGATCAGGCGCGACTTCTGCACGTAGTACGGGATTTCACGCACGACGATGCGCCAGCCGCCACGGCCGAGGTCTTCCACCTCATAGCGCGCACGGGTGCGGATGGAACCGCGGCCGGTCTTGTAGGATTCGAGGATCGATGCCTTCGATTCAACGCAGATGCCGCCGGTCGGGAAATCCGGGCCGGGGATGAACTCCATCAGTTCTTCGGTAGTGGTGTCGGGCTTGGTCAGCAGCTTGCGACAGGCGTCGATCAGTTCGCCGGCATTGTGCGGCGGGATGGACGTTGCCATGCCCACCGCAATACCCGTTGCGCCATTGGCCAACAGGTTGGGGAAACCGGCCGGCAGGACCACCGGTTCCTCGTCCTGGTCGTCATAGGTAGCGCGGAAATCGACCGCATCCTCATTGATGCCTTCCAGCAGCAGGGTCGCGGCTATGGTCAGGCGGCATTCGGTATAACGCATGGCGGCGGCGTTATCGCCGTCGATATTGCCGAAATTGCCCTGGCCTTCGACGAGCTGGTAGCGCTGGGCAAAGTCCTGCGCCAGGCGGACGAGCGCGTCATAGATCGACTGGTCGCCGTGAGGGTGGAAATTACCCATGACCTCGCCGACCACCTTGGCGCATTTGCGCGCCGCTGCTTCGGGCGTCAGGCGCATATTCGACATGGCGTACATGATGCGGCGGTGTACCGGCTTCATGCCGTCGCGCACATCGGGCAGCGCCCGGTGCATGATGGTGGAGAGGGCATAAGCCAGATAACGCTTCGAGAGCGCGTCGCCCATCGGCTCGTCAATTACACGCCCGCCGGCGTCATCGGGAATCACATCAGTACTCATTCGGGCAGGCTAAAGGCTGCAAGGAGTCAAGACAAGACCCTCACCGCTCCCGGCTAAAATTGTTCACGGTTTAATCCGATGTCAGCCCGCCCGGCCGATCAGATTGCGACCGGCGTCCTTGGCGGCATAAAGCGCCTGATCGGCTTCACGGTAAAGCTGATCCATCGTCTCGCCGTGGCGCCACTGGGCGACCCCGGCGGAAAAAGTGTAGCGCAGGGCCACGCCACTCAGCGATATCCGCTGATCCCACACATGGGCCTGCAAGCGCTCGACTATGGCACAGGCTTGCGACATGTCGGCGCCGGGCATCAGGATAAGGAACTCTTCACCGCCGACGCGCCCAAGAATATCGCGGCCCCGCAACCCCGCCGAGGCCGAGGTGGCGAAATGCACCAGAACCTGATCGCCGGCATCATGGCCAAAACGGTCATTGATGGATTTGAAATGATCGAGGTCTACCAGCACCGCGCAAAAGGTTTCATGCGTACCGCTGGCGCGTTCCACCAGTTTCTGGAAACGCTTCATGGTGGCGCCACGATTATAAAGCCCCGTCAGGTGGTCGGTTTCGGCGGCGGTGATGGCGGCATCCCGGTCGGTGGCCAGGCGGAACTCCCGCCGTTTGACCGAGGTGATGTCGGCCACGGAGAGGATCAGCCAGCCATCCGGCAGGGTCGCCTCGCTGATCCACAGCCAGCGGCCGTCAATCATGTCGACCTCGAATTCGCGCACCGGCTGGCTGCGGCGCTTGAGATGCGCGACCGCCAGCCAGGTGTCGATGTCGTTGGTATCAATCCGCGGCCCGCGCCCGGTCTGCCAGCAATGCCGCATCAGGCTGTCAAAGGTCTGATGCCCCGGCTGCATGTCATAGAGCGTCCGGAAGCCCTCGGTCGCCAGGCGAATAGTGTCATCCGGCGCGAAGACCGCCATGCCGCGGCCGCTGATCAGCAGACCCTGGGCGATGCGGACGATCATGTCCGGCGTCGGGGCCAGGAGCGGTTCTTCTGAAGACAGATTTTCTGTATCTTGACGACGGGACATTCGGAACGGCAGGCAGTTACCAGATAAAGCGGCAGCCTAATGTAGCGGTGTTATTTTCGGATTAAGACGCGTAGGAAATTACAAAAAGGAGCAGCCTTCCCCTTAAAACAGGGCGTCGACTTCGCTTTGCAGGCTCTTTGGCGCCAGCGCCCGGCCATGAATATGCGAATCCATCTCCAGCACCAGCGCCTTCATGTCGCGCAGCCGATCGCCAAGGTCGGCCAGGGCGGCTTCATCCGTCAGGTTGGAACTCATCAGGATGTCTATGGAGGAACTGAAGGTGGTGAGGGCACGGTCACAGACCTCATCAAAGTCACGACGACCATCGACCGGCGCATGATGATAGGCGGCAATGACCACGTCCTTCATCTCGAAGCCGGATTTCTCGAAGTGCTCGACATAGCCGCGCTTCTGCCAGTCCGCCAGTTCCTCGGCCATGTCCGGCATGTCGAGGCCCATTTCGAACAGCATGATGGCTTCGTTGAACAGATTCAGGTAGTCAGTGGCCAGTTGGGTGGCCGGATTGACATTGGCGGCTAACAGGTCCTGCTCACTGTATGGCAACATACGCTCTTGACGACTCCCAGCTTCGTAACAGGGTTATGGCATAAAATCCGTTACCAAACCGTTCGGTCGTTTTTAAGGACGCAACTGAGTCGAGGCAACCCCTCAGGACGCCAGGCTGTTCTTCAGCCGTAAACGTATATCCGGCAGCGGCTTATTATGCGGGTGGAAAACGTGGCGCTCCAGGAAGAAGCCCGTCAGTTCCAGACCGCGCACCACATCGCCCTCGGCCAGCCCGCCCTGGCTCGATAGCATGAAGCCCGGCAGATGCAGGAGCTTATCCTTATAAGGCTCGCCCGCCCTGCGCCCGACCGCCCGGCCCGATTTCGGGCTGACATAGATGAGATCATCATGATCGCCACTGACCGCGCAGGCGCTGAGATCAAGGCCGAAGCCGAGCGCTTCCAGCAGGCCGGCTTCATAGCAAACATAGACCGCCGGCCAGATTTCCGGGAAGGCAAACAGGCCAAGCAGACCCGACAGAGCATGATAGGCGCCGGGCTGACTGTCGCGTTCAGGCAGGACGGTCTGCGCCATGGCGCAGGCGCATTGCAGGCCCAGCAGACCCAGCGGCTCATCGAGCAGGTCCGGTGACGGGCCGGACGCTTCCAAAGTGGCCGCGCCCAGTTGATCGGCATGGCGGGCGCGATAGGCGAAGACCACACTGGAGCCGGCTTGCAGTAATGGCTTGATCCGCCGCGAGGCTCCGCCGGAAATATGGGCGGCATAGACACCGTGGTTTTCGGTCAGGACATGGACTATGGCGCCGGTTTCGCCATGGGACCGGGCCCCGAGGACAATGGCTTCATCCTCAAATTCCATTCTTAAGACTCATACTCCAGCCCGAATTGCGCATACAAAGCACGGTCCTCGCTCCACTTTTCCTCGACCTGAACATGCAGGAAGAGATGGACCTGGCGGTCGAGCAGCTTGCCCAGTTCCTCACGCGATTTCATGCCGATCCATTTCAGGGTCTGGCCATTCTTGCCCAGAACGATCGAGCGCTGGCTGTCGCGTTCAACGAAAATGGTCTGTTCGATACGCGCCGAACCGTCCGGCTTATCCTCGAACTTGGTCGTGACCACAGCCGCAGCATAGGGCAGTTCTTCATGCACGCGCAGGAACAGCTTTTCGCGGGTGATCTCGGCGGCCAGGATACGCACCGGCGCATCGGCCGCCTGATCGGCCGGATAAAGCCACGGCCCTTCCGGCATCTTCTTTTCCAGCAGGGCACGCAGATCCTTGACACCATGGCCTTTCTCGGCCGAGATCATGAGCACGTCCTCGAAGACGCCCGCTTTATAAAGCTCATCAGCTATGGCCAGCAGGTTCTCGCTCTTCATCAGGTCGATCTTGTTGAGCGCCAGAATGGCCTTGGCATTATTCTCCTGCAGGCCCTTGACGATCATCTCAACATCCTCGACCGCCTTGTGATCGGCGCCGGTGGCCTTCGTCTCGGCATTCGGGTGTTTCACTGCCAGTTGCGCGGCGGCATCGACCAGCAGGACGATGCAATCTGCATCCTCGGCACCGCTCCAGGCCGACTTGACCATGGCGCGATCCAGGCGGCGACGCGGCTTGAAGATGCCCGGCGTATCGACCAGGATCATCTGGCAGTCATCGTGCAGGGCGATGCCGCGCACCGGGAAGCGAGTCGTCTGCACCTTCTGGGTAACGATGGACACCTTGGTGCCGACCAGTTGGTTGACAAGCGTCGACTTGCCGGCGTTCGGCGCACCGATGATGGCGACAAAGCCGCAGCGTGTGGTGGAATCGGTCAATTCAGTTTTTCTCGTTCGATAAGGCCAAGCGCGGCGGCCTTTTCGGCCTCCTGGCGGGATTTGCCGCTGGCCGATTGCGGGGGCAGGTCGTCGATGCGGACCTCGATGGTGAAAACAGGCGCGTGGTCGGGCCCCTTGCGGCTGACCAGCGTATAGACCGGCGCGCCCATGCCGTGCGCCACCGCCCATTCCTGCAGATAGGATTTCGGATTGGAGCGCGAGACATTGCCGCTCTCCTTTACTGCCTTGACCCACAGGGGCTTGAAGCAGCGCAGGACCGCCTCGTAACCGCCATCGATATAGACGGCCGCCATCAGGGCCTCGCAGGCGTCTCCCAGGATGGTCGGATTGCTGCGACCGCCGCTCTTGGTTTCGCCGGCGGCCAGGCGGATGGCCGGCCCCAGATCGATCTGGCGGGCGACATCGGCGCAGGTTTCGCGGCTGACCAGGGTATGGAAGCGGCGCGACAGTTCGCCTTCGGTGGCCTCTGGCAGAGCCTCCATCAGGGTTTCGGCGGTCATCAGGCCCAGCACACGATCGCCCAGGAATTCCAGGCGTTCATTATCAGCCATCTTGCGCGCGCCTTCAGCCACGGAGGCGTGGGTCAGGGCCAGTTCGAGCAGTTCCGGGTCATGAAAACGATAGCCGAGCTTGTCCTGCAAGGCGTCAATGGCCTTCAGGCGCAGGTTCGACTCTTTCGATGGAGAGACACGGACGTTCATGTGCCTGCGTTTACATCAAGCCATGACCAAAGGCAAAGGATTGCGTACGTCACGCTTTTGCCGATCAATGACCGCCAAAACGCATCTGAAAGCCGATCTTGTTCTGGCTAAAACCGCATCCTGTGTAAAAGTCGCGGACATGCGGCTCAGGACGGCTGGTCATCAGCATCAGCTTGTAGCAACCGGCAGCTTCGGCGAGGCGGGCCGCGTCCGCCAGCAGCGCCCGGCCAATGCCCCGGCGCCGGTGGCCATCATGGGTCACGACATTCTCGACCAGCGCGTAGGGTGCGCCGCCGCGTGTCAGGTTGGGGAGGATGACCAAGGTTACCGATCCGACCATATGACCATCGATAACCGCCACCAGAACGGACAGCCCTGCCCTTGCCTGGATTTCAGTGAAAATCCGTACAGCAGTATCGTCCGGCAGGCGCGGATCGAAAGGGTTCAGTTGCGCGTAAAGCGTAAGCAGTCCGTCCAGATCGGACGGCAGGGCCTCACGAACCTGAACAGACATGCCTGTCAGTGCAGCGGCTTGAAGAAGCGGTTCCAGTGGAAGTTCAGCCAGGTCCAAGGCTTCCAGAGGGACGAGCCTTCCTTCCACGACATCAGGATCAGCACGGCGCGGCCTTCGAGATTTTCCTCCGGCACGAAACCGACGCCAGGTTCATAGGGATCATCCGGCGAAAAGCGGCTGTCCAGCGAATTATCGCGGTTGTCGCCCATCATGAAGTAGTTGCCGGCCGGCACGATGAACTCGCCGGTATCGTCGGCGCGGCCGTCCTTGACGATATCCTGCATCAGGTGGGTACGGCCATCCGGCAGGGTTTCACGATAGGCCGTGGCATAACGCGCCTCGAAACCCTTGGCGTCGACCGGGCCGAGCTCGGTATTCGGCACAGCCACGCCGTTCACGTAAAGCTGGTCCTGCTTCATCTGGACCGTATCGCCCGGCAAGCCGATGACGCGCTTGATGTAATCGATCTTGGTGTTGCTCGGCAGTTTGAAGACCACGATATCGCCGCGCTTCGGCGCATGGTTCATTATGCGCCCCTTGATGAACGGCAGAGCTACGGGGAAGGAATATTTCGAAATGCCGTAATCCCACTTGGAGACGATGATGTAATCGCCTTCATAAAGGTTTGGCTCCATCGATGCCGAGGGGATGGTGAAAGGCTGGAACAGGAAGGTGCGCAGGATCATGACCAGGATCAGCGCCACGGCGACGACACTGAAGATTTCCTTGGCTTCATCGACCGCGACCTGCTTGGCGTCCCGCGTATCGACCTCCTCCGGCTCGTCCTCTGGGGCGTTATCGACGGCAGCGGCGGTTTCGTGGTCGATCTTTTCCGCCGCATTGGCCGCAGCGGCAATCACCTCATTCGCTGTGTCGTCGTGCTGTGCCATAAGGATCGCCCCCAAATTGCTTTAATCTGTTACGGTGTGTCACCTAACCACAGATTATGGCAAGCACAAGGCTCTTTTCCCGGCTGACATTAAACCTTGTTCAGAATCAATAAGCTTCGATGATTGCATAGGCCGTGGCGTAAGGGTCTTCATCGCTTAAGGACAGGTGGATATGCGCCGTCCGCCCTTCCGGCACCAGACCGCGCAAAACCTCAGCCGCCCCACCATGCAGAAGGACATGCGGCTTACCCAACGCCCCGGAGACCACCTCGATATCGACGAACAGGAAGCCGCGCACGCCGGTGCCGAACGCCTTGGCGACGGCTTCCTTCGCGGCGAAGCGCTTGGCGAAACTCAAGGCCGGTTTGGCGGCGGCGCGGGCATGTTGCTGCTCGGCCGGGGTATAGATGCGATCAAGGAAGCGGCCCTCGAAGCGTTCCATCGAGGATTCGATGCGCCGGGCATCGCAGAGATCGACGCCGATGCCCAAAATCACTCGACAACGCCCTTATGGTGCAGGTCGATCAGTTCGCGCATCCGGCGCAGGGCGGGTTCAAGACCAACGAAGATCGCCTCGCCGATCAGGAAATGGCCAATATTCAGTTCGCGGACACGCGGAATACGCGCGATGAATGGCACGGTGTCGTAATCGATGCCATGGCCGGCGTGGACCTCGATACCCAGTTCATGCGCCTGCCGAACCGCCGCCTGCAACCGGTTCAGTTCGTTGTGAAAAATGACATCTTCCTGTTCACGGAAAGCATCACACAAGGCGCCGGTATGAAACTCGACGACCGGCGCCCTCACCTTCGCCGCCGCATCGATCTGCGCCGGGTCGGTGGCGATGAACAGGGACGAACGAATACCGGCGGCGTTGAATTTCGCCACTGCGGCGCCAACCCCATCGATCTGCCCGACCACATCCAGGCCGCCTTCAGTCGTGCGTTCCTGGCGGCGTTCCGGCACCAGGCAGGCGGCATGGGGCTTCATCTTCAACGCCAGGCCGACCATCTCATCGGTCACCGCCATCTCGAAGTTGAGCGGGCGGCCAAAGGTATCGCAGACCTCTTTCAAGGCCTTTACGTCTTTATCCAGGATATGCCGGCGGTCTTCGCGCAGGTGCGCCGTGATGCCGTCGACGCCGGATTTAAGCGCCAGTTGCGCCGCCCGCACCGGATCAGGCGCATGTCCGCCGCGCGCATTGCGCACGGTGGCGACGTGATCGACATTCAAGCCCAAACGGATGCGATCATGCATGATGTTCAGGCCTTGGCTAGGCGGCGCGAACCAGGATCCTCGACGGGGATGGCGGCCAGTTCGGGCGGCAGGTTGTCGGCAGGGTATGCCGGCACTTCCAGCGAGGCCAGGGCGATCAGCGGCACACCGACATCGGCCTTGCCGCCGGAACGATCGACAATACAGGCAGCGGCGACCACGTCACCGCCGGCAGCCTTAATGGCGGCGATACATTCGCGCGACGACAGGCCGGTGGTGACGATATCCTCGACCATGACCACCTTCTGGCCCGGCTCGACATGGAAGCCACGGCGCAGCTTGAACTCGCCGCCTTCACGCTCGACATACATAGAAGGGACTTTCAGGTGACGGGCGGTTTCGTAACCGGGAATGATGCCGCCCACGGCCGGCGAAATGGCGACATCGACCGGGCCGACTTGCGCCGTGATCTTTTCGGCCAGCGCCTTGCACAGACGTTCGCAACGATCGGCATTCATGAAGACGAGGTTCTTTTGCAGGAACATCGGGCTGTGCAGGCCTGATGAGAGCACAAAATGGCCTTCGCGCAGGGCATTGGCGGCGCGGAACTCGTTGATTACGTCTTCGGAAGTCATATGGCGGGAATCCTTTGTCGAATAGCGGCTGTTTAACGCCTTCGATAAGGATTGGGAACAGTCTTACCGAAGTTTTTCCTATTCCTTCGTGATCAAGCCTAGCTCAGTAACAGCTTTTTCCAATTGGGCATGAAAGCGCTCATCATCCTCACGCCGCTCCTTCCAGGCCGGACTGAAATGGACCTGCTTTTTCGCATCGGCCAAACTCACTCCATATCTCTCTCTGAGAGCCTTAATACACGCAATCTTGCTGTAACCCAAATTCTTCAGAAGCAGTATAGCCTGTTCGCTATCCTCAGGCAGGTCATTGGGTAAAGTAATATTGAGAACAGCCATCTATCCCCTCACCCGCTCCACGCTTTCGATCATCGGCGAGGTGCGCAGGGCGGCCGAGATGTTGGTGATGTGGCGGGCGTCCAGCACCTCTATATCGAAATCGACATCGAGGAAGTCCATCGGCTTGTTGGCAATGCTGATATTGATGATATTACCCTTGGCCTCGCCGATCAGGGTACAGGCCTGGCCCAGCACACCCGGTTTGTTCTGCATATTTACCCGCAGGCGCGCCACGGAAAGCGTGTTCTTCTCGGCATTCAGCGTCCAATGCAGGTCGATCCAGCGGTCCTTTTCGCCGTCCATTTCCTCCAGCGCTTCGAGATTTTCACACTCGATGGAATGGACATGGACGCCGTCATCCTCGACAATCCCGACGATGCGGTCGCCCGGCACCGGATAGCAGCATTTCGAGAAAATAACCGTCTGGCTTTCGCGCAAGGCACTGCCGCGCACAAACGCCGCCCCGCCGGCGCCATCCCGGATGCGCGTCAGGGTATCGGTGGTCAGCATCATAGGCAGCTTCAGGCCGGGGAAGATGGCTTCCAGCACCTTAGCCGGAAAAATTTTGCCACGGCCGACCAGTTCAAACAGGTCGTCCTCGCTGGTGACATTGAAGCGCTCGAAGGCCGGGCGCCAGCTTATATCTTTCAGCGCCTTTTCGACCTGGGCGGCGGCGCGTTCCACGGCCGTGCGGCCGAGCTTGATGAAATCGCCCGCCTCGCGCTGACGCAGGTGCCGGCGGATAGCCGAGCGCGCCTTGCCGGTGACGGTGAGCGAAAACCAGTCCTGGTTGACGCGCGATTCCAGTCCGGTCAGGATTTCAACCTGGTCGCCGTTTTGCAGAACCGTGCGCAGCGGCTTGTGCTCGCCATTGATCAGGCAGCCGATGGCGGTTTCGCCCACCTGGGTATGGACAGCGAAGGCAAAATCGAGCGGCATGGCGCCGCGCGGCAGCGAGATCAGGCGGCCCTTCGGCGAGAAAACGAACACCTGATCGAGATACATCTCCATCTTGGCATGTTCGACCCAGTCTTCGCTGTCGCCGCCGCTTTCGACGATATTGACGATATTGCGTAAGCTATTCATCGGGTTGCGGCCGCCATCGCGCGTTGCCGCCTCCTCGTCGAAACCGTAAGCCTGATTTTTGTAACCCCAGTGCGCCGCCACGCCCTCTTCGGCGACACGGTCCATTTCCTCGGTGCGGATCTGGAGTTCGATCCGCGTGCCCTTGTGGCCAACCACGGTTGTATGCAGAGACTTATAATTGTTGGATTTCGGCGTCGAGATGAAGTCCTTAAAGCGTTCCTGCACGCATGGCCAGGCGCGATGGATGATGCCGAGCGCGCGGTAACATTCCTCAACACTATTCACCACTACACGGAACGCATAGATATCCGACAGTTGCGCGAAGCCGACCGACTTTCTTTGCAGTTTCTTCCAGATCGAATAGGGCGATTTCTCGCGCCCCATCACCTTGGCGGAAATGCCCTGCTTTTCCAGCTTGCCGGCGACATCGCGGGCAATGGCGGCGATGGTGGCGCCTTTTTCAGCGCGCATTTCCTCCAGACGGTGAATGATCGCCTGATGCGCCAGCGGATTGATGAAGGAGAAGGCCAGATCTTCCAGTTCGGTGGCGAAACGGTTGCAACCGATCGAGCGAGCCAGCGGCGCATAGACTTCCAGGGTTTCGCGGCTGATGCGTTCGCGCTTTTCCGGTGCCACGAAATGCAGGGTGCGCATATTGTGCAGGCGGTCGGCCAGCTTGACGAGCAGGACGCGGATATCCTTGGAAATGGCCAGGATAAACTTGCGCAGGTTTTCCGAAGACTTGGTATATTCCGATTGCAGTTCCAGCCGGGTCAGCTTGGTGACGCCTTCCACCATGCTGGCGACATCCTCGCCGAACTTGGCGGCGATTTCCTCGCGTGTGGCCGGCGTATCCTCGATGGTATCGTGCAAGAGCGCGGTGGCGATGGCGGCGGCATCGAGCTTGTAGTCGGTCAGTATGCCCGCCACCTCGATCGGATGGGCAAAATACGGATCGCCCGATGCGCGAAGCTGGGCGCCATGCATCTTCATGGCGTAGACATAGGCGCGGTTGAGCATGGCCTCGTCGACCGTCGGGTCATAGGCGGCCACCCGGTCGATCAGCTCGATCTGGCGCAGGAATTTCTGACGGCTGGGCGCCGGTGTGGAAGGTTCAGGCTGAACACCCGGCACAGGAACGGCCATAGGCGCAATCGCACCTTGCGTGGCCTTGTCCAATACCTGTTCGCTTTCCGCCGACATAATTCCGTCCTGTTGTACGCTACACCCTTAATCTAAACGGATCAGGAGTTAAAAAGTCTCTCACAAGTGCAGATTTACACAAGCAAAAAAGGCCCAAGGATAGCCCTGAGCCTTTTAAATAATAAGTTGGGAAGCGAAATCCAGTAGCGCTCTTAGTAGCGCTCTTCCTGGCCGCCATCGCGGTCGGATTGCAGGGCGCGGATCAGTTCCGATTCCGACATTTGCTGGTGCGACGGATCGGCCAGCAGGGCCAGGGTTTCGGCCTCCTCCTCGGCCTCGGTACGCTCATCGACGCGTTGCAGCGAAGCGATCAGGCTTTCGGTCAGGGTGCCCGGCTCCAGCACGCCATCGGCGATTTCGCGCAAGGATACAACCGGGTTCTTGTCGTTGTCGCGGTCCACCAGGATCGACGAGCCCGACGAAATGGCGCGGGCGCGATGAGCCGCCAGCAGGACGAGGTTGAAACGGTTGTCGATCTTTTCGACGCAATCTTCGACGGTAACGCGAGCCATCCGGCACCTCAATAAAGTAACGATATCACCTGGCCCGCACGCATTTCCGGCGGCCATCTGGCGACATCACAAAGTCATGAACCGGTGCCAATAGCGCGTGTCGGGCGAAAAGACAAGGAAATCATGCAATTTGTTGGCCGCTCATTGACGGCGGCCGCGCATCGTGACATTAACCCCGCCATGATCACGTCCAAAGCCATTACTGCGCTCCTTATTGGCACCCTGCTCGCGTAAACGCGATCAGGTGTTTTCCTCGCGTCTTTTTTTGGCTTTCTCCCCGTTTCGGGTTTCGATCATGTCCCTTCTTCTGCTACACACCGCGCGAATTCGCACCAGCTTGCAGGTTTGCGCCCACCTGTAAGCCGAGCGTCGCGCGTCACAATTTATGCCAGATTTATGAAAAGTAAGGGTTTTCACCCATGATGCTGTCCAATCCCGAAACCAAATACCGCCCATTCTCCCTGGGCATAGACATGCGCGACCGGACCTGGCCCGACAAGGTCACCACCAAGGCGCCGCGCTGGCTTTCCACCGACCTGCGCGACGGCAACCAGGCGCTCGCCGATCCGATGGACGTCGAAAAGAAGCTGATGTTCTTCAACCTGCTGGTCAAGGTCGGCCTGAAGGAGATCGAGGTCGGCTTCCCCTCGGCCTCGCAGACCGAGTTCGATTTCGTGCGCAAGCTGATTGAGGAAAACCTGATCCCCGACGACGTCACCATCCAGGTGCTGACCCAGTCGCGCGAGGACCTGATCAAGCGCTCTTTCGAGGCCCTGCGCGGCGCGAAAAAGGCGATCGTTCACCTGTATAACGCCACCTCCCCCCTCTTCCGCCGCGTTGTCTTCGACATGGACAAGCCGGAAGTGCTGGCCCTGGCGCGCAAGGGCATGGCCCTGCTGGTAGCGGAAGCCGCCGCGCAACCGGCCACCCAATGGGGCTTCGAGTACAGCCCGGAAACCTTCACCGCCACTGAGCCGGAATTCGCCCTGGAGGTCTGCAATGCCGTGATCGACGTGGTACAGCCAACGCCGGAACGCCCGCTGATCCTCAACCTGCCGGCCACGGTGGAGGTAGCCGGGCCGCATACCTATGCCGACCAGATCGAATGGTTCTGCCGCAACATAAATAAGCGCGACAGCGTGGTCATCAGCCTGCACCCGCATAATGACCGCGGCACCGGCACCGCCGCCGCCGAACTGGCCTTGCTGGCCGGCGCCGACCGTATCGAAGGCTGCTTGTTCGGAAATGGCGAGCGCACCGGCAATGTCGATCTGGTCACCCTGGCGCTCAATCTCTATACGCAGGGCGTCTCTCCGGAACTCGACTTCTCCAATATGCGCGAGGTCGTGAACACGGTCGTCCACTGTAATAATATCCCGGTCCATCCGCGCCACCCCTATGCCGGCGAACTGGTCTTTACCGCCTTTTCCGGCTCCCACCAGGACGCCATCAAGAAGGGTTTCGCGGCGCACGAAAAGCGCAATGACAGCTATTGGGAAATGCCCTACCTGCCGATCGATCCCGCCGATCTGGGCGAATCCTACGAGGCCGTCATCCGCGTCAATTCGCAGTCCGGCAAGGGCGGCATCGCCTGGGTGCTGGAACAGGGCCACGGCCTGAAACTGCCGCGCAAATTCCAGGTCGATTTTTCGCGCAAGGTCCAGGACATCACCGATGCCTCGGCGAAGGAAGTCAGCGGCAGCGACATCTGGGAAGCCTTCCAGTCGTCCTATCACCTGACCGGTCCACAGAAGTACGAACTGATCGAATACGAACACGCCGGCCCGGTGCGTTCGGACGCGAAGCGAACCTTCGTGGGACGAATTATAAAGGACGGAATCGAGACATCCGTAGTAGGTCACGGCAATGGCCTGATTTCCTCGGCTGTCCGTGGCCTAAACGCCCATTATGACCTGGGACTTGAGGTCGTCGACTATGCCGAGCACGCCCTGCACGCAGGCGCGGAAAGTCAGGCGGTCGCCTATGTCGAATGCAAGGCCGGCGACCGCACCATTTTCGGCGTCGGCATCGATCATGATGTTGCCACAGCCAGCATAAAGGCGGTACTCTCCGCCGCAAACGCTCTTTAAGAGGTACTGAATGTCCGTTCGTCCGCTCGCCCTGATCTGTCTCGCCCTTGGGCTTACGATGGGTTCGGCGCGGGCGGCCGTGCCGGTCTACAGGCTGGAAGTCGTCAAGACCTACCCGCACGATACCAAAGCCTTCACCGAGGGCCTCTATTACCGAGACGGATCGCTCTATGAGAGCACCGGCCGCAACGGGCAATCCTATATTCGCCAAGTGGCGCTCGATACCGGCAAGGTCATCCGCCAGACCACAATCGACAACAAGTATTTCGGCGAAGGCATCGCGCCCTGGGGCGATCATATTGTCAGCCTGACCTGGACCGGCGGCGCCGGTTTTGTCTGGTCCGGCAAGGATTTCAAACTCAAGCGCAGCTTCTTCTATACCGGCGAAGGCTGGGGCCTGACCGTCAATGACAAGAACCTGATCATGAGCGACGGCACCTCGACCATCCGCTTTCTCGATCCGGTGACGCTTAAGGTCGTTCGCACCATCGCCGTGAAACTGGACGGACGCGACATCGACCAGCTCAACGAACTGGAGTGGGTGGACGGCGAAATATACGCCAATGTCTGGCGCAGCCGTTACATTGTCCGCATCGATCCAAAGAGCGGCAATATCACTGGCATTATACAATTGAACAGCCTGCCGGAAACCCAGGACACCAGCCTGGAGATCGACGCCGTCGCCAATGGCATTGCCTACGACGCCAAGGATAGGCGGCTGTTCGTCACCGGCAAGTTGTGGCCAAACCTCTACGAAGTGAAGCTGGTGCCGAAATAGGCCGGCTTGCCTGTTGCCTCGATCGCGGTTAGGTTAACCGCCAGGGGGGCGCCGATGGGGAATATTCACGAGATACTGACGGATGATTTCATGCGCATTCTGCATGAAACTGAAACCCGTGTCCGTCACTCGGCTCATGCCCACTGGGCGGCGACCAACCGCATGGATACGCTCAATCGCGTGACCACTATCTCTACCCTGATCGGCGGTTTCCTCGTCTCGACCCTGGCGGCCCTGCCTGTGCTATACAAGGACTTTTACCAGCCGCACAGCGATGTACTGAACGCTGGCCTCTTCGTCATCGGCGGTGCGGTGTCGGTTATTTCGGTGATGCAGGCGGTCCAGCGCTGGGGCGAACGCTCACAAAGCCATTTCAATGCCGCCAGCGCCTATTCATCCCTGCGGCGCAAGCTGGAAATCCTGCGCCTGAACTTGCCCGGCAGTTCGGCCCAGTTGAGCGTGATCCTGGAGGATCTGCGTCAACTGGGCGAAATCGCGCCGCCAGTACCCGAAGGTTTGTGGCGCAAGGCAATAAGAGTGGCGAAGGGCTAATTATTCCCATTCGATGGTGCCGGGGGGCTTCGAGGTAACGTCATAGACGACGCGGTTGACCCCCCTCACCTCATTAACGATGCGGGTGGCGCAGCGTCCGAGCACAGCCCACGGAAACTCATAAAAATCCGCGGTCATGCCGTCGGACGAGGTGACGGCGCGCAGGGCCAGCACGTCCTCATAGGTGCGGGCATCACCCATGACGCCGACCGTCTTGACTGGCAAGAGCACCGCGAAAGCCTGCCAGATATCGTTATACAGCCCGGCCTTGCGGATTTCATCCAGATAGATGGCGTCGGCGTCCTGAAGCGTTTTCACCTTTTCCGGCGTCACTTCGCCGGGGATGCGGATGGCCAGCCCCGGTCCGGGGAACGGGTGGCGGCTGACAAAGGCGTTGTCCAGCCCCAGTTCGCGGCCAAGCGCCCGCACTTCATCCTTGAAGAGTTCCCGCAGGGGCTCGACCAGCTTGAGTTTCATATATTCCGGCAGGCCGCCGACATTGTGGTGCGATTTGATGACGGTCGACGGGCCGCCGTGCGGCGAGATGCTTTCCACCACGTCCGGATAGAGCGTGCCTTGAGCGAGGAATTCAGCGCCGTCAATCTTGCCGGCCTCTTCATCAAACACATCGATGAACAGCTTGCCAATGGTTTTGCGCTTGGTTTCCGGATCGCTAATGCCGGCCAGGGCGCCAAGGAATTTGTCTTGCGCCTGCACATGGACCAGCGGGATATGGTAGTGATTGCGGAAGAGGGAAACGACCTGCTCACCTTCGTTCTTGCGCAGCAGGCCGGTATCGACAAACACGCACGTCAGTTGCTCGCCGATCGCTTCGTGGATCAGGATGGCGGCAACCGACGAGTCGACCCCGCCCGACAGGCCGCAGATGACCTTGCCCGTGCCGACCTGGGCGCGGATCCTCGGCGATCATTTCTTCGCGGAAGGCGGCCATCGACCAGTCGCCCGTGAAGCCGGCGATCTCGAACAGGAAGTTGCGGATCATGTCGGTGCCACGCTTGGTGTGGACCACTTCCGGGTGGAACTGCACGGCGTAGAATTTGCGCTTTTCATCGGCGATGGCGGCATAGGGCGCGCCTTCCGAGGTAGCGATAACCTCGAAACCTTCGGGGATGGCGGTGACGCGATCGCCGTGGCTCATCCAGACGGTCTCGACCGGATCGAGGCCCTTGAAGATCGGCGACTGCCCCTTGACGGTGATCTCGGCACGGCCGAACTCGCGATCATGGCCGCTTTCAACCTTGCCGCCCAGCAGTTCACACATCAGTTGTTCGCCATAGCAGATGCCGAAAACCGGCACGCCCATTTCGAACAGTCTGGCGTCGATGCGCGGCCCCTCATCGATGACGCTGTGCGGCGAACCCGACAGGATCACCGCCTTGGGGCGCAAGGAATCGATCTTGTCGGCGGCCTTGGTGAAGGGATGGATTTCGCAATAAACGCCGCATTCGCGGACGCGGCGCGCGATCAACTGAGTAACTTGCGATCCGAAATCGATAATAAGAAGAGTCTCGTGGTGCGGCGAAGCCATGATTATTGGGTCCGTGTATAGGCGGCGATAAAGAAACCGTCGGTCTGTGTCGAATGAGGTGTGAGAGATAGTCTGTGGCCGGTTTTGGCCAGCTTTGTCAGGCGCGCCACGTGATCGATAAACCGGCTGCTGTGCTCCAGCAACGTGTGGATCGGCAGAGCGTCGTAATTGGGATGGGCGGCCTCAAAGGCATCAGCGGTCTGGGCGTTTTCATCGTCAAGCACCGAACAGGTGACATAGACGAGACGGCCGCCGATCTTCACGCATTGCGCGGCGCGGTCGAGGATTTGGGTTTGCAGGGTATGCAGGTCCGCCACCTTGGCCTCATTCAGGCGATGCGCTTCTTCCGGGTGGCGGCGCCAGGTGCCCGAACCGGAGCATGGCGCATCGACCAGCACCAGATCGGCGCCTTTCAGCAGTTCTAGCTGCGCGGTATCGTCAGGATCGAAAAAGTGCATGAAATGCGCCGAAGTGCCGGCGCGGAGAAGGCGCGGCTCGATGGCTTTCAGGCGCTTTTCCACCACGTCGCAGGCGTAGATTTCGCCATTGCCATCCATCATCTGAGCAAGCGCTAAAGTCTTGCCGCCACCGCCGGCGCAAAAATCGACCACCTTCGCCGCGCCCGGCAGCAGCCCGGCGCCGGCGATAAAGGCCGCCAGTTGCGAGCCTTCGTCCTGGATTTCGATCTGGCCATTTTGATAAATGTCGAGCTTGGCGAGATTGGGCGGCGGCTCGGCGCTCAGGCGGATGCCATATTTCGAGAACGGAGTCGGCTCAGGCGACAGGCCCTCGGCTTCCAGTGCGGCGATCATGGCTTCGCGCGTCGTCTTGGCGCCGTTGACGCGCAGGTCGATCGGCGCGCGCGGCAGCATCAGGGCGGTGGCTTCGGCGGCCCAGTCCTTGCCGAACTGCTGCTCAAAGCGCGACACGACAAATTCCGGCAGACCGGTGGTCACCCAGGCTGGGGCATCGCCATCGCCCGCCGCCAGACGTTCGCGCTCCTGTTCGGTCAGCGGCTTGGGCGCGTAGCCTCCGCCACTGAACAGGGAATCGATCTCTTCGATCGGCAACCCGTCGATCAGTGACAGCGACGCCGAGGACCAGCGCCCGGCCCTGCCCCGGTGATTTTTCGCCCAGTTCCATGGCCCACAGCAGGCGCTGCTTGCCGCGCAGACAGCGATAGACGCGATCGGCGATGGCGCGACGGTCTTTCGAGCCGGCGTAGCGGTTGACCTGTCCCCACTGTTTCAGCACCACCTCGGCAGTCGCACGGGTCCCCGAAAGCTGGTCGAGGATATCGGCGGCGGCTTGAAGTCGGGCAGCGGGAGTCAAATCAGATCCTTAGAGGAATAAAGTGAAGAGGCACATCAGAATGCCGGCGAGAGAGACAATCCAAGCCAGCGAACGGACGCCAACAACGCCGAACGCATAGAGCGGGATATAGAAGATGCGGGCCGCCAGATAGATATCGGCGCCCCAGCGCGACAATTCCGAGGACTTGCCAGCAAAGGCCAGCGCCACCACGATCACCGCAAAGAAAACAAAGGTTTCCTTGAAATTGGCAAAGGCGCGGTTGAGGCGACCAGCCAGCGGGCCAATGTCAAACGCCGTGTCGCGCGGTCCGGCATTCCATTTGGCATAACCCTGGCGCGACATGGCGGCGATCGGCGGCAATCCGACCTGAATGAGGCCAAGGATCGCCGCCCAGACCAGTATCCAAAGTTCATAAGTCACAGGCTTTTCCCTTCAGTTACTGGTTCCCGTCCTATTGGCGATAGTTGGGGGCTTCCCGCGTGATCATGACATCGTGGACATGGCTTTCGCGCAGGCCCGCGCCGGTGATCTTGACGAAGCGCGCGCGCTGCTGGAATTCCGGCACCGTATGCGCCCCGACATAGCCCATGGAGGCGCGCAGGCCGCCGACCAGTTGGTGGATGACCGGCGAGATCGGCCCCTTGTAAGGCACCTGCCCCTCGATACCTTCCGGCACCAGCTTCATGGTGTCGCGCACTTCCTTCTGGAAATAGCGATCGGCCGAACCGGACGCCATGGCGCCAACAGAGCCCATGCCGCGGTAGGACTTGTAGGAACGCCCCTGGTAGAGGATGACTTCGCCCGGCGCTTCCTCAGTACCGGCAAACATCGAGCCCAGCATGGCGGTGGAAGCGCCGGCGGCAATGGCCTTGGCGAGGTCGCCAGACAGCTTGATGCCGCCGTCAGCGATGATCGGCACGCCGGTTCCCTCGGCGGCGCGGACACTGTCGATGATGGCGGTCAGTTGCGGCACGCCGACACCGGCGACCATGCGGGTGGTGCAGATCGAGCCCGGACCGATCCCGACCTTGACGGCATCGGCGCCGGCATCGATCAGGGCGCGGGTGGCGTCATAGGTGGCGACGTTACCGGCGATGATCTGGACCTTGTTGGTTTCCTTGCGCAGGCGTTCAACCGCTTGCGAAACGAGTATGCTGTGGCCGTGGGCCGTATCAATGACCACCACGTCGGCCCCGGCCTCAACCAGCGCCATGGAGCGCTCGAAACCGGCATCGCCGACCGTGGACGCGCCACCGACGAGCAAGCGGCCGGCGCCATCCTTTGCAGCCAGGGGGATAGGCCTGGCTCTTTTCCATGTCCTTGACGGTGATCAGGCCTACCGCGCGATAGGCGTCATCAACAACAATGATGCGCTCAATACGGTGTTTGGCCATCAGTGCGCGAGCCTGCGCCTGGCCCTCGCCCTCGCGGACAGTGATCAGGTTGTCCTTCGTCATCACTTCGGCGGCGGTTTTCGACCCTTCGCCTTCGAAACGGATGTCGCGGTTGGTCAGGATGCCGACCAGCTTGTTGGTTTCGCGCTCGACCACCGGAAAGCCGGAAATGTGCTTGCGGGCGATGATGTCGCGCACCTCGGCCAGCCTGGTATCCGGGTGAATGACGATCGGATTGATGACCATGCCCGATTCAAACCGCTTCACATTGCGGATTTCCTCGGCCTGTTCTTCATTGGTCAGGTTGCGGTGGACAATACCCATGCCGCCGGCCTGGGCCATGGCCACGGCCAGGCGCGCTTCGGTGACTGTATCCATCGCCGACGAGACCAGCGGGATATTCAGTGACAGTTCGCGGGTGAATTTGGTTTTCGTATCGACCTGAGTGGGCACCACGTCCGAGGGACCGGGCTCCAGCAAAACGTCGTCGAAGGTTAAGCCTTCGCGTATTTCCATAAGGAACTCTCCATTTTGCGGGTTGTTCCTATGGGAATCGGACGGCCACGTAAAGCCCTTTTCACCGAAATAATTGTTTCAATCGGTGAACAGTTATCACGGTCCTCAGCCAGCGGTCGCTTTCAGGCCGATAATGGAACTCAGGAGCATCACAAGGAACAGGACGCGCAGTGGCGTAACCGCCTCGTGGAACAGGAAAATGCCGAGTACCGCCGCGCCCAGGGCACCGATGCCGACCCAGACGGCATAGGCTGTACCGATCGGCAGGGTATTGGCGGCCTTCGACAGCAGGAACATGCTGAGCGCCAGGGTCACCAGGGTGAATATGGACGGAACGGGTTTGGTGAAACCGGCGCTGTATTTCAGGCCGATGGCCCAGCAGACCTCCAGCAGACCGGCGATGATCAGGTAAAGCCACGGCAGGGGCAGGAAGGACGGCATGACCTCTATCCCTTGTAACCCAGGGCAACAATATAGATTTCGGTCGATCCGGCGCGGCTCGATTTTGGCTTGAAGTGCTTGACCGTCTCAAAAGCCAATTTCAGACGCAGCAGGAGTTGTTCGGTCTCGCCGCCCTGGAACGCCTTGGCGACAAAGGCGCCGCCCGGCTTCAGGTTATCGAGCGCGAAATCACCGGCCAACTCCAGAAGTCCCATGATCTTCAGGTGGTCGGTCTGTTTGTGGCCGACTGTATTATGCGCCAGGTCGGAGAGGACCACGTCCGGCTTGCCGCCCATCAGTTCCATCAGCTTCTGGCCGATGGCGGGGTCAGTGAAATCGGCTTCCAGCAGATCGGCACCCGGCACCGGATCGACCGGCAGCAGGTCGACGCCGACCACATGCGACGCGCCGCGCTTGATAGCCACCTGCACCCAGCCGCCCGGCGCACAGCCGAGGTCCACCACGCGGACGCCCTTTTTCAGGAAGTGAAAGCGCTCGTCCAGTTCGATCAGCTTGAAAGCGGCGCGCGAGCGCCAACCCTCGGCCTTGGCTTTCAGGACATAGGGGTCGTTCAGTTGCCGCTCAAGCCACTTGGCCGAGGACTGCGTGCGGAAACGCGCCGTCTTGACCGCCGTGTGCCCCTTGTGGCGGCCAGACAGATTGCCGCCTTCCGGTGGCTTGACCATGCGGCGGCGGGGTTCGTCCTTAGTCGGATCGTCGGGAGTATCGTTCATGGCCGCGTCTATACTGGTTTTTGGCCGCAATGCGGAAACTATTTTTTCCTTATGCCCGGTACTGCTAGGGTATTGGCCAAATCAAGGAGACTTCATGCGTCGTATCCCTACCCTACTCGTCTTCGCGTGTCTCGCCGCCTGTTCGCCTTCGCCGCCGAAAGACACGGGCGCCACGCAAGACTCTGCAAGCGCCGAAATGTCCGAAAGCAGCCAGTCGCCCATGGCTACTGCCGCCGCTGTCAGCGATGTGGCTGCATCCTCCAGCGACGGCACCTGCCAGTCCGAGATCGGCAAGGCAGCCTCCGACCGCCTGGTCGCGCGCTGCATAATGGTCTCGCCGGCCACGCACCCGCCCTGCAATGCCGCCAATAGTTGCCAGATGATCCAGGAGGAGATCGACCGGTCCTGCGCCATGTACCGTCCGGAAGAAAAAAGCCGGCGGAATGCTCCAGGTAGGAATTATTTTGCAATTGCCCGGATGACCTCTTATGTCAGGGCCACGATTTTTCTCAAGGAGACACGTCATGTCCACCGATCCCGAAAACACCCTGATCCTGACGCTCGACACCGGTCCGGTCACCATCAAGCTGCGCCCCGACCTGGCGCCGAACCACGTCGCCCGCATCAAGGAACTGGCGCGCGAAGGCTTTTATGACGGCATCGTCTTCCACCGCGTCATCCCCGGCTTCATGGCCCAGGGCGGCGACCCGCAAGGCCAGGGCTTTGGCGGTTCCGGCAAGAAGCTGAAGGCCGAGTTCAATGCCGAGCCCCACGTCCGCGGTGTCTGCTCGATGGCCCGTTCGCAAAATCCGGATTCGGCCGACAGCCAGTTCTTCATCTGCTTTGATGACGCCCGCTTCCTCGACAAGCAATATACCGTCTGGGGCGAAGTCACCGAAGGCATGGAAAATGTCGATGCCCTGCCCAAGGGTGAGCCGCCGCGCAATCCGGGCAAGATCGTTTCCATGCGTGTGGCCGCCGACGTCGCTTAAAAGTGCATGGTAAAAATGGTTTTAAGTCTTCGATTTAAAGCCATCTTAAGACCTGTAAAGCAGGATACTCAACCCAGGCGGCAATTTGTCCGCCGAACAGTAGAGTATCCTGCAAGGGTTTTAGTATGAGTAAGCGTTCGCGTTTTGCGGTTACAGTTGACCGCGACAATATGATCCTGATCATCCGATTTCACAGCGTGCGCAACGATCAGGACGCCGGCCCCGATCTGATCGACCTGCTGGCCACGGTCGACAGTCCCTGGCTTTTCAACGCTATTTTCGACTTCCGCCGCTACGAAGCCGACCTGTCGCGCGATTACCTGAAATTCCTGACCGAAAAATGGGCCGCCTTTACACGCGGCCGCGATCAGGCCCGCAGCATGGCGCTGGTGGGCGGCGATTCCGACCTCACTTTCAATTTGAAAGCCATGCTCGATGTCATGCCCGATCGCCGCATCGCCATTTTCGATACCTTTGATGAAGGGCTGGACTGGATCAAGGCTGGCGAGACACTCCGGGCCGCTTAGCGTCAATCAAGCCTTAAGGTGGGTGTGGTAATCTGAACAAAATAATACGGCAGCCCTCACCATGAGCCTTCGTGCCCGTGTCACCTTTTCCATCGATGAAGCCAGACGGACACTTGCCTTCCGCTATATCGGGGACCTGACGGGCGACCAGCTTTATGCTCAGATTATCGAGCACATTCAAACGGTTGAAGCGCCGTGGCTTTATGATTTCCTGGTCGATGCCCGGCGCTTTGAAGGAGTCATCCAATCCAGCGATACTGAAGCCTTCGGGCGCTGGTGGGCTGAATATGCGCAAGGGAACGATGCCGGCCGCCGCATTGCCGTCGTTTCCAGCGACCCGCTGATCCACGCACGCAAACGCTTGCGGGATGCAATTTTTCCGCACCGAACCTCCGGCGTTTTCGACACGATGGACGAAGCCCTGGACTGGCTTGCGGCGCCAGTGAAAAGCGGTCATTGATCATAATGGCCTGGTTTAAGTCTTGACCTGACGCGCTTTTGCGGCTTGAGACAGCCGCATGTTAATTTCCGAATTTGATTTCGACCTGCCCGAGGACCGCATTGCCCTGCGACCGGCAGAACCGCGCGAGGCCGCCCGCCTGCTGCGTGTCGATGAACACGGCGCGCTGACCGATAGCCATATTGGCGATATAGCCAATTTCTTCAAGGCCGGCGATCTGCTGGTGGTCAATGATACCCGTGTGCTGCCAACGCAACTCGACGGCCAGCGCCTCCGTGACGACAGCGTGGTCATGATCGAGGCCACTCTGGTCAAGAGCACCGGCGCTTCACAGTGGCAGGCTTTCCTGAAACCGGGCCGCAAGGTGAAGGTCGGGGACCGATTGCAATTTAAGAGTGAACTTGCCGAGCTGAACGCCGTCGTTTCCGCCAAGGATCACAATGGCCTCTACACGCTCGATTTCAAGCATGGGCCGCAGGAATTGCTGGAGCGTCTGCATCTGGTCGGCGGAATGCCGCTGCCACCCTATATTCGTTCAAAGCGTCACGAGGACGAGCAGGACAAGAGCGACTACCAGACCATTTTCGCCCGTGACGAGGGCTCCGTGGCCGCGCCGACCGCCGGCCTGCACTTCACCCCTGCCCTGTTGGAAAAGCTCGCGGCCAAAGGCGTGAATATCGAGCGGATCACCCTGCATGTCGGCGCCGGCACCTTCCTGCCGGTCAAGGTTGAGGACACCGATGATCATGTCATGCACGCCGAATTCGGCATCATCACGCCGGAAAGTGCCGCGCGGATCAACGCGGTGCGCGCGGCGGGGGCCGGATTATCTGCGTCGGCACTACCTCACTCCGCCTGCTGGAATCCGCTTGCGATAAGCAAGGCGCTATCCACCCCTTTGCCGCCGAGACCGCCATCTTCATTACGCCGGGCGTCAAGGTCCGGTCGTGCGACCTGCTGATGACCAATTTTCATCTGCCGAAATCGACTCTGTTCATGCTGGTCTGTTCCCTGGCCGGCACCGAGGTCATGAAAAGGGCCTATGCCCACGCCATTGAGACCGGCTACCGCTTTTTTTTCATATGGCGATGCCTGTTTGCTGAGTAATACGTCCCGATGAGCCGCTTCCTTTTTGAAATTCTCGCTTCCCAGGGCCAGGCCCGTACCGGCGTGCTGAAAACGCCGCGCGGCGATATCCCGACGCCGATCTTCATGCCGGTCGGCACCGCCGCCACGGTCAAGGCCTTGACACTGGACATGGTGAAACAGGCCCATGCGAAGATTATTCTTGGCAATACCTACCACCTGATGCTGCGCCCGACCGCCGAACGCGTGGCGAGACTGGGCGGCCTGCATAAATTCATGGGCTGGGATGGCCCGATCCTGACCGACAGTGGCGGCTTCCAGGTGATGAGCCTGTCGAAGATTTCCAAGGTCAAGGAAGACGCCGTCACCTTCCAGAGCCATATCGACGGCTCGCGGCATATCCTGTCGCCGGAGCGCTCGATCGAAATCCAGGCCGACCTGCTGGGCTCGGATATCGTCATGCAACTTGATGAATGCGTTTCCTGGCCTGCCGAGGAAAAGCGCGCCCGTGAAGCGTTGCAGCTTTCGGCGCGCTGGGGGCTGCGCTCAAAGACCGCGTTCGGTGCCCGCGACACGCAGGCATTGTTCGGCATCCAGCAGGGCTCGACCTTTGAGCACCTGCGCCGGGAATCGACGGAGCGCCTGCTCGATATCGGTTTCGACGGCTATGCCATCGGCGGCCTGGCCGTCGGTGAAGGTCACGAAGCCATGTGCGACACGCTCGATTACAGCGCGCCGCTGCTGCCCTGGGATCGGCCGCGCTACCTGATGGGCGTCGGCAAGCCAATCGACCTGCTGGAAGGCGTGGCGCGCGGCGTCGATATGTTCGACTGCGTCCTGCCGACGCGTTCGGGCCGCCATGGCCAGGTGTGGACCTGGGATGGCCCGCTCAATATGAAGAATGCCCGCTTCGCCGAAGACGACACAACGCTGGATGCTGAAAGCGATTGTCCGGCCAGCCGCGATTATTCAAAAGCCTACCTGCACCATCTCGTCAAATCGGAAGAGATCCTGGGCCAGATGCTACTCAGTTGGCACAATATCGCCTTCTTCCAGGCCCTAATGATTCGCATCCGCGCCGCCATCACGGCGGGCACCTTCGACGCTTTACGGGCTGATCTGCTCTCTCGCTGGCAAACGAAGGACGTTTAAAGCCACTGTGCTTTAGCGGCGTTTCGGCAGTTTTTTCGGCTTTGCCGGCACGGGAATCGGCTTGGGAACGGTCTTACCGCCGGCATAGGTATCGGTGTAGACGCGCGGGACGAACCATGACGGCGCCGCCGGCGGCGCACAGTTCTTGTTCATGCCCACCCCCTTGAGATAGGCGCGGCGCACCTTACCGGCCTGGATGGCTGTATCCATTTCTCGCTGGTGACGCTGCGCGCCGGTCATCTGGCGCACCAGTCCGCGGAACGGGATAATGCTGCGCGTGGCATTGCGCACGGAACCGCGCGCCACATCGCCGGCGGCCTCGCCGCCACGTTCACGAAGGCTTTTCGTATCTTGTGGCGGCGGCGGCTCATCGAAATCGGCGCCCAGCAGGCTGTCGAGCTTGGTGACCTCGGAGGCAATGGCCTCGCAATTATCCAGTCCGGTCAGGTCATAGGGCTTGGTCACGGCCTGGGTCAGGATTTCCGGAATATCCTTGCGGCGCAGGTTCAGGTCTTCGAGCGGCGCCATGACCGCATCGCCCCAGCTATTACTCTGATCATCCGTGGAGGAACGCACGGCCTGTGTTTCCTCGGCCGGTCTGTGCTTGGGCTTCTCCACCACGGCGCCGCTGGCGTCATAATGGGGTTTCGAGGCGCAGCCCGATAACAAAGCCCCTCCCGCCAGTACCATCAGGGCGCACGTTCGGAGCTTCATATTCACAGCACTGGCAGCCTTCACCAACATCCCCCTCATACCTTCAGTCCAGAAACGCCATCGGCGCCTGTGTCCTGTGTAGACCCGTTATAGCTTATTCTGCACATAAAAAAACAATACATAAGAAAAAGCGTCTTTTTTCAACGCCTCGCGCTTGCGAAATTAAATAGTCCACTCTATGAAGAGCCCAGTTGATCCGCTCTTTCCAAAAGCGGGTCAAGTCTGACTTATCTTCATGAGCGCGTAGCTCAGCCGGCTAGAGCATCTGACTTTTAATCAGAGGGTCCTGGGTTCGAGTCCCAGCGCGCTCACCAAGTCTTTCCAGGATTTGCGTGACAATTTCATGGCGGTAAGCAGCGTAACACGGACCCCATATATCGTCCGTGTAATATGAACCAGGCCTGAACCGGTTCGATCCAGCCAGTTTTTCCACAAGTCATTTTTCAGGGTGACGGCCCCTCAGTTGGCCATTCGGCTTTTCGGTTTGTAACGGCCGTTCTCGAATCGCTCGAAGATCAACTGGGTCTGCGGATGGCTAAAGGGCTGACCTGTATCGTCGGCGCACAGATTGCCTTCGGACGCATAGGCGACGTAACAGCTCTCTCCATTGGTGGCCAGTAGGTGATAAAAGGGCTGGTCCTTCTGCGGACGCACGCTTTCCGGGATCGCCTGCCACCATTCTTCCGTATTGGAAAATTCCGGATCGACGTCAAAAACGACGCCGCGGAACTCAAACAGATTATGTTTGACCACCTGACCGATATCGAATTTCGCTGACCGCTGTTCTGGCATGAAACGACTTCCTTGCCCCATTCCCCTGGCGGCATAATGGACCGAACACGGCGTAAAGCGCACCGTCCTTCTCCATGCGGTTGTGGCTTCAAATTATTTTCAATAACGGCGATTATCGTTGGGTAATTTACGGCCTGGCCCGATTTTGGGTTGGCATGTCCGGACGCAGGCCATAAAGTAAGGGGGAAAGATTGCCTGTCAGGTTGTGAAGGCCTGGCCTCTGACATGGTGTCGGACCGGCAACCGTCCATAAGCGGGGTATGAGCCATGTACCGGGCTCCCTCAAACGATCACCGGCGGGGCAAGTCGTCGGGCGGTCCGCGCAACGCATCCGGTGGATTGACCATCCGCGGCGAACCCGCGGTCGTCTATGCCGCACTCGACCTCGGCACGAATAATTGCCGCCTGATGATCGCCACTTTCGCCAATTCGCAGTTTCGCATCGTCGAGGCATTTTCACGTATCGTGCGGCTTGGCGAGGGCCTGGCCCATTCCGGCCAGCTCCATGAGCGCGCCATGGATCGCGCCCTGAAGGCTTTGAAGATATGCGCTGAAAAGATTGAAAAGCGTGGCGCCGTGCGCATCCGCGCGGTGGCGACGCAAGCCTGCCGCATCGCCCGCAATGGCCGCGAGTTCATTACCCGTGTCGAACGCGAAACCGGCCTGAAACTGACCATTATCTCGCCGGAGGAAGAGGCGCACCTGTCGGTGATGGGCTGTGCTTCGCTTCTTGACCCGCGCGAGGTCAGCCCCGTGGCGCGCGCCGCCCTGGTCATGGATGTTGGCGGCGGCTCAACCGAACTGAGTTGGGTGGAACTGGCGGATGAGGCTCCAGCCCCGGTCGCCTCCTTATCAGACGCCCAGACGCTGGCGCAAAACAATGCGCTAAAAGTGGCCCGCCGGATGCCGCGCCCGCGTTACTGGATCTCCATTCCGGTCGGGGTGGTCAATCTGGCCGAACGCTTTCCAGAGCCCGTTTCCGGCCATACGGCGGCCTGGTTTGAAGCCATGGTGGAAGATGTCAGCCGGACGGTTCGCCATTTTACCGATCCGGAAACCCTGCGCCCACACTTCGACCGGGGGGAAGCCTATATTGTCGGTACGTCCGGCGCGATCACGTCGCTTGCGGGGATGCATCTGGGCCTGGAACGCTACGACCGTTCCCGCGTCGACGGCCTGTGGATGAGCCACGCGCATGTGCAGTCCGTGATCACTCGTCTGCTGGATATCGGACATGCCGGGCGCGAACAGGAACCCTGTATCGGCAAGGACCGCGCCGATCTGGTTCTGGCCGGCGCCGCCATACTGGAAGCCATTCAACGACTCTGGCCGTGCCAGAGACTGCGTGTGGCGGATCGTGGCCTGCGCGAAGGGTTGCTGCTTTCGATGGCAAAGAAAAAAGCTCGTCGGCGGCGTCGACGTGGACCGCGCCCGGCTGTTAAGGCAGCGGCATTACCTGTGGCGGAATAAAAAAGCGCCGGAATAGCCCGGCGCTTTTAATTATCTGCCTGCCGGTGCCGCCGGCGTTGGGGCAGCTTCTGCCGTGGCCGACGCGGCATTCAGTATCTTGGCCGGTACAGTGACGTCGCAATCGGAGAAATTGTCGCCCTTTTCCTTGCGCGTGGCGTCAAGCACGGCCTGGAACTGCGGTGACGCCGTATCCATGACCTCGACCTGCGGACGCTCAGCTTCCGGAATATCGGCCAGCACACGCACAGTGTTCATCTTGTCCGGATTGACGGGCGGCTCGCCGATCTTCAGCTTGCGCACCACGTCAAGGCCGGTGAGTATCGTACCGAAGGCGGTATATTTTTTCTCCAGCGACGAATTGGCGCCGCGCATCAGGAAGAACTGGCTGTTGCCGGAATCCGGGTCATAGCTGTGGGCCATGCCGACCGTGCCCTGGCAGAACAGCCCCCAGGCATTGACCTTGCCGTCGTTGGAAATGGCCATCAGTTCATTGACCTGGCTCTGTACGGGCATAGCCCCGACAAAGCCGATCAGCGAGCCCTTGGGCCGCGTGGCTACCGTGAACGGGAAGCTGGAATCATGACGGACGGTAAACTCGGCCTTCACGTTCGGCAGGGTGGAATCGCCCGTGCCGTCGCCCTTGGGATCGCCCGTCTGGGCCATGAAGTCTTCGATGACGCGGTGGAAGGTCAGGCCATCATAAAAGTGCTGGCGCGTCAGGGTCAGCAGGCGCTCGACATGATTGGGGGCCAGCGACGGATACATTTCGAGGATGACTTGGCCCTTGGTGGTATCGATCACCAGGGTATTGTTCGGGTCCGCCATCCGGTAGCCCGGGTCAAGCGCAAACGCGGAAGTCGCCATCAAAGCCGCTATCGCCCCCGCCAGAAGCGCACTTTTTTTCACCAATGACATCATTCTTCCTGTCTAATTTTAACGAGCGACCTTGGGAGCGACCTTGGCCAGCAGGCGTTCCGCCACGCTGGGGGCCACAAACGGCGCGATACTGCCGCCCAATTGGGCTATTTCTTTGACCAAACGCGACGCAACGGCCTGATGGCGCGGGTCGGCCATCAAAAAAACCGTCTCGATATCGCGGTTAAGCTGCTGGTTCATCGCCGTCATCTGGAATTCGTACTCGAAATCCGCCACCGCGCGCAAGCCGCGAATGATGACCCCGGCGCCGACCTCCTGGGCAAAATGCATCAAAAGGCTGTCGAAAGGCAGAACCTCGACACGGTCACCAAGCGACGCCACCTGTTCGCGCACCATTTCGACCCGCTCGTCGATGGTGAACATCGGCGCCTTGCCAATATTGCGCGCCACACCGATCACCAGCTTATCGACCAGCTTGACCGCCCGCCCGATAATATCACTGTGGCCATTGGTGATCGGGTCAAAAGTCCCCGGATAAAGACCGGTCCTGTGGTCGGTTGTCATGCGGCGCCCCTTGCTGCGGCTGATTCAGGTCGCGTCCGTGACCGATGCGGTTTCGTCCGTTGTATCCGCGTCGTCCTCGCCCGACTCCACAATCCGTTCAACCGAGACCACCTTCTGGCCTTCTGAGGTGCGGAAAATGGTGACGCCCTGGGTATTGCGGCTGGCGATGCGGACGGTTGTCACATTGGTACGGATCAGTTGCCCGCCCGATGTTACCAGCAGCAGACCATCTGTCGCATCAATCGGGAAGGAGGCAATGAGCCTGCCGCCCCGCTTGCTGAGGTCGATGGCGACGATCCCCTGCCCGCCCCGGCCTGTGCGGCGATAATCATAGGAGGATGACCGCTTGCCGAAGCCGATATCCGAAACCGTCAGGATGAATTCCTCGCCCGCCGCCAGTTCAGCGATGCGTTCCGGTGACAGGCTGGCTTCTTCGCCGCCTTCCTCACCGTCATCATCCGCAGGCGCCGGTGCCTCTTCCCCCTCTTCCGTATTGGCCGTCGCGCGTTGCTGGGCGGCATATTTCAGATAGGCGGCGCGTTCAGCCGGCGTGGCCTCGACGCGTTTCAGGATCGCCATGGAGATGACCGTATCCTCACCCAGAAGGCGCACGCCGCGCACACCGGTCGAATCCCGGCCCTTGAAGACACGCACTTCGTCGACCGCAAAGCGGATTGACCGACCACCGGAGGTGGACAGCAGAACGTCCTGATCCTCGTTGCAGACGGCCACGCCGACAATGGCGTCGCCCTCTTCCAGCTTCATGGCGATCTTGCCGGCGCGATTGACGTTGACGAAATCGCTCAGCTTGTTGCGGCGGATATCGCCCGACTTCGTGGCGAAGATGATGTCCTGGCGTTCCCAGGCGGCTTCATCCTCAGGCAGGGCCAGGATATTGGTGATGGTTTCACCGCCATCGAGCGGCAGCAGGTTGACGAACGCCTTGCCCTTGGACTGCGGATTACCCAGCGGCAGACGCCACACCTTGAGCTTGTACACCTTGCCGGTAGAGGAGAAGAACAGCATGGGCTGGTGCGTGGTGGCCGAATAGACACCGGTGATGGCGTCCTCGTCCTTCATGGCCATGCCGGAACGGCCCTTGCCGCCGCGGTGCTGCTCACGATAGGCGGCCAGCGCCGTGCGCTTGACGTAACCGGAGTGGGTCACCGTGACCACCATGTCCTCGCGCGGGATGAGGTCCTCATCTTCAATGTCGCCTTCACCATCGACGATCGTCGTGCGGCGCGGAACGGCATAAAGGGCTTTCACCTCGCTCAGTTCCTCGCGCACGATGCCGAGGATGCGTTCGCGCGAGCCCAGGATTTCGAGATAGTTGGCGATGGCGGCGGCCAGGGTCTTGATCTCGTCGCCGATTTCATCACGGCCGAGGCCGGTCAGGCGAGACAAGGTCAGGGCGAGGATGGCGCGGGCCTGTTCATCGGTCAGGCGGACCTGACGGTCTTCGAGCACGATCGAGCGCGGATCGGCGATCAGGTCGATCATCGGCGCCATGTCGCCGGATGGCCAGGTGCGCGAGGTCAGGCGCTGACGGGCTTCCGAGGGATCGGCCGAAGAGCGGATAATGTGGATGACTTCATCGATATTGGCGACGGCGATCGACAGGCCGACCAGGGTATGGCCGCGATCCCGCGCCTTACCCAATTCGAAGCGCGTGCGGCGAACGACGACTTCCTCGCGGAATTCGAGGAACAGTTCGAGCAGCTTGCGCAGGCCCATCTGCTGCGGGCGGCCGTGATTCAGCGCCAGCATGTTGACGCCGAAGCTCGATTGCAGCGCCGTGTAGCGATAGAGCTGGTTAAGAATGACGTCGCCCGAGGCTTCGCGCTTCAGTTCGACGACGACGCGCATACCCTGGCGATCGCTTTCATCACGGATATCGGAAATGCCTTCGATACGCTTTTCGCGCACCATGTCGGCGATATATTCGATCAGGGTCGCCTTGTTCACCTGATAGGGAATCTCGGTAATGACGATGGCTTCGCGGTCCTTGCGGATCGTCTCGACGCTGGCCTTGCCGCGCGTGACCACCGAGCCGCGGCCCGTCATCAGGGCCTGACGCGCCCCGGAACGGCCGAGGATTTCGCCACCGGTCGGGTAATCCGGCCCCGGCACGATATCGAGCAGTTCTTCCAGGGTAACGTTCGGATTATCGAGCAGGGCCAGGCAGGCGTCGATCACCTCGCCGAGATTGTGCGGCGGGATATTGGTCGCCATGCCGACGGCGATGCCGCCGGCGCCATTGACCAGCAGGTTCGGGATGCGCGACGGAAGGACCGAGGGCTCGTCTTCCTTGCCGTCATAGTTGGGCTGGAAGTCGACCGTGTCCTTGTCGATATCGGCCAGCAGCGACATGGCCGGCTTGGAGAGGCGCGATTCAGTATAACGCATGGCCGCCGGGGCATCGCCATCGACCGAGCCGAAATTGCCCTGGCCATCGACCAGCAGCAGCCCCATCGAGAAGGGCTGGGCCATGCGGACTAGGGAGTTGTAGATGGCCAGATCGCCGTGCGGGTGATACTTACCCATCACGTCACCGACGATACGCGAACATTTCACATAGGATTTTTCGGGCGTGTGCCCTTCTTTGTGCATCGAATACATGATGCGGCGGTGGACGGGCTTCAGGCCGTCACGGGCGTCCGGCAGGGCGCGCGACACGATGACGCTCATGGCGTAATCGAGATAGGAGCGCTTCAGTTCGTCTTCGATCGTGATGAAGCTGATGCCGGTCGGCGGCTGGCCGCCAAAACCGTTACGGGGATCTTCGTCTTCAGGCCCCAAAACGTCGCCAGATGTCGTATCGTTCATGAATTCAATGTCTTGTATGCATCCACGCCGCCTTTAACGGCGGCGTGGATTGTTAAAACGCGTAGAGGTACAGTTCTGCCTTAGAACGGAATTTCGTCGTCCAGGTCGAAGTTCTGCGGCGCGCCGGAAGGGGCCGCCTTCGGACCGGAGGAAGCGGGCGCACCGCCATAGGAATCCTCATATTGGTCATAACCGCCACCGGAAGAGGCGCCGCCGCTGTCGCCACGACCGCCCAGAAGGGTCAGGTTTCCGTTGAAGCGCTGCAGGACGACCTCGGTCGAATATTTTTCAACGCCGTTCTGGTCGGTCCATTTGCGCGTTTGCAGGCTGCCTTCGACATAAACCGAGGAGCCCTTGCGCAGATACTGCTCGGCGATTTTGGCCAGGTTATCGTTGAAGATGACGACACGGTGCCATTCCGTCTTTTCCTTGCGCTCGCCCGTCGCCTTGTCGCGCCACTGCTCGGAGGTGGCGATCGTCAGGTTGGCGATCCGGTCGCCGGAGGGCATGTTGCGGATTTCTGGATCCTTGCCGAGATTGCCGATCAGAATGACCTTGTTGACACTGCCTGCCATCGTAAACTTCCTTTATTGCCTGAGCGCTTTCCACGCTCTTTTGTTCCATGACGAATCGGTTCGCCATGAAGGCGCCGAATAGTTAACACTAGAACCTTATGCCGCTCATGGGAAGGCCCGCAACGGCTTTGCCGCCGCTTCTCGCCGCCTCTTCCACAGATAGTTACTTCTTGGCGTCCGAAGGCATTTGCGGCAGATTTTTCGGGATATCGACCGTCACCTGTTCACCGGTCGGCGCCTCTTCCTGGACCACCGATCCCGGCGCCACCAGACGGCCGTCCGGCGCCTTCACCAGCAGCGGGAAGGCCGGCCCTTCATAGTGCTGCGAATAGCGCACTTCGCGTCCGCTGGCGAAGAGGAAGGTGCCATTATAGGCGCCGATCGTCTGCTCACCGGCCGTGCGGGTCGCCATCAGGTCCATGCGGGCATTGTAGAGCCGGACAGCGCAATGTTCGAGGTCCGGCTCGTTCTTCGACAGTTCGTTGAATTTCAGGCCGCCTGCTTTGGGAAAGCCGACATAATAGCAGGCATTTGCCACCTCCGGCGCCTTTACGCGCTTCTGGCATCCGGCCAGGCCGGTCATGGCCGCAGCACCGATCAGGCCGCCCAGCAGAATTGTCTTGGTTTTCATGGCTTATCCTTCGTAATCCGCCCCTTAATCAGACAGCGGATTTAACCACGTTTAACCGGAAAAAACCAAGGAAAATCCATGAAAAAAGGCGGGACAAAAGCCCCGCCTTTTAATTCCCTCAGCGCACCATCGGCACCGAACACCCCTGCCCCTGGTCGACCAGCGGGCGGAAGGTGGCGTTATCATCCGATTGCTCGACGCGCCTCGGCACCAGGCGCAGGGTTTTGCTGCCCCAGCGGCCATAAGACGCCTGACCGGGTGACACACAGCGCGTATCAAACAGGAGAATAGCGCACTGGCCGATCGTGATATTATCCGCCAGCTTGTTCCACGAATTGCTGCTGTAGCGCAGGCAGGACGCCGTCGGGCCGGCGGCCGTCGCCGTGGGCGGCACGATTTCCGCCCCCTGGGCCGGATCGGCCGGTTGGGCGGCCTCGGCGCTTCCCGGCGCGCCAGGCACAGGCACAAGCGAAGCCGTGGGCGCCGCCACCTGGTTACCGTTGTCATCGATACCGACATCAAGCGACTGGGCGGCGACGCCGTTCTTTTTGGCGCATTCCGCCAGGGTGACATCGCCGACATATGCGCCGTTGACATAGCAGCGCAGAGGCTTCTTGGTGTCGAGCGACGGCGCCGGATCGGCCACCTTGAAGGTCAGGCCGGTCGGCTGATCATTCATCTTTTCGTCGTCCTTATGGCCGCGCGAAATGCCCATAGCCAGTATGATGCCGACAATAATTGCCACCGCCGCGCCTGTGCCGATGGCGATCCAGCGCTTTTGATCCTTGGCCATGAACTCCCCTCATTGACGCAAACACGCGTCCTGACTGCTAACCATAATACGATTGACGCGAAAAGATGGCAACCGAATGACGGCCGGCAATCTGCTGCATTATGAGGATGTAAAAGCCCTGTTCCGCGCCCCGCTGTCAAGCGTCGGCTGGGCTAGCCGCCGCCCGTCAGACGATTCAGCGCCGCCTGGTAGTTGGCGATCTGGTCGGTCATATATTGCGGCACAGTGCCGCCGGTCTTGCCTTTTTTACTATTTTCGCTGTCCTGTGGATCGCCGTAACGCAGATAGGTATAGGCTTTCTGGACGTTTTTCAGCGTGTCCTGCAACGAAGCGATCGCCTTGGCGATATTGGCGTCGGAATTCAGGTTCAGCGAGGTATCAAATTCCAGGCCCATCGTCTTCTGGGACTTGAGATAATTGCTCGATGATGCATCCATCGCCTTGTCGGCGTCATTGGTGATCATGCCTGAGGCCAGACCAAGGCCGGCCAGGGCGTCCTTGCCCGCCGGGCCGCTGACGATTTCCATCTGGCTCGACGTGTTGGCGGGCTTGATATCCAGTCGGTCGATCTGCTTGCCAGTGACCTTGGTAACATCGGCCGTCAGCTTATAGCCGGAGGCGCGGGTGATTTTGGTCGCCAGGCTTTCCAGCGTGTCATTGGCCTCGATGGTGATGGTCTTCTTAACGCCCGTCTTGGGATCGACCAGGTAGAACTGGTCGCCGGTCCGCACACTCGTACCCGACGTGATCAGCTTGGAATCGGTGGTTTCGATCTTGCCGAGCGGCAAGCCGAGGCGATCGAGCACGCTGCCGGAATTGGCCGATACCGCGATGGCATTCGGCGTCACCATGCCGTTCGTGCCGGTAAAGCGCGTCTGGTATTCCACGGCGCCCGTATCGATGTTCAGCCGTGCCAGATAAGCGTCATTGCCGTTGATCTTGGTCGTGCCGTCGATCGCGCCATTGGTCTGGCCGGAAATCCACGCCTTGCCATTGGCGAACTGCACCTTGGCGTCTTTTTCCGTGCCCGTGCCACCATAGAAGGCGATGCGGTCATTGGTGGTGACGGACATGTCCGCATCCACCGAAAGGGCGAAGGCGTCATAGGAGCCGGCATATTGCGCCGTCTCATTGCCGGTCGCGCTCAAAAGGCTGCCAGACCCGGACGATCCGCCGAGATAGACCTTGCCGTTATAGATATCCATGCCGCTGATCGTGCCGCCGCCAATGCCGCCCAGGTCGCGCGAAGCCGACTGGGTGGCCGTGTATTTGGTCGTCGTTACGCCCTTCGAATCCATCGTCGTGGTCGAGCCCAGGTCGAAGGTTTTCAGCACAGCATTGCCGTTTTCCACGCCAGCAACATAGAGCGTATTGCCGTCCGTCTTCAGTTGCGACACCGTATCGCTCTGCGCCGTGCCGGTCTGGACGGTGAATTTGTAATCGCCCGTGGCCGAAAAGCCCATGACATAGCCGTCATAGCCGCCCTTGGCCGTGCCGCTGGCGCCCTGCATCAGCCCTTGCGTCTTGCCGCCGACAAAGACCGAACCGTCATCGCCAAAGGTCACCGAGGTCGCTTCATCCGCGCCGCTCGCCCCACGTCTTTGCGTCCACTGCTCGACACCGGCGGAATCATAGACCGTGACGAAGCTGTCGGTTGTCGTGTTGTCGGCACCGTTCAGGCTGGTGGTCGTGGTCGAAGTACTGGTGGCGGTATTCGTGCCACTGCCGTAGGTCGTGACCTTGGTGGTGGCGACATCGAGCGCGCCGGTCACCGAACCGGTCACCGCCACCTTGCCGTCGGCCGAGACCGCCAGTGGCCGTGCCCGAGGCCGTGTCACTGGCGCCAAGGGTGCGCGTGAAGACGATCTTGCCGGCGGAATCGTACTTGATCAGGGCCACATCCTGCGTGCCCTTGATGGTCTGATCATCGGTCGTATTATCGACATTGGCCAGCACATAGAGCGATCCGTCCGGTCCGGCGGCGGTTTGCAGGGCATTGGCGATGGTATCATCGGCAGAGCCGTTGGCGTCCACATTGGCCACGGAATCGGGCAGCACGGTCTGGCCGGATTCGCCCGCCGTCCAGTATTGCGCCCCCACCTTGGAAATCGCCGCCGCCGGCTGAGTTGCCGTGCTTGAGCTGTCGGTCTGGAATTTCAATATCTGCGAGGTGACGCTGTTGGTCGTGGTTGATGTGCCGTCCGCCGCTTTCTTGGTGGTGGTGATTGTCGGATCGCCGGTCGTCTGCACCACATAGACCGAATCCTGCAGGGCCGGCGCGCTCATGGTCAGAGCCTCGGTCGTCACACCCTTGATCTGCAACCCGAACGTATCCTGGCCGGCGGACAGAGTGACCGTCTTGCCGTTGATCGTCGTCGTGGTCGGCACGGCCGGCGTGCGGTTAACCACGAACTTGGTCTGCAGCCCCTGCTCTTTCAGCTTGCTGTTGATGTAGCTGACCACATTCGACATGCTGCGGGTCTGCGTGCCCATTTCAGCCAGGTCGATATTGACGGTAAACGGCGTGGCCGTGCCGATCTTCTTGACGCTCATGGTGAATTTGACATCGCCCTCGAACGCCTTGACGGCGGTCGAAGCGGAACCGGTCTGGATCGCCGGCCCGGTATAGAGGGTATCGGTCCGCGCCGTGCCGACCGTGCCCTTGAGCTCACTGGTCAGGGTGCCTTCGGTCAGGGACAGGTGATCGTATTTCGTATCGGACAGATAGCTGCCGACCTCGGCCATGCCGGCGGCAAAACGGCGCTGGACCGCCGCCAGGGTCAGGGCGGATATCTTTGAATCCTGCGCCTTGCTGGCCAGCCCTTCCAGAGCATTAAGCCCCTGATAAAGGGTAAAGAGCTTGGTATAGTCGGGCGAGGCGCCCGCCACATTGGAGGTGACCGCATTGGGGTCGATAAACCGGCGGCCGCCCAGCACCTTCGTGACCAGGTCGTCTTCCGACATCATGCCGGAACTGCCCGTCCAGGGCGCCGATGGCGCCGCCGCCTGCCCTGTTGGGGAATTGGTTTTGGTGCTGGCGGAACCGCTCGACGACGAACCAGACGATGACGCATCCGTCGACGCAATGCCCATCTTGGCATTGTAGTAACTGGTCAGCAATGAGGCATCAAAAGAGATGGTCACAACAGGTCCGGCGGCGAATGAAACGTATCAGTGCTCAGTATCGATGGATAATCCTTAAGAGTCGTAAACACTTGAGATTAATGCGCCGGAAGTCCTGATAAAATAACGCCCTGACGGTCACGCCAAACTGAAAAAGGCGAGCCTGAAGCCCGCCTTTTGAGAGACACCCGGATGCCGGCCGCCCTATTTGAACAGCGACAGGATCTGCTGCGGCGACTGGTTAGCGATCGACAGCGCCTGGGTGCCGAGTTGCTGCTGTACCTGAAGCGCCTGGAGACGTGAGCTCTCCTTGGCCATGTCAGCATCCACCAGATTGCCGATACCGCCGGTGATCGAGATCCTGAAGTTTCGAGACGAAACTCAAATGCCCCTCGATCTGCTTGGCCTGCGAGCCCAGCGCGCCCAGATTGGCATTTAGATTGTCAATGGACTGATCGAGTTGAGTCAGGAGCAGCGACGCCCCCGTAGCCGACGAAATGTCGCTGGCTGCCGAAAGCGTGATGATCGGTCCGCCCAGGGCCATGGTGCGGACGCTCAGCGTGATGACCGAATTGGCGTCAGCATTGGCGATGAACTGGATGGCGTTGGACAGCGAGCCATCGATAATGTTGGAGCCGTTGAAGGTGGCGTTTTCCACGACGTGGGTAATCTGGCCCAGAATGGCCTTGTAATCACTGCTGAGCGCATTGCGCGAGGTCGTGTCGATCGAGGTATCCATCGCGCCGACGACTTTTTCGCGCAACTGGTTCAGCAGATCAGAAACCGATTCGCCGGCCGCCAGCGACACATCGGCGATGGAAGACGCGCGGTTAAGGCTGTCAGTCACGGCGTTCAGGCCCCCCAGGTCCGCACGCTGCCCCTGCGCGATGGCGTAGACCGAGGCATTGTCCTTGGCCGAGGAAACCGCCAGGCCCGTGCTAATCTTCTGCTGCGCATCCTCCAGGCTTTTGTTGGTTACGTTAAGATTTTGCAAGGCAATCATCGCGGAGGAGTTCGTATGAACGCTCACTGTCATGGCCTAAATACCTTCTATAAAAACGCCGACTCAGCAGAGTCTTAACTTTTATGGTAAGCAAATGGTTAATGAGCGCAAACGACTTTTACCGCGCATTAGGGAATGCACGGTGGATAAATACAAATATTGACCTGAAAGTCCGGTTTAGACGTCTGTCTTTATAACCGAACCGGCCTGGTAATTCGACGCTTCCCTCATCCTGGTAAGCTCCTGGCGCGGCAGGACGCGAACCACTTCGCCGGTATAGCGATCGATGGCCTTGTAGACCCAATCGCCCGTGTCCGGATCCTTGTCGACCGTCAACCGCAGCATGTAGGCCGGCGTCTGGCCCTGGCTGCTTCCCTTGGAAAGGTCGGCGCCAGATTCATTCTTCGATTGCTCCGAACCATTACCGGCGGCAACCTCGACAGGCACGTCAGGCGCAGGTTTTACATGAGATACGTCAGGAACCTGCGGGAAACTGAGAATATTATTGATCATCTTCGCAACTCGCCTGCGCTCTTACACGTCAGGCGCCCTCCGATAGAATGGGTGAAAAGAAAAAGGGAGACGAGCCTGTGGCCCGCCTCCCGATTTCAAGAGGCTTTGGACCGATTAACGGAACAGGCTCAGGACAGTCGAGGTCGACTGGTTGGCAATGGACAGGGCCTGAATGCCGAGCTGCTGCTTTGTTTGCAGAGCTTGCAGTTTGGCGCTTTCCTTGGCCAGGTCAGCATCGACCAGGTTGCCGATACCGGCAGTGATCGAGTCTTGCAGCTTGCCGACGAACTCCAAGTGGTTATCAACCGCCTTGGACGACGTACCCAGCTTGGCGAGAGCCGCCGAAACCGAGTTGATCGAGCTGTCGAGCGTGGTCAGCAGGGCACCGGCCGACGACGCGGTCGAGAACGACGCGTTGCTGGCGAGGGTCACAATGCTGCCGCCGAGCGACAGGTTCTGAGCGGCAACCGTCAGGACGCTGGAACCATCGGCATTGGCAAGAGCCGTAACCGAGCCCTGGCTGCCGTCAACGAGGTTGATACCGTTGAAGGAGGCGTTGGTCAGGGTCTTGGTGATCTGATCGCGGATGGATTCGAAGTCGGCCTTGAGGGCGCTGCGGCTGGTGGAGTCCAGCGAGGTGTCGGAAGCGGCCAGGGCCTTTTCCTTCAACTGGGTCAGCATGTCCGAAACGGATTCGCCGGCGGACGAAGCAACGTCCACAACCGAAGTCGCGCGGGACAGGGAGTCCTTGACAGCGTCGAGCGACGAAACGGTCGAACGCTGACTTTGGGCGATGGCGAAAGCGGCGCCGTCGTCCTTGGCACTGCCAACCTTCAAACCGGTATTGATGCGGTTTTGGGTCGTTTGCAGGTCGGTGTTGGTTTTATTGAGGTTTTGCAGGGCAATCATAGCCCCGACATTGGTATTGACGCTATTCACGGGCATCTGTCTAGTCTTTCTTCTAGAAGTGAACCGGCGACGTTTTGTCTGCCGGCGGCATTTTGCCTGAGGTCGAGACTGCAAGAAAAAGGCCACACCGGCCAAATTTCGAGAAATACGCAACGAACTGATTTATTTCATTTTAATGGCGCATTAAGGATAATTTTGCCGGGTAATTTTTGCCGGAGGGCGGCAATATTTGCCGAGGCCGGCAGCTTTTGCCCACAAGCTTGCGCTCTTCGCCTCCCCCTTCAAAATGGGGACAACGGAAAATAAGCCGGGGCGGACGCGGCCCGCCCCGGCATAAGGGTTACTTGAACAGGCTAAGCACCGTTTGCGGCGCCTGATTGGCGATGGATAGCGCCTGTACGCCCAATTGCTGCTTTGTCTGCAACGATTGGAGTTTCGCGCTTTCTTTCGCCAGGTCAGCGTCCACAAGGTTGCCGATACCTGCCGTAACCGAGTCTTGCAGATTACCAATGAAGGTCATGTGCGCCTCCAGAGCCTTGGAAGACGTACCCAGTTTTGCCAGGGCCGCCGAGACATTGTTGATCGAGTCATCAATCGTCGTCAGCAGTGCGCCCGCGGAAGAAGCGGTTGCAAACGCAGCCGTCGTTGCCAACGTCACGATCGTGCCGCCAAGGCTCAGATTTTGCCCGGCGACGGTCAGTCGTGAATTGCCGTCAGCATTCGCCAGGGCCTCAAGACCCGGCAGCGAGCCATCAATCAGGTTGATGCCGTTGAACTTGGCGTTCGACATGGTCTTGGTGATCTGGTCACGCAAGGCAGCGAAATCCGTGTTCAGGGCCTCCCGGCTGGTGGTATCCAACGACGTGTCGGAAGCTGCGAGTGCCTTCTCCTTCATCTGGGTGAGCATATCCGAAATGCTTTCACCCGCCGACATGGCCACATCCACGGAGGACGTCGCCCGGTTCAGCGAGTCTTTTACCGCATCCAGGGAGGCAACGGTGGATCGCTGGCTTTGAGCGATAGCGAAGGTCGCACCGTCATCCTTGGCTGAGCCCACCTTCAAACCGGTGTTGATCCGGTTCTGGGTGGTAGACAGTTCAGAATTCGTCTTGTTCAGGTTCTGCAGCGCAATCATTGCGCCAACATTGGTGTTCACCGAGTTGTTCAACATCGGATTTCCTTTCCATTCTGGTCGGGGGATTTAAACGGCTTTTGCCGCACAGCTATTTTAGCCGGTGATGCACACAGCAAGCCGGAGGCCAGGGAATGGGCGGGCAAATTTTAATTTAATACGTTGAAATTAAATAATATTATTTAGTTGCCACATGTCGAGATCAACCCGCTAAAAACGCCTCCCCGGCAAAAGCTTCCGCAAATCCCGGCCGGGCGGCAATTTTAACCGGCCGTTAGCCATCTTCGCGGGCATTTTCAGGCCAATCCAGCCATTGGAACACATTTTGCTCACAAAAATATGACCCTGTGAATTTCCCGTTTACCAAAACGATTTTGAAACCATTTACCGATTAGCCTAGTCTTTCCGGCAAATGACGGCGAGATTCGCTATCGATTTTTTACACCCCTGAGCGCAGGACGGCGGCGCGCCTGGGGCATCTACTGGTTTGTAAGCTTATGACCGCAACGCATGAAAACCCGGCCATCCTGACACGGCGCTCAACCCTCGGCCTGATGCTGGCCGCACTGGCGGGCAATGCCGCCGCTCCCTCCCTGATCCGGACCGTCGAAAAGGCAGCCACCCCGGCGACGCCGGCAAAAAAGACGCTTGGACCGCCCCTGCTCGACTGGCCCAGCCTGACAGCGCTTGGCCAGGCGATGGTCGACAAGAAGCTGACGCCAGGCCTGAGCCTCAGCGTCATGGCTGCCGGCGTGCTGCTCTATTCAAAGGGTTTCGGCCTGGCCAATATAGAGAGCAATGCCGCCGCCACACCGCAGACTGGATTTCGCGTGGCCTCGATCACCAAGCAGTTCACGGCCGCGGCCATTCTGCTTCTGGCCGAAGGCGGCCTCTTGACCCTTGATGATCCGTTGTCAAAATTCCTGCCAGCGGTGCCGCGCGGTGAAAACATTACCCTGCGCCAGCTCCTCAGCCACACCTCCGGCATGGGAGACTATATCAACGGCCAGGTCAGCAGTATCCTGACCGAGGCGCAGACCCGCGACTACACGGCCGACGAACTCATCAAAATCATTACCGCCCGCCAGCCCTTTTACCGCGCCCAGCCCGGTGCCACCTGGCTTTACAGCAACAGCGCCTTCACCCTGCTGGGCATCGTGGTCGAAAAACTGTCCGGCATGGCCTTTGCCGATTTCTGCGCCCAGCATCTGTTTGCACCCGCCGGACTGAGCCAGACGGTGATCGACAAGATCTGCAACACCACGGCCATCTGCAACGGCTATCGCCCCAACTTCCGGGCACCGATGAAATATGACCTGGCCATGCCTATTTCCCCGAGTTTCGCGGGCGGCGCCGGCGCCATCCGCTCAACCACGGAAGATCTGTGCCTGTGGCATCTGGCCCTGCTGAGCGGAAAGGTGCTGAAGCCGGAAAGCGTGGAGGCCATGCTTACCCCCACCCTGCTCCGGAACGGCAAGCCCGCCTATGAGCGTCAGGGCGCCGATCCGCTGGAATATGGTCTGGGCCAGGGGCTCGGCACCATGAAAAGCCTGAAACTGGCAGCGCACGGCGGCCGCATCAACGGATTCACCGGTCACCTGCGCAGCTTTACGGACAGCAAGCTGACTGTCGCTATTCTTTATAACAGCGATGGCGGCGGCGCGCCCGGTTTTGCCGCAGCTCAGAAAGGTCTGAAAACCGAGGCCAGTCGCCTCGGCATCGAGCACCTCGGCCTGGTCTGACCACCTTATGAGCGCCGGTAAGACTGATCGCTATCCTGGTTGTCGGCGTTTAGGCGTTCTTCGGACCCATCCACATACACGTTGATCGAACCGTCCGGGGTTGTTTCGACGCGGTTGACGATCGCCGGCCCGCCAAAGCGATCGCGCATGTTTTCGTCATTGATGCGATGTTCCGGCTGGGGCGTGCTCTGGAAACGGAAATCGTTCGACAGGTAGATTTCCTCGCCTGTGTTGTTGTCGAAGATATGGTAGATGGTCTCAGCCATTTGAATGCTCCTTCAATAGGCACACTCTGCCACGCCCGCGCATAAAAACAAGATACGGAAGTTACATTGAAAGCCAGTACGCCGGCAGCAGATGTCAGGCGGCGCGCAGCAGACGGACCCCCTCGCCTTCGGGCTCCAGTTTCAATGTCGGGATGGCGGTCAGCATGGGCCTGAGCTGCGCCAGAGAAGCCGGCTTGACCATATAGCCCACGGCCCCCAGCGCCTTTGCCCTGACCTGGTCCTGGTCATAGGTGGAGCCGGTACACATCACCACGGCCACATGCCTCAACGCCGCATCCCGGCGCACCGCCTCCAAAAGCTCGAAACCATCCATGCCCGGCATGTTGATGTCAAGCAGCAGCAGATCGACGGCCTTCCCCTGGATCATGGCCTGCTCCAGGACTTCCAGCGCCTCTTTTGCCCCATGGGCGACCTTGAGATTGAACTGCATCCGGTCACGGACCTGCAGGAAGACGCGGGCCAGTTCGATATCCGCCTTCCGGTCATCGATCAGGAGCACATTGGCCAGCGGCTGATCAGATTTCAGGGCATCGGTGCTCATAGAATATATCCTTCGCTGGCTGCGGTACCGGGCACGGACTACACAAACCGCAACGCGCACCTCAGACCACATAATGCGTCACTCATGTTCGCACTTTTCATTGAAGCAAATTACTGACGTATGTCTTAAGGCTTGGTCAAGCCGCCGTCGCGATGCCCGAAAAGTTGATTTTGAGACTCTCATATCTGCGTGAGAAACTGGTGATATGGCCCTCTATTTTTCACATATCGACACACTGGTTGGCATGGCTGCGGCCACTGTGGACGAAGACGGCGCCCTGATTGAGTTCATTTTCCTGAACGGCGAGATGTCCCACCATTACTCCCGTCCCGGTCATGCGGAGCACGCGCCGGCACGGCTCGGGGAGGTGACGCGGCAGGTTCATGAATTCTTCGACCGCAAACGCACCGTTTTCACACTGGACCTGAAACCACGCGGCACCGATTTTCAGCTCAGGGTATGGGAGGCTCTATGTGACATTCCCTTCGGCGAGACCTGGTCATACCAGCGGATTGCCGCCGCCATCGGCGACATCAAGGCCACCCAGGCGGTCGGCGGCGCCAATAACAGGAACCCGATTGCCCTGATCATTCCCTGCCACCGTGTCATCGGCAAGAACGGCGCCCTGACGGGTTATGGCGGCGGCCTCCCGCTCAAGCAGAAACTGCTCGATTTCGAGACCCCGCTCCTCTTTTGATTGAGGAGGTTTTGCCACAGTCCTGCGGCATTGGATCACCTTGCGATATTTCCGATAGGCTGAAGGGATCGCTGTGGATTATGATGGAGAGAAAGCCGGTTAAAGCCCTACGAACCGGCAATACGGAGCCTCCCATGATTGCTCATCAAACCTCTGTCCGCCTGCTGCTACTGGCGCTGACGTCCATAGTTCTGCTGTCCGCCTGTAATCAGGAGCCCGGCGATTCCGCACCGAGCGAAGTACCGGCTTCCGCCCCCATGGACAGCAGCGCCTCGTCCTGAGTGCGACATTTTAACGGTCGCCAGACGCCTCGGTCTGGCTTAAGAGATGGGCGTTCATTCAGAGGCAGATCACATGACGAAGGCCATATTACTATTTTCTGCCGCCGCACTGATCTTAAGCGGCTGCGATTCCAAGGCGGATAATGACGATGCGCCGGACGTCGTGATGGCGGCACCGCATGTCTATACCGACGCGGAAAAAGTCGCCATCCAGACCACCTTCCCCGCCCCCTACAATACCGCCGACCTGGCTGCCGGCGAAAAGCAGTTCACCAAATGCCGCGCCTGTCACACGATCGGCCCCGACAAAATGAACCTGGTGGGGCCGCATCTTTATGGTGTTTTCGGCCGCAAATCGGGCACCGAACCGGGCTACACCTTCACGGAAGCCATGACGGCGCATAATGTTACCTGGGACTTCGACACGCTGGATACCTACCTCGCCGCGCCGCAGTCCGTCGTCAAAGGCACGAAGATGAGCTATCAGGGCATCCAGAATGAAACCGACCGCCGCAATCTGATTGCCTGGCTCAAGCTGGAAACAACGCCCTATGCGCCGCCGGCAGCGGCTTCGCAATCGGCCTCAAGTGCCGACTAAAACGTCTTCCACAGACTGACAACGACGGCCTGGACGGCGGGTACATTACGGCCGGCCGCCGTTTGACGCAGGCCGAGTTGCAGGCTGGTCTGCTGCTGCGGCCCGAAGCGGCGCACTACGCTCAGTTCGGTATTGGCCCATTCCGCATGTCCCCAGGCAGCCTTATCGGTGCGGCCGGCGAAAACCTGGGCCATGACCATCCATTTTGGCGAGGGCTTTACCCCCAGGGTTGCATCGATACGCCATTCATTGGCTTCATACTGGCGCAAATGACGCGCCGCCTGAAGATCGACGAACGCATCCTTGCCCAGCAGCCTGAAGTTCCGACCGGCATAGGCGCGCAGGTCATAATCGGTCCCGCCCTTAGAAGTCTGGTCGTAATCATTGCGCCGTCCTTTGCCGAAACCTTCGACCATGGCACCCAGCGCAAAGACGAAATCGTCGGTTCGTCTGATTGTCCAGCGTCCGCCGACTTCAATCGAACTCAGGCCGGAAAAGCGTTCCGAACCAGTGGTATAGTCGCGGTAGTTGACCTTGGCTGTCAGGGTCAGGTGCTCGGTGACCCCATGATCGACGAACAGCGACAGGTTGTTCTGCTTCCATCTGTCAAGCGCGATCGTCTTGTCGCCGGAAGCGTCGAACCCATCATCGGCAGCGCCTGGTTCATAGGTGATAATCGCCTGCGTATCGCCCTTCATCTGCGGCCAGGCACCCGCCTGAGCCACAGTCGGCAATACGAGGCACGCCGCAAGCATGGTCAGCCGCAACCAGATTTTCATGGATTTCCCCCAAACGGACCAGATGTCCGCCGGATATCAAACCAAAAAATGGTTAACGAGGCAAGATGCGACTTTAAAGCGAATCAGGCCGGCCGAACGAAAACCCGACCTTCATATATGCGCTCAATGATGACACGATCGCTGGCCGCCAGCTTCATCTGGCTCGCTTCGCCCAGCACGGCCGGCCATTCGACACCATCGAACACCACACGGCCGGTCCGTTCACCGCCGGACACCAGTTCAAAGCCGCTGAGCACCTCAGCCTCCTTGCCGACCATGCGCCGGTGCGGATCATTGACATCCGGGCTGTGGCTGCTCACCTTGAGAAATTTCGGCGTCAGCAGCCCCATCACCAGGCTCAGGACCGCGAAGGTCAGGGCCTGAAGGAACAGGCCGAACGGCAGGCCGGTCAAGCAGATTACCGCCACGACGCCGGCCGCGGCGGCGGCCCACAGCAGCCATTGCGTGCCCAGAAACATTTCAATGCCGAGCAGCAGCAGGCCGAAGACGAACCAGAACCAGAAGGCATTCATCGACATCGGCCCCATCAGAAGAATGGCATTCATATCCATGGTTGCCTCCTACGCCTTCTTCGCCGGCGCTTTGGGCGTATCCGGCCCGACCGACTTGATCAGTTCGGCGACCCCGCCAACCATTCCGGCCAGGGACGACATGTCAGCGGGCATGATCAGGGTCTTGGTATTGTTCGACTCGGCGAAACGGCCGAAGGCTTCGACATATTTCTGCGCCACGAAATAGTTGATGGCGTTGACATCGCCCTTGGCAATAGCCTGGGACACCACATCCGTGGCGCGGGCTTCCGCCTCGGCCGACCGTTCGCGGGCTTCGGCGTCCCGGAAAGCAGCTTCCTTGCGGCCCTCAGCTTCCAGCACGGCGGATTGTTTCGAGCCTTCTGCGCGGGCAATCGCGGCCTGTTTTTCACCGTCGGCCTCGATGATCAGCGCACGACGTTCGCGTTCGGCCTTCATCTGGCGCGCCATCGAATCCGTTATGTCATGAGGCGGCTTCAAATCTTTGATTTCAATACGATTTACCTTAACGCCCCACGGGCTGGTGGCATGATCAATCACATTCAGCAGACGTGAATTGATGGCGTCGCGTTGGGAAAGCACCTCATCCAGTTCCATGGCGCCAACGACCGTACGCAGGTTGGTCATGGCCAGTTGGGTGATGGCGTTGTCAAGATTATCGACGCGATAGGCGGCCAGCGCGGCATCGATAACCTGGGTGAAGACGATGCCGTCGACCTTGACATTGACATTGTCCTTGGTGATGACGTCCTGCTGCGGCACATCGAAGACGCGCTCCATCATATTGACCTTGCGTCCGATTGCCTCGACGAACGGCGTCAGGAAGGCAATACCCGGCTTGAGCGTGCGCGTATAACGGCCAAAGTTCTCGATGGTAAATTCGTACCCCTGCGGCACGATCTTCACGATGCTGAACAGCATCATGACTCCGAGCACGATGACGACAAAGGTCAAGGGTCCGAAAATGGAAATGGATTGCAGCAATAGGGCCTCCCCCGAAATCACACGCCCAATATGGGGTATGTGATGGCCATTATACAGGGGGTTTCGGCCGGGCCCTAGCCAAATCGGCGTGAAAGCGGTTTAAGCCACTTCCGCCTTTGCGTCCGGCTGATCTTCCTTCAGGCGCAGCAGCCCGGCCACCGTATCAATCAGTGTATCCATGATGATCGGCTTGGGAATATGCGCATCCATGCCGGCGGCATAACAGGCTTCGACCTGGTCGTGCATGGCATCGGCAGTCAGGGCGACGATCGGCACATGCTGCCCTTCGGGTTCCTGCGACCGGAAGATGCGCGTGGCCTCCAGGCCGCCCAGGCGCGGCATGTTGAGGTCCATCAGGACGAGGTCATAACGCGACATGTCGAGATCGAGCGCTTCCTGGCCATCGACGGCTTCGGTAATGATAAAGCCGAACGGCTCCAGGAACAGGCGCGCCACCTTGCGGTTGACCGGGTGATCGTCGACCAGGAGGATGTGCATACCCGGCAGGTCGGCATTGTTATCGTGCTTGGGCATGGGCTTCATTTCCGGTTGCTCCGATTCAGGCACGGCCATAACCTCACCGGCTTCAAAAGTCATGACGAACACCGAACCGACCCCCTCTTCACTGGTGACGCTCAGCGTGCCCCCCATCAGTTCGGCGAGGCGGCGGCTGATATTCAGGCCCAGGCCGGTGCCGCCATATTTACGGGTGGTGACAGCATCCGCCTGGGTAAAGGCCTCGAACAGCTTGTCGAGCGTGGCCTTGCTCATGCCTATGCCCGTGTCACGGACCTCGACACGCACCCGATACCCGCCCTCTTCGCGCGACGTAGCCGAAGCCAGGATACGCACCGTGCCTTTTTCAGTAAATTTAAGGGCATTAGAAACGAGATTGGACAGGCACTGATAGACACGCAGTACATCAAAGGTCATAGGCGCCCTGGCATTTTCATCCAGTTCGTAACGCAGCATGACGTCCTTGCCGTCCAGCAGCGACCCATAGGTATTGATGACGCGCTCGATCATGTCTTTTAACGTCGTAGGCGTCGGCGCCAGCTCGATCTTGCCGGCTTCGATCCGCGACATATCGAGCACATCATTGAGCAATACCAGCAGGGTCTGGCCGGAATCGACCAGTATGTCGACCTGTTCGCGCTGGCTTTCGGTAAGATCGTTTTTCTTGAGCGCCTGTGCCATGCCAAGCACCCCATTCAGCGGCGTGCGCAGTTCATGGCTCATGACGGCGAGGAAGCGCGACTTGGCGGCATTGGCCGCTTCAGCATGTTCGTGCGCATCACGCAGGTGCCACTGCATCCGGCGCATCCGGAAGACCCATAAGGCACCGCCGACGAGGATTACTAGAAGCAGCAGCGCGATCAGCCCCGCCGCTCCAAGCAGCAGGTTTCGCATTTGCACCTGCTTGACCAGCAGGCGACTTTCGGCCGTCTTACTGTCCAGTTCCTTGCGCAGCGCCTTGTACATACCCTGCACTGAGTCCACGCGAGATTTTTCGTAATAGGCGGCCTGAGTGCGAGTCCATTCGTCCAGCGCATCAAAAGCTTCATTGCCACGGCCATCGGCACGCAGCATATAAGCCTGCAGACGCTTATCGAACGACGGATCAGGCGGGCTCATGCTTTCAGGTAAGGCCCGCAATTTGGCTAAGTAAAAACGAGCCTTCGTTGTGTCCGTTCCATCAGCATAGGCACGCGCCAACAGGCGCATTTTCCACACATCCAGCACATTATTGATGATGCCTTTGGTAACATATGACTCAGCCAGGCACTCTCTGACGGCGGCATATTTTTGTGCCTGATCCTCAATAGTGGCGCACAGAAACTCATCCCACGTCTTCAAGTCTTCAACATTATACTTATTGACGTAGTCAGTATGCAGCTTTTGAAACTGCTCGGCGACCGGCATATCGTTTTCGTGCGCCGCCCATAAGGCCAGATCGTAGACCATATCGAGCTTTTGGGAGAAAAAGGCATTCTTTTTTGCGATAATTTCGCCATGGCCAGCATATTGTTGGCATAGGCGTCATAATCACCGACAGCGCCGAGCGAGAAAGCAATAACCTGATATGCCGCCTCCAGCACGGGTTCGGCATCAGGGCCTTCCGCCTTGAGGTGTACAATAAGCTTGTCACCCAGATCGATGGCGTCTGCCCACTGCTCGAAGTATTGCAGGTAACGCACGCGTTCGATCATGACGATGCTTTGCAGCGCCTGATTGGGCGTCGTCAGATAGGCGCTCCACTCACGATCCGAGAAACCTTTAAAATCGCCGATTTCACTTTGGTATGCCTGGTACATAAAGCGAGCCAGCAAATCGAGATTGGTGTCGTCTTCTTTTTGAGCCAGTTTGAGAATGCGGTCGTGCCAAGCCAACAGCTTGGTTTCATTCTGGTCAGTTTTGTAGGCATATAATACCCGCCACAAGGCGTGAATTCGAGCATCGCCGGAAAGCCTGACAGCGCGTTCGCCATAAGTGTCAATCTCATTTTCAGTGTATATAAACGGGTTGGAGGCCACCAGATTATATACAGCCAGCAATTTATCATGCCGCGGGGCGATCGGTTGTTCCTGCGCAAACACCGATATGGGCATCACAAAAAAGGCGAGCAGGAGCCCCCCCTAAAGCAAGCCAATGCCTTACGGTCGCAATGCTCATTGCGCGATCAGAGCGACCCATGCCGTCTCCCGTTACCTAAAGTTCTTCCATTTGGCCATAAAGACCTTAGGATTCACTTAAACTGCAGGGTTACGAAGACGGTAATATGCAAACGCCCCGCGGCAAGCGCGGGGCGTAAAAATTATAACTGAATTCCGTCAGTTTCGAGCGTAATTAGCGCATACCACCACAGACGCAACCGAACTGCGGCGAGCAGTTGCAGGTCGGCATCTGGTGAGCAACCGCCTGGCTAACGGCGAAAGAGGCGCCGGCAGCGACAACCATAGCGACAACAGCGATAGTCAACTTCTTCATAAACTTACTCCTGAGACTCACCAAAATGAACATTTGACGCAGTCTGGAGCTCCGCACTGACGTTTGGAATTACAGCCCTGCCGCACGGATTCGAGTGGAATTAACCACCTTTATTACCGTTAACAGGCATTAACCACAAAAATGAAACTCGCACAAGACGCGAAATTACCGCACACGCCCCTCAACTTAGATTTTTTGCATTCTTTGACCGTACGCGACCGAAAGGTCACAGTCCTTTTTAACGACCTGAATCTTACCTGGCGCGTACGGATTTCAACAGCACGTCGTGCATATCCGCATTATTAATCAATGCCATAGCCTTGCCCAGCGGCATAAAGCGCGCTTCATCGGCGTCATCTCCGGCTACCGGTTCCCCTGAAAGCCACTCGGCGCCATAATCGATCAGAATATAATGAAATCCGGGCTCAATTATCTCGTAGATGGCGAGTAATCCGCTAATTTTCGCCTGCACGCCGGTTTCTTCAAGCAACTCACGCAGGGCGGCTGCCTCAAGCGCCTCCGCCCGATGCACCTTGCCGCCTGGGATCGACCACTCGCCCAGGCGCGGCGCCCGTCCGCGCCGGATCAGCAGGACTTCGTCACCGCGCCAGCACACAACCCCTACTGCGGGCACCGGATGTGAGTCAGGCTGACCGGATGGATTAGGTTTTGTGTCTTGCACTTCCGGGCTCTCTCGCTTAACGCAACGCCAACGCATCTTTAATCAAGGTCTATGCTATGTCTACGCCCGCCTTCACTGACGCTCCGCCCGTTTCGCCCGAAGTCCTGGCGCAGATCAAGGCCGTTGTCGGGGAAGCCGGTTACAGCGAAGACCCGATGCGTGTCGACCCGAAGCTGACCGAATGGCGTGGCAAGTGGAAGGGACACACGCCCCTGCTCGTCCTGCCGAAATCGACCGGGGAAGTCTCAGCCGTGGTCAAGATCTGCTACGATAATAACATCGCCATTACCCCCAGGGTGGCAATACTGGTCTGGTCGGCGGGCAAATTCCGTTCGGCGAAATCCTGATCTCGCTGGAGCGCATGAAAGCGATCCGCGATGTGGCGCCGACCGACGACACAATGGTGCTGGAGTCCGGCCTGACCCTGCTCGACGCCCAGCAGATCGCCGAAAAGGCTGGTCGCTACTTCCCCCTGTCGCTGGCCGCGGAAGGCACCGCCACGGTCGGCGGCGTGATTTCGACCAATGCCGGCGGTACGGCCGTGCTGCGCTATGGCGTAACGCGTGACCTGGTTTCCGGTCTCGAAGTTGTCCTGCCCAATGGCGATATTTTCCATGGCCTTAAACGTCTGCGCAAGGACAATACGGGCTATGACATCAAGCACATGTTCATTGGCGCCGAAGGCACGCTCGGCATCATCACCGCCGCTTCGCTGAAACTCTTCCCGATCATGAATTCGCGTTCGACCGCCATCGTGGCGTTTGACAGCGCGCAAAAGGCAATCGATCTGCTGGTCCGCGCCAAGCAGGAAACCGGCGGTCAGGTCGAAGCCTTCGAGCTTATGGGCCGTTATGGTCTCTCGCTGGTGCTGAAGCATATCCCGGATACGCGCGAGCCGCTGGGTGCCGAATATCCCTGGTACGCACTGATCGAGGTCGCGTCCGGCGATCCGGAAGGCGCTGCCTCATCCATGGAGCGCCTGCTGGAGGCCGCCTTCGAAGAAGAACTGGTGCTCGACGCTGTCATCGCCCAGAACGAAACCCAGGCCGCCGAGTTCTGGCGCCTGCGTGAAGACCATTCCGCCGCCGAAAAGGCCGAGGGCGCCGCCTGGAAGCATGATATTTCGGTGCCCCTGTCACGGATGGCGGAATATATGGAAGAAGGCGCCAAGGCCATCGAAGCCTTCCTGCCGGGCGCGCGTCTTGTGGCCTTTGGCCATGTCGGCGATGGCAATGTCCACTTTAACGTCATTGTGCCGGAAGGCATGGACGCTGGCGAATTCAATGCCATGCGCGACGCCGGCGCCAAGGTCGTCCATGATCTGGTCAATGAATATGAAGGCTCGATCTCGGCCGAGCATGGCCTCGGCCGCATGAAAACCGAAGAAGCCCTGCTCTACAAGGATCCGGTGGCAATCTCGGCCATGCAGGCCCTGCGTCTGGCGCTTGATCCGAAGCGGATCATGAATCCGCATGTGTTGTTTTAGCGCGCGAAAATCGCGTCGACAGCCGCCTGGGCCAGGTCTTCCGCCGGATCATCCTTGGCGCGGATAACACCAGCCACGCTCTTGAGCAGTTCGTGCATGGTGAAAGGCTTGGGCAACAAGGCATCCGCCCCGGCCGCCTTGGCCGCCGCCAGAACGTGAACAGCGGTAATTGTGGCGTCGACACCTTCCGACATGGCCACGACCTTGCAGTGGCCAAAGTCGCTCTTGATCTGCGCCGTGCCTTCGATGCCGCCGATACCGGGGATAAGCACCGCCGTCACTACGACATCGATCAGACCGAGATTATGATCGAAGAAGGCGTCTTCCATATTGGCAGCATAGGAGACCTTGTAGCCCACCTGCTTGAGCACCCGGCAGATATCATTGCGCAGGTCTTCATTGTCCTCGATGACCAGGACATTGTGATCCTTTGAGCGGGCGCGATGATAAGCATTGGTATCAGCCAGCAGGTTTTTCAGTTTTTCCGGATTGAACGGCTTGGGCAGGACAAAGTCCGCGCCGGCAACACGCGCCTGGTTCATGGCGGTATTGATGGCATTGCCGCGCCCACCGCCATCGGACATGATGGCCAGAGGCGCATCCTGGGCTTCGCCGCGGATCTGGTCGATATGCTCGATTGTTGCGCCATTGGCGTCATAGGCATCGAACAGCAGCAAATGGAAACGGCTGCCCTTCAGCATCCGCATGGCCATTTTCTGATCAAAACTCAGGACCGATGTCCACTTCTGCTGATGCAGCATCAAGGCAATGCGCTGCGCCAGATCACGGTTCTGATCCATTATAAGCACGCTGCCTTGACTCATACGGAACCCTTGAAACGGCGACTTTATTCTTGTTTCCCGAATTTAAGTAAAAAACACTTAAAATCTTAATAACGCCCCGCAGATGCCCTTATATGCGCCAGCTTTCATGATTCATGCGGCAATATATTACAATTACGGTTTCCAGATACCACTTACATGCAAGTTATTTGCTTAACCATTATTGTGGTTTACAGGCAGATAACCATAAAGCCATCCTGTCAGGCAACGGTGCCGGCTTCACTCAGGATCGCTTCAATCAGATAGGTCAGGTCGGTGGCGGAAAACGGCTTTGGCAGCAGGGCATCCGCCCCCATATATTTGGCGGCGGAAAGCGCCTGAGCATTGCCCACGCGATTGTCCGAGCCGGCAGACATGGCAACAATCGCTACCTTCGGCCATGTCGATTTGATGATCTGGATCCCCTCGATTCCACCCATGCCCGGCATGAAGATATCAGTAATGACGACATCGACGTGGGCGATATCGACGCGATCGAATGCCTCCTCCATCGAACGCGCCTCGCTGATGCGGTAGCCCTCCTCCGCCAGCGCCGTAGTCGTCAGCTTGCGGACCACGCGGCAGTCATCGACCACAAGCACATGCTTCGGCCGAACCGGCGCGCGGCGCATCTTCGCGGCCTCATCAAGAATAATAGCCAGGTCGTCGGGCGCGAAGGGCTTGGGCAGGACGAAATCCGCCTGCGCGCGCCGCGCGGCATTTAGGGTCGAATTCAGCGCCGCGCCACCCGCTCCGCCGGCACTCATGATGGCGATCGGCACGCCCGGCGCCAGTTCGCGGATCTCCGGCAGCAAGGTCAGGGTATTGCCGTCATCGACATAGACATCCAGCAGCAGCAGATCGACGCGCGACGCCTTAAGTTGCTGGAAAACCATCTTGTGATCGAAGCTCAGCACCGCCGACCAGCCCAGCGGCGTGAGCATACGCGAGATCAGTTGCGCCTGGACGCGGCTGTCTTCCAGAACAAGTACAGTACCGGCGGATACGGGCATGTGGATGGCTCCCCTATTGTCTTGGTCATACACTTACGCGCCGAGATCGGACCTGCCGAAATCGGTTACGGGTACACTTAAGCAACTGGAACGCTACTGGCCTCTGTCCTGAACGTCAGGCCGGCTCTATTGTTTTAGATGTCGAACATCCGTATGTTGGCCGGTGACGCGCACCCTAAACCGCAAAGCTTAAAAAAAACGTTCATGCTCACTCTTTTATCGCCTGCCAAGTCACTCGACCTCACGCCATTCGATGGCGGCATTAACCCTACAGAACCGCGGTTTTCAGAACAGAGCGCAAAACTATTGAAAAGCCTCAAGCGATTAAAGCCGAAGCAGATCGCCGAACTGATGGATATTTCACCGGCGCTCAGCGAGCTGAATTATGAGCGGTATCAGGGCTTTGAAGACCAGACACCGGGCGCCGCCGCCTTCATGTTCGATGGCGATGTCTATAGCGGCCTCGATGCCCGCACGCTCGATGCAGCCGGGTTGCATTGGGCGCAGGATCATGTCCGCGTCCTGTCTGGTTTTTACGGCGTACTGCGGCCGCTTGACCTGATCCGTCCCTACCGCCTGGAAATGGGATCGCAACTGAAAACAGGACGGGCGGAGTCGCTCTATCAGTTCTGGGGCGACAGCCTGGCCAAAAGCCTGACCGAGGAGTTGAAAGCGCAAGGCGATGACACGCTCGTCAACCTGGCCAGCACCGAATATTCGCGCGCCGCCCTGACCAAGGCGCTTAAGGCCAAGGTCGTCAGTCCACGCTTTCTGGAGATCAAGGGCAATGAAGCGAAGATCGTCTCCTTCTTCGCCAAGAAGGCGCGCGGCCTGATGGCGCGATACATGATTGATAACCGTATCGACCGGATCGACGGCCTGAAGGACTTCAGGGTGGCCGACTATCAATTCCGCGCCGATCTATCGCAGGAAAGCGACTGGGTATTTACCCGCCCGCAGCCGGCCCTTTTGACAAAGAAGAAGGCCGCTTAGATCAGGATATGTTTTGATTCTATCAAAACATATCCTGATCTAAGTTTTTTGTTTTACCGCACAATTTATACGAAAAGTGGCATCCACTTTATCGGATTGCGCTCTAGCCGACAAATCCCGCCGCGCGTTTGATGCGATCATTGATTGCCTCACCTATGCCCTCTTCCGGTATAGGCGCGATTTCGATCACCGGCGGCTTAAGACGATCGGCCTCGCGCAAAGCCCGGAAGAGATTTGCGGCCGCTTCATGCAAATTCCGCGTGGTACTGAGCTGGATAACCGGGCCATTGTAATCCGTCGGGCCGAAAGACAGATAGGCAGCACCGGCGGACGGTGTATCAATATTGATCTTTACCGGCGCATCCGGCGCATAGTGCAGGCTTAGCCGTCCAGGCGAGCGGTGACCTTCGGCTTCATCCGGGGCCAATGGCCCGATCACCGCCTCGACCTGCGCCCGCGTTACGGCACCAGCACGCAGGTAGCGAGCATCCCCCATTAAACTGACAACCGTTGATTCCACGCCCACCGGACAATCACCACCATCCGGCGACGCCTGCACAAAGGCGCCGGTTTCCTCATAGGCATCCGCTTGCGTCGTTGGGCTGGGCCGGCCAGAGCGATTAGCCGAAGGCGCCACCACACCGCCGCCGAAACCGCGCAGTATTTCCAGCGCCATCGGATGCGCGGGCATCCGCAGGGCCACGCTGTCGAGCCCGGCGCGCGCCAGATCACAGGCCGGGCCGGAATCGCGCACCGGCACAACAAGGGTCAGTGGTCCCGGCCAGAAGGCTTTCGCCAGGGCGCGCGCACGGTCGTCGAACACACCGATCCATTCGGCCAGATCAACTTCACCCACATGGACGATCAGCGGATTGAAACGCGGCCGTCCCTTGGCCTCGAAGACCTTGATGACCGCTTCCGGATCGTCGGCGCGCGCGCCCAGGCCATAGACGGTTTCGGTCGGCAGATGGATCAGCGCACCCTCACGCAGAGCGCTTACCGCCGCATCGACGTCACTCATTTTGACGCTTTGGCCTTCAGGTTGATTTTCACGGTCACCTTGGCCGGTACCGAATCCGTCTTGGCCCAGTCACCCGTGCCAACGCCAAAGGCCGTGCGATCCAGATCGACCGTACCCGACATGGTGGCGACGCCCGACTTGATATTCAGCGTGAACGGCAGGTTGAGCGGTTTGGTCGTGCCGTGCATGGTCAGCTTGCCGCTGGCGACGAAATGGGTGGCGTCGGTTTTGGTGAAGCTGGATGCCTCGTAAATCGCCTTGGGCGTGGCCGCGACATTGAAGAAGGCATCACTTTTCAAGGTTCCGTCGCGGTCGCTATCGCCGGAATTGACCGAGGCCAGATCGATCGTCACCTTGACGTGCGATGAGTCGAGTTGCTCCGGATCGAAGGCGATACTGGCCGTATAGCTGCTGAATCCACCATTGATTACCTCACCGGAAAAGGTGGTGGCGAAGGCGATGGTTGTGGCTGACTTGTCGACGATCCAGTTGGTCACCGCGGCCGCAGACGACGCGCTCGCAGCGGTTTCGGTCGAAGACGCGGCATTTGAGGCCGACGCTTCGACTGAGGCGGATTCGGCCGCGGCCTCCGGCGGTGGCGGCGCGTCCCGGCCCTCATTCAGCGGCGTACCACTGTAGATGCCAAAACCGAGCGCCACGGCCAATGCGACCACGCCGATCGGCAGGAGCCAGCGGTAATTGAGGATCGGCCGCGGGGTCAGACCCGGCACCATGTGCTCGACCACCGTATCCTTATCGACAAACTGGTGCTTCAGCGCCGCCAAGACATGCAGCGGGATCATGACGTAGAAGATCAGCTTGGCGAACAGGCCATGCACAGTCTCGAAGGTTTCGTGCGTTTCGTGGTTCTGCGGCACCGGCAGATGCGGCCAGGCCATACCGAAGAAGGGAATTTCGCGCGCTGAGGTCGAGACCATCAGCCAGCCCGACAATGGCAGGGCGATCATCACCACATAGAAGCCGAGATGCAGCGCCTTGGCGGCCAGGGCCTGCCATTTCGGCATGGGCGGCTCCGGCGGCGCCTTGTAAGCCAGGCGCAAGCCAATACGCAGGAAAGTCAGCAGCAAAATCGTTATACCGATCGACTTATGCAGGTTGGCGCGATTGAGCAGGAAGGTATCCTTATCCTCGAAGCGCCACCCCAGGAAGACCATGAACAGGATCAGGAAGGCCATCAGCCAGTGAATATAGCGGCTATAACGATTATAGCTGGTCGGGGTCAGATCTGTCATAACGGCCACTCTCCTCAGATACGCCTTGCATACACTACCCGTCATAAGGGGTCATGCAAAAACAAATGCAATAGTCATGATTACAATTTAATCAAAGTTGACGTTCGCGTAAATTAAACTTGCGGTGCGATTTTCTCCGTCATAGACTGCCTGAAAAACAGGGAGTCGAAATGACCTACCGCCCCAGTCTCAAGGATATCACCTTCTGCCTCGATCATGTCATCGGCATGTCGGACAGCTATGGTCACGCCGTTTTCCCGGATTTCGACTCCGACCTGCGTGACGCCGTGCTCGACGCCGCCGGGCAACTGGCCGGGGATGTGCTGGCGCCGCTTAATCGCGCTGGCGATCTGGGTGGCACCCGACTGGAAGGCGACCGGGTCGTGATCGCGCCGGGCTTCCTGGAGGCCATAAAAACCTATGCCGAAGGCGGCTGGTACGGTCTGGCGGCCGATCCGGCCTATGGCGGACAGGGCCTGCCAAAAATGCTGGAGCAAGCCTGTTTTGATATGTTCCACGGCGCCAACATGGCCTTTACCCTGCTGCCAACCCTGAGCCAGGGCGCCATCGAGGCCATCCATGAACACGGCACGCAAGCCCAGAAAGACCTGTTCCTGCCGAAGCTGATCGCGGGGGAATGGTCGGGCACCATGAACCTGACCGAACCCGGCGCCGGTTCCGACCTGGCGGCCCTGACCACCAAAGCTGAACCCAATGGTGACGGCACCTTCCGCATTACCGGCCAGAAGATTTTCATCACCTGGGGTGAACATGATGGCTCGGAAAATATCATCCACCTGGTGCTGGCCCGCCTGCCCGATGCGCCTAAAGGCACGCGCGGCATTTCGTTGTTCCTCTGTCCGAAATTTCTGGTCGATGTGGACGGCAGTCTCGGCGCGCGCAACAGCGTCAAATGCGTTGGACTGGAACACAAGCTGGGCATCCACGCCTCCCCCACCTGCGTCATGTCGTTCGAGAACGCACAAGCCGAACTGATCGGCCCGCCCAATGGCGGGTTGGCGGCCATGTTCACCATGATGAATGCCGCACGCCTGGCGGTCGGATTTGAAGGCGTGGGCCTGGCCGATGCGGCCTGGCAGAAGGCACAAGACTATGCACTGGAACGCCGGCAGGGCAAGTCACTGATCACCGGTCAGGACTATGCGCCGATCTATGATCATCCGGATGTCCGTCTGATGCTGGCCGTGATGAAAGCCAAGATCGAGGCCGCGCGCGCCATCTGTATGCTGACGGCCTCGGCTATCGATGCAGTCAAGCGCGGCGATGATGCCGAACGCCACAAACGCCGGGAGGACTTTCTGGTGCCCATTGCCAAGGCGTGGAGCACGGATCGTGCCGTTGAAGTGGCGTCCGCCGGGGTCCAGGTGCATGGTGGCATGGGCTTCATCGAGGAGACCGGCGCCGCGCAATATTACCGCGACGCCCGCATCGCGCCGATCTATGAAGGCACCAACGGCATTCAGGCCGCCGATCTGGTCGGCCGAAAGCTCGGCAGCGACGGCATGGCGGCAAAGGAACTTGCCGACGATATAAAATCTTTCCTGGACAGTGACTTGCCGGCGGATTTCAAGGCAGATTGTGAAGTCTTGAAATCCGCGCTTGCGGTCTTTTCCGCTGCCACGGATTATCTTTTGTTACAAAAAGCGACCGCGCCCCTTGATGTCGCCACCGCCGCCACGACCTACCTGACGCTTTCCGGCGATCTGGTCGGCGGCTGGCTGCTGCTGAAAGGCGCCGTGGCCGCGAGTGAACAACTGGAAAACGGGGACAAAATCTGGCTGACCAACCGCATCAAACTGATGCGCATCTTTTTTGCCTATGTCCTGAACCATGCCCCCGCCCATCTGGCGGCGATTAGGTCCGGCTATGACGCTTTGGACGACCTGACGCTTAATCTGGATTAAACACCGCCACTTTTTAAAGAAAAGGCCCAGAAGGCCACCTGATTTTTTTAGCAAGTGAAATTTTACCTTTCACCCCTCCCTTGAGGGTAACCCAACTCTTTTCACATTCAATTGAATTCGTGGCTCTATCAATTTTAATAAAGTCTGGAATCTCAAACAACGGTTCGATCAACTAGAAATCAATCGGCCTTTTAAGGTGAACGAAGTAACCGCTGCGATTTTCACCCCATAAAAAATCGTGTGCAGATTCATTTCCATTCATAAGTAAAACATCAACCAATGGAACAAGGTCCCTAGGCTCAGGACCTGTTGATTAACAGGATTCCCAAATCAGGTTTGTTGTGTTTCACTCTTTTCAGGAGTGACTTGCCATGAGTGATTTGTTTTTGCTGTCTGAGCGCCAGTTCCACCGCATCCGTCCCTATTTTCCGCTGTCGCACGGGGTACCGCGTGTGGATGACCTTCGGGTTGTGAGCGGGATTATTTACGTTATAAAACATGGACTTCAGTGGAAAGATGCGCCGTCAGGTTACGGCCCACACAAGACGCTATACAACCGGTTTATCCGCTGGAGCCGGCTGGGTGTGTTCAACCGCATTTTCGCGGCTCTGGCCGGACATGCCCGTGAACCCGACCGGCTGATGATCGATGCAACCCATCTGAAGGCACATCGGACGGCGGCAAGCCTCCTTAAAAAGGGGCTCTTTCCCGCTGCATCGGTCGCACGAAAGGCGGCCTCAACTCAAAGCTCCACGCTGTGACAGACGGCCAGGGGCGGCCTTTGGTGCTGCTTCTGTCCGAAGGCCAGATGAGCGACTATAAAGGTGCGGCCCTGCTGCCTGACTCTTTGCCCAAGGCTAAAGACCTGCTGGCTGACCGTGGCTATGACGCTGACTGGTTCCGCAAAGCCTTGATTGAAAAAGGTATTACGCCCTGCATTCCGCCAAGGCAAAACCGAAAAATCCAGGTCGACTACGACAAACGGCTCTACAAACAGCGCCACAAGGTCGAGAACATGTTTGCAAAACTGAAGGACTGGCGACGCATACACACACGATACGAACGATGCGCACACACATTCTTCTCAGCCATACTCATCGCCGCTACCGTAGCCTTCTGGATCAATCAATGAGTCCTGAGCCTAAAGAGTGTCTGAAACAGAGACATATTCCCCCTTCTAAAAAGCCGGGAAAGAATCAGCCCTCCGGCAATAAACTTCAAAATATCTGGCATTTTAAAGAAACGCTTCGGCGGTCAAAGCCCTTTCGGTGACGGCCCGTATTTGTTCGGACCTTGGGTTCCGTCCATGAAGCCGCACTCGATCAGTTGCCACAGCCAGCCGATAAACGGGATCAGGGTGATCAGTATCCACCAGCCGGACTTTTCGCGGTCGTGCCAGCGCTTGACGATGACCGCAAGCTTCATCCAGATCGCCACGATTCCCAAAAGCCCGAAGCCCGGATTGTGCTCGATGAACCAGAAGCCGGGGCCATACCAGTCATGGCGACCATGTGCCCACCCGCTGCCGTAATCGACATGGATATGGCCGAACTGCCAGAAAATGCCGCCGTAAAGCACCGACAGGACAAGGAAAAACAGCCACAGATGCAGACGGCGCACGCGCCCCTGAAAGCTGAACAGGAACTGGACGAGATTCATGACTTACCCCCGATCATTCGTTCGTAATGAAACGGAGTATACGCAGCGATAACGGTTCGCCTACTGAATTCGCCGTAACCTTTATGCCTCGCTGCCGCCGAATCGCGCGGCCCATTCGGCGACCATATCGTCATCGATCTTTTTGAACAGCACTTCGCCGGACTGCACCTTCTGACCGGCCGGCAACTGGCTCAGTTCAGCCTTTGCGTCCATCGACGGCCAGGCCAGCGGCAATTCAACCCCAACGCAATCGGCAATGCTCTGCGCGGCAAACGGAATGATCGGCTGGGCCAGGGTGGCATAGAGACGTACCAGGTTCAGGCCGTGGCGCACGATCACGCCGGCACGCTCGACATCTGTCTTGAAGGCCGTCCACGGGGCGGCTTCCTGCAGATACTCGTTACCCAGCACCCAGATACGGCGAACGGCCTGCGCCGCCTTGCGCATTTCCATCGCCTCGAAAGCCTCGGTCGCTTCGACCAGCAGGGCCGAGATATCGGCATAGAGCTTTTCTTCCAGCGGCCCGGCCTCGCCGCCTGCCGGTACGATGCCGTCAAACTTCGATTCGGTAAATTTCAGGATGCGGTTGACAAAATTGCCGAGCACATCAGCCAGGTCCTTGTTGATCGTGGCCTGGAACTGCTCCCAGGTGAACGACGAATCCGAACTTTCCGGCGCGTTGGCGATCAGATACCAGCGCCAGTAATCGGCCGGCAGGATTTCCAGTGCCTGGTCCATGAAGACGCCGCGGTTCATGGAGGTCGAGAACTTGCCGCCATACCAGTTGAGCCAGTTGAAAGCCTTCAGCGTATCAACCATCTTCCACGGCTCACCGGAGCCCAGAATGGTGGCCGGGAAGCTAACCGTGTGGAAGGCGACATTGTCCTTGCCCATGAATTCGACATAGCGGACATCATCGGCGCCCTGGTCGAGGCGCCACCACTTTTGCCAGTCGTCGGGATTGCTCCCATTCTTCCGAGACAAGTCGGTGAAATATTCTTTTGTGCTGCCGATATACTCGATCGGCGCATCGAACCAGACATAGAAGACCTTATCCTCAAAACCGGGACGCGGCTTACCATCCTTGGTCACCGGCACACCCCATTTCAGATCGCGCGTAATACCGCGGTCGATCAGGCCCTCTTCCAAATGCTTGTTGGCGATGGATAGCGCCAGTTGCGGCCATTCCGATTTGCCAGCGATCCATTCGCGCAACTGCGGTTCGACCTTGGTTTGCAACAAATAGAGATGGCGCGTATCGCGCACTTCGAGGTTGCGCGAACCGGAAACCGCCGAATAGGGATTGATCAGGTCGGTGGGGTCAAGCAGGCGGCCGCAATTGTCACACTGGTCGCCGCGCGCCTTGTCGTAACCACAGTGCGGACAGGTGCCTTCAACATAGCGATCTGGCAGGAAGCGGCCGTCATCGATGGAGAAGACCATCTTGTCGACCCGTTCTTCGATCAGGCCATTCCGATCCAGCGCCTCACAGAATGCCTGCGTCAGCTCGCGGTTTTCCGGCGAGGAAGACCGGCCGAACCAGTCATAGCTCAGACCGAAAGCTTCGCCAGCGTTCTTCTGGATCAGATGCTGTTCGTCGCAATAGGTGCGGACATCCTGGCCAGCCTTGGCGGCCGCCAGCTCAGCCGGCGTGCCGTGCTCGTCGGTGGCGCAGATATAGAGCACCTCATGTCCCCGCGCCCTCTGGAACCGGGCGAACACATCCGCCGGCAGCATGGAACCGGCCAGATTGCCGAGGTGCTTGATGCCATTGATATAGGGAAGCGCGGAGGTGATCAGGATGCGGGACATAGTGGTCTTTCAGCTCTCTAATGATGAGAAGGCCGTGGTCATAAACCATTTCGACGGTTGAAATATAGGGATGATGCGCAAATGAGCAAAAAAATCCGCGCATGAGATATGGACAAGCCGCGCGGCCATCGGCATAAGACCCCTCCTCGGACCTGACGGTTCGGAGTGTGCGCGCCGGTTTAGCTCAGATGGTAGAGCAGTTGTTTTGTAAACATCAGGTCGCGGGTTCGATTCCTGCAACCGGCACCAGCACTCCCACCTTTACTGATTCATTCATTTCCTGCATGAACCCGTGTGTCTGGTCTTTTGTTTGCTGACGCAAACGGGGGTTCGATTCCTGCAACCGGCACCAGCACATCTTCCTTGGATTTGGCCCGAAAACATGACCGTTGGGCCTGAATAGCGGCTGTAACCCTTGCGGTTATCGCGCTAGAACCGGCGCATGGACCCGAAACCCGCCAAATATGCCCCGAAATCCGACGCCGATATCCTCGATATCGTCACCCGCCATCCATTTGCCTGGATCGTTACGGCTGCCGGCGGCTTTGGCGCGACCCAGCTTCCGGTCCGGCCATATTTGGAAAATGGCCGGCTGGCCGGGCTGATCGGGCATTTCGGGCGCAACAATCCCCAGATCGCGCACCTGCGCGCTCACCCCCGCGCCCTCCTGCTGCTTACGGGACCGCATGGCTATATCTCGCCCTCATGGCTGACAGACCGCACCCAGGCCCCGACCTGGAACTATGCCAGCATCGCTTTCGATTGCGACATCCGCCTGATTGAAGATGCCCCCGGCATAGAGATGCTCCTGCGCGACCTTATCGATACAATGGAGGCGGGCCGCGACAATGCCTGGTCGCTGGACGACATGGGCGAACGCGCGGCACGGCTGGCGCAGGGCGTAGTAGGCTTTCACGCCCGGATTACCGATGTGCAGGCGGCGTTCAAGATGGGACAGGATGAAGCCGTGCAGGAATATGATGAAATCCTGGCGGCGCTGGACCGCGCGGGCGAAACCGACCTAGCGACGGAGATGCGCCGGCAGAATCCGGCCCGCTGATCAGGCGCCCGCGACCGGCTTTGTGAGCTGGCTGAAATACTGGCTGGGCGGCGTACCGAAGGCGCGCTGGAACATGGTGCCGAACGCACTGGGGCTGTTATACCCGACCTCGTAAGCAACCGTCGTCACCGACTTGCCGGAGGCCAGCATGGATACCGCCTCCGCCAGCCTGACCTGCTGCCGCCACTCTGAGAAGGTAATGCCCGTTTCCCGGCGGAAAGCGCGCGTGAAGGTGCGGCGCCCCATGCAGGCCACTGCGGCCCAGTGATCGAGATCATCTTCCGCCGCCGGATCATCCATGATCTTCCGGCAAATGCGCGAGAGGCGCGGATCCTTTGGCATCGGTATGTTGAGCGCCGATGCCGGATGCTCAACCGCCTCGGCAATCTCATCGAGAATCAGTTCCATTATGCGCGCCTCACGTCCATTGAGGCTGTACTCGATCGGCAGGTTGCCCGCCTCGATAATCAGTTCACGCAGCAAGGGCGATATTTTCAGCGTCTGGCAGCGCTTCGGCATCCGGCTGTCGGCATCCGGCTCGACATAGAGCGTGCGCAGCGACACATGCCCCCGGCAGTGGGCCTCATGACGGACACCGGCCGGCATCCATACGCCGCGCTGTGGGGGAATGGTGAAACTGACCTCATCGGTTATGACCGACATCACGCCAGATGTGGCGTACAGCAACTGGGCACGTTCATGGCTGTGCGGCGGATCGACATGATCCGGTGAATATTCGTCAATCAGCACGGCGATCGGGCGATTGACCTTCTGATAATCTTCACCATGCGTGCTGCGTGTCATCATGTGGCCCGTTATAGATGATTTGCGCTCCATTCGCTGTAGCGCGCCAGACACAGCGCGTTAAAAATTATCCGCATACTATACGTCCGATAATTCTGCTGCCTTACACATAGCCCCAGCACCGGAGCCAATCATGCCCGCCAGACTGTTCGCCCGAAAATCCATAGAGGCCCTGCAGGCTGAAGAGCATCCCCTGCATCGGACTCTGGACGGTTTCCAGCTCATGCTGCTGGGAATCGGCTGCATTGTCGGCGCCGGCGTCTATGTGATGACGGGCACGGCCGCCGCCCATTTCGCCGGACCAGCCGTCATACTGTCGTTTCTGCTGGCCGCGACCGCCTGCGGCTTTACCGCCCTGTGCTATGCCGAACTCGCCTCGACCATCCCGGTCTCCGGTTCATCATACACATACGCTTACGCCACCCTGGGCCAGGTTGTGGCCTGGGGGCTGAGTTGGCTGCTGATGCTCGAATACGGCCTTGCCGGCTCTGCACTCGCTGTCGGGTTTTCCAGCTACCTGGTCAGCCTGCTCACTGATTTCGGCGTCAATATACCGGCCTGGCTGTCTACGCCGTCTGTCGTCTCAACGGTGGTGGACGGACGGACCAGCTTTTCACTGAGCGGCGGGGTTAACCTGATCGCCGCCATCGCGCTGCTGATCAGCGCCGTGATCCTGTCGGCGGGCGTTTCCAAGTCCACCCTCGTCACCACCATCCTCGTCTTCATAAAGATATCCGTGCTCATCGCGTTCGTGGCTGTCGGCACCGGTGCGGTGAACCCGGCCAACTGGACCCCCTTCATTCCGGCCAATGAGGGCGGCTTCGCCTTCGGCTGGCAGGGCATCGTCCGCGGCGCCTCCATACTGTTCTTCGCCTACCTCGGCTTTGAAACCGTATCGACCGCCGCCAGCGAAACGAAAAATCCGCAAAGGAACATGCCGATCGGCATATTGGGCGCGCTCTTTGTCTGCACGGCCCTTTATATCGCTGTGGCCGCCGTCCTGACCGGCCTGGTGCCCTACAAGGAACTTGGGGTCGCCGATCCGATCGCCGTCGCGGTCGATCGCATCGGCCAGCCGGCCTTTGCCTTCATCATCAAGATCGGCGCCCTGACCGGCCTTGCTTCCGTCCTGCTGGTCAATGGCTACGGTCATTCGCGCATCTGCTACGCCATGGGCCGTGACGGGCTGATTCCACCGCTGTTCTCGAAGGTCCACCCCAGGTTACGAACACCCGTGTGGGGCACGATCACCGTCTGCCTCACCTCAGCGGTCATCGCGGCCTTTCTGCCCATTTCCGTGCTGGGCGACATGGTCAGTTTCGGCACGGCGCTCGCCTTTTCGATCGTCGCCTTCAGCTTGATCTGGCTGCGCAATCGCCGTCCTGACCTGCCCCGCCCTTTCCGCGTACCGCTTGGCGGTTTCTCGATCGGCAAGGTTTGGATCGGCTATGTTCCCTTGCTGGCCATAGTGCTGTGCTTCGGCATGGTTATACCCGTCGGCATGGATATCCTTTCGCAGGCCGGACGCGGCGACGTCCTGCCCGCCATATTCCTCGGACTGTACCTGCTGGCCGGTGTGCTGATCTACGTATTTTACGGGTATCGCAACGCGCATACACCTGACACTGAATAAACGGGAGACGAACCATGCAGATCAGGACCATCCACCGTTATGTCAGTCTCGTTTTTGCCGCCCTCTGGGTCTTTCAGGCGGTCACCGGCTGCCTGATCGTCTTCCGCTGGGATATTGACGACGCCGGTGTTGCCGGCTCCCGCGCCGCTTTCCAGGCCGAACGCCTGGGTGCAAGACTGGACAGCCTGGTTCAGGAACCGGGCACGCACGTGTCTTCCGTGTGGTCGGCCAATAACAGCGCCAGCCGTTTCGATATTTTTTACAGCCGGGCGGATACGGACCGCACTCTGCGTGTTGATGGACAGGGCGAACCCTTGCGTGACCGGCGCAACGATACCCTTTCCGACGGCAATATATTCGACCGCCTGAGCGACCTTCACATGGCCCTGATGCTGGGTGATGCCGGCCGGGCCTTTCTTGGTCTCAGCGGCCTCCTGCTCCTGACAAACATCGGCCTGGGTCTCAAGCTTGCCTGGCCGCGCGCCGGCCAGTGGCTGAAGGCGCTCAGCCGCCCGAAAGGCAAGGCCGGCGTTCCCCTGCTCCACGGATGGCATCGTACCGTCGGCCTGTGGATCGCCGTACCCGCCTTTATCACCATTTCCGCTGGGGTCCTGCTGGCCTTTGACGAGGGCCTTGAGGGGCTTTTCAAAGCCGAAATCCCGGTGCCCGCCGAGATAAGGCCGGCTTCGGACAACCAGAATCAAACCCTCCGCCGCCCTGGCGGCAGCTTTGGCGCCCTATCCCGGCGCCACCCTTTCCGGCTTCTCCCTGCCTGGCGAAGACACGCCCTGGTACAAGGTCCGCCTGCGGGCGAATGGCGAAATACCGCGAATCTGGGGGCTGACAACCGTATATATAGACGCGCATGACGGCCGGATTTTAAGCGCGTATGATGCCCGTCAGGCGCATGGCCCGGCGCGGCTCGTGCTTGATACGATTTACCCTCTGCATACCGGCCAGATCGGCGGGATTACCGGTCGGATTTTGCAGTTGCTCATTGGCTTCTGGCTGATCGCCATGGCCGGACTGGGAATCAGTCTGTGGTGGACACGCAAACGCCTTGCAAGAAAAAAGACTGCGTCCTGATTTCCGTACACATCTCAAGAATATTGCGTCGCACAAAAAACTATCTCACAGAATGCCTTTTTTCGCCCAAATCGTCCGAAACTGAAGCACTTTGGCAACATAGGATCCCACATCCACTTTACGCGGCCTGATCGCAAGATAAACTGTCCTAAGTTAGACATCGGGCCTCAAAAAAAGAGAGTTACAGTTTCGTCACGTTACCAAGACATTTTCGTGTCATGGGCAATTCAATAAGGAGCGGAATTGAAATGCTGACCCAACGGACTTCGATAAATAAAACCATTACACGGGCTCTGCTTCTGGCAACCGTGGCGACCGCCTGCATCAGCGGCGCCGCCCAGGCACAGCAGGATGACACCGGCGACGGCCTCAAGACCACCAGGGAAACCGTTGACGGCTCTACCGTCGTCATCATCAGGTCCAAGCGCTTCGTTCCGAGCGGCGCCATGTCGGCCAACAAAACCGACATCCCGCTGATCCGGACTCCGCAGTCGGTTTCGGTCATCAACCGCGACCAGATCGACCTGCTCGGCTTCACCGACCTGCAACAGGCGGTACGCTACACCTCTGGTGCCTTCGGTGAAAACTATGGCCCCGACCTGCGCTACGATTTCGTCACCCTGCGCGGCTTCACGCCGAAACAATATGTTGACGGCCTGGCAGCGCCCGTCACCACCACCATCTTCTCGACCGGCGTGGATCTCTACGCTTTCGATACGGCCAGCATCATCAAGGGTCCAGCCGCCACGCTTTATGGCAACTCGCCTCCGGGCGGCCTCTATAACGAGACCAGCCGCCGCGCCAGCCGCAATTTTGGCGGTGAAATCCAGGGCAAGCTCGGTAGCTATGACTACAAGTCGATCGCCGGCACGGTCACCGGCGCCCTGTCCAGCAATGTCTCGGCGCGCCTGACCGGCCTTTACCTCGATCGCGGCGCGGAGCGCGACGGCGTCTCGGCCAAGCGCGACCTGATCGCCCCGACCGTGACCTGGAAGATCACCGACAACGACACCCTCACGGGTCTGGCCTACCTGCAGGACGACGAGGTTGATGGCGACACCAACGGCTTCCTGCCGGAACTGGGCACCCTTCTGCCGAACCCGAACGGCCAGGTCAGTGAATCGGCCAATCTCGGCGAGCCGGATTACAATATCTACAAGCGCAACCAGTGGGCCGTCGGTTACGATTACAAGCACACATTCAGCAACAACCTGTCCTTCTCGTCGAACGCCAAGTACAGCAAGTACCGCGAGAACAGCAAGGTGATCTATGGCGCGGCACTTGAGGCCGATAACCGCACGGTCGATCGCTACAGCTTCCCCTACATGGAAAATGTCGAGAGCTTCGCCATCGATAACCGACTGGATGGCACCTTCACCACCGGCAGCGTGACACACAAGGTTCTGGCCGGTATCGACTACCGCGATGTCAAGAACTTCGCCCAGTACGGCTTTGCCTTGGCCTCATCGATAGACCTGTATAACCCGGTTTACAGCGACGCTTCCTCCCTTACCGACCCGGCCTGGAATCCCTACAACGACCAGGACCTGAAGCAGACCGGCCTCTATGTCCAGGACCAGATCGGTATCAACAAGCTGTTTATCACGATTGGTGGCCGTTACGACGAAGACAAGATCGTCACAAAAACCTATCTGCCCGCGACGACGACCAAGGACAGCAAATTCACCTACCGTATCGGCGCCAACTACCTGTTCGACAATGGCGTCGCTCCCTATGCCAGCTACTCGACCTCGTTCGAGCCTGTCATCGGCACCGGCTTCCGGCCGACCGAAGGCGAGCAGTCGGAAATCGGCGTCAAATATGACGGTCGTACACTGGACAACGGCGTGAAACTTTTCGCCACGGCGGCCGTTTACGATATCAAGCAGACCAATGTGGTTTCGACCGTTTATTTCCCCACCTTCATCAGCACCCAGATCGGTGAAGTCGAGGTCAAGGGCTTCGAGACCGAGTTTGTGGCCCGTATCAACGAGCAGTTCTCGATCAACGGCTCCTACACCTATACGGACAGTGAAGTCCTGGCCTCAAACAATCCGGCTGAAGTTGGTGGCCCCATGCCGACGACTCCAAAAGACAAGGCTTCCCTGTTTGCCGACTACACGCTGAAATCCGGCGCGCTCGGCGGTCTCGGCTTTGGTCTGGGCGTCCGTTACAACTCCAAGAGTCTGGGCTCCTATGGCGCGGGCATCTGGGGTCAGCAATCAACCCTGTTCGATGCCGCCATCCACTATGATACCCCGGCCTGGCGTCTGGCTCTGAACGGCAGCAACATTACAGACGTCAAGTACGTCGCCCGCTGCTCCGGTTCGGTCGGCTGTACTTACGGCGCCGGTCAGACCTGGACCGCGACATTGACGCGGAAGTTCTGATCCAGAGAGGCCCGCTTCCGGTATCCGGAGGCGGGCCTTTGCCATATATTTCATAAGCGTAAACTGACGATACAGGGGCTGTTGCGATGAAGGGTTCATTTTCCAGGGTCTGGCTGCCCCTCATTGCTCTGTCCCTCATTTGCCCCGCGACCTGGGCCGCCACACCCCACCGCGCGCCGCATCGACCGCCTGTCGTACGCGACGAAAAGCCAAAGCCTGATTTTGCCGCTGAAAAAACGCAGGAACATCCCATCCCCTTCCTGCTCGGCACCAATCCGAGCACTTACAAACCCTTGCCCCGCCAGGATGTGCTGATCACCCACGCCACGGTACTCGATGGCGCCGGTCATCGCTTCGATGATGCCGATGTGCTGAGCCGTGACGGCAAGATCATCGCGGTAGGCCAGCATCTCGACGGTGGCAATGCCCGCGTCATCGATGCCAGGGGCCGCTGGGTGACCCCCGGCCTGATCGATCCGCACAGCCACGATGGCACCTATTCGATGCCTCTGACCTCGATCGACAGCGACTCGTCCGATGTCTCGGAGTTGAGTTCGCCGATCGCCGCCGACACCTGGATCGAGCACGCCATCAATACCCAGGATGCCAGTTTCCTCTACGCCCTGCAAGGCGGCGTCACCACGCTCCAGATCCTGCCCGGTTCCACGCCGCAGATCGGCGGCCGGGCAGTGACGCTGCATTCGATCCCCGCCACCTCGGTCGCCGCCATGAAGTTTCCCGATGCGCCAACGGGCCTCAAGATGTCGTGCGGCGAGAACGCCAAGGGCTATTACGGCGGCAAGGGTATGAAGCCAAACAGCCGGCAAGGCGAAATGGCCAATTTTCGTGATATTTTCAGCCAGGCCGAAGCCTATCGTGACCAGTGGAACCACTATCACGCCGATCCGCACGGCCCGCCACCATCGCGTGACCTGAAGCTCGATACCCTGGCGGCTGTTCTGGACGGCGACCTGCGGGTCAATATCCATTGCTACCGTGCCGATGACATGGCCGAGATGCAAGCCCTGGCCACCGAGTTTGATTTCAAAATCATCGCCTTCCACCACACGGTCGAGGGCTACAAGAATCCCGACCTGTTCACCAAAACCGGCACCTGCGCCATTGTCTGGCCTGACTGGTGGGGCTTCAAGATGGAGGCCAATGACGGCATCCGCGAAAATGCCGCCATTCTCGATGCCGCCGGCGCCTGCGTCACCGTCCATTCGGATTCGCCGGTCATCGGCCAGAGGCTGAATATCGAAGCCGCCAAGGCCGCGGCCGCCGGCCGGCACATGGGCCTGCCGGAGCCGCCGGAACACATCATCAAATGGATCACCAGCAATCCGGCCAAGGTGCTGGGTCTCGAAGATAAAATCGGCACGCTCGCGCCCGGCTATAATGCCGATATCGTCATCTGGTCGGGCGATCCGTTCAGCATCTATACCAAGGCGGATACCGTCATGATTGACGGCGCCATCGCCTATGACCGCCAGGATCCGGCCTATCAGCCCCTGAGCGATTTCCAGCTTGGCCGAAAGGCAGGAGTGGTTCAATGATCCGCGTCACGCTTCTCTCGCTTGCCGTCCTTCTGCCGGCCCCTGCCTTTGCGCAGGATCTGGCCATCACCCACGCCGAAGCTTGGACGATGTCCGGCGCCGGCAAGATTTCTGATGCCACCGTATTGGTCCATGACGGCAGGATCGTCTCGGTCACCCCTTCCGGCGCCGTGCCCGCTGGCGCCACCGTAATCGACGCCGGCGGCCGGATGGTTACGCCCGGCCTGATGAACGCCGCCACCCAGCTTGGACTGGTCGAGACGGGTTCGGCCGACGAGACCAATGACAAATCGAGCAGCAACACCACATTGGGGGCCTCGTTCGACATCCAGTACGCGCTCAACGCGAACAGCGTGCTGCTGCCCGTGGCGCGCGCCGATGGCCTGACCCGCGCGGTCTCCTATCCGGCCGCCGCCGGCACCGCGCCCTTCATGGGCCAGGCCGCCACTATCCACCTGACAGAGACTGGCGACATTCTCGAACGGCCCCAGGCCGCTATGTACGTGCAGATCGGCAGCGCTACGCTTTCCGCCGCCGGCGGTTCGCGCAGCGCCCAGTGGCAACTCCTGCGCAATGCCCTGATCGAGGCCGGGCGTTATAAGCCGGGCCAGCCCGATCAGCCGATCAGCCGTCTCGACGCCGAGGCCCTGCAAAAGGTGTTAAAAGGCCAGTTGCTGGTCATTGTCACCCAGCGCGAATCCGATATTCGTCAGACAATTGCTTTGGCAAAGGACTTCAAACTGCGCGTCGCCGTCATGGGCGCTGACGAAGCCTGGCGCTGCGCCGACGCCTTGGCCGCCGCCAGAATCCCGGTCATCCTCGATCCGATGGATAACCTGCCGATCAGCTTCGACCAGATCGGCGCGCGGCTGGATAACGCCGCCATCCTCGGCAAGGCCGGCGTACAAATGGCATTCTACGCCTCTGGCAACACCATCTATCTCTCCTACGATGCCGGTGAAGCCATGCGCGAAGTGGCTGGCCTGGCCGTCGCCAATGGTCTGCCCTACGAGGATGCACTGGCGGCCATGACGCGCAACCCCGCCGCTATCTTTGGCCTCAATGACCATTATGGCACCCTGGCGAAGGACCAGGAGGCCGACCTGGTCATCTGGGATGGCGATCCGCTGGAGCCTGGCACCTACCCATGGAAGGTCTTCGTCCTGGGCCACGAAGCCTCGCTCGAAACCCGCCAGACCTTGCTGCGCGACCGCTACGCCAAACCTTCTGCCCTGCCCCCGGTCTATCAGAAATGAAAACCCTACCCCTCTTCGCGCTTGTGGCTTTGTTCGCCGCCACCGCCGTTCACGCCCATGATGACGACCTGCCCGTGCCTTTCGGCAATGCTGTCGGCTGGATCAAGGATGGCGCCGGCGCGGTTGATAATGTCCGCCCCCGTCAGGCGAAGGGCCAGGTCCTGCCACTGAAGCCGACGCGCAAGATCAGCTTCGACACCGATGAAGGCACCTGGATGTCGCTGGGCGTTTCGCCCGACGGCAAAATGATGGTCTTCGACATGCTGGGCGATATCTACGCCCTGGATACGAAAGGCGGCGCGGCCAAGCCCCTGCGCACCGGTTTGCCATTCGAGTCGCAACCGGTCTTTTCGCCCGATGGCAAACAGGTCGCCTTTATCAGCGATGCCTCCGGGGCGGACAATCTCTGGGTCATGAAGGCCGATGGCACGGGCGCCCACCAGGTCAGCTTCGGTGATGACGATACAGTACTGGTGTCGCCCGAATGGGCGCCGGACGGCCAGACCGTCTACCTCAGCCGCTATCGCCCCAGCTATAACGCCTACGAGCTTTGGCAATATGGCCTGGATGGCACGGAAACCCTGATCGTGCCCTCCAAGGCCACCGCCGATCAGGGCCGCGACACCTGGCTGAGTACACTGGGCGCCACGCCGTCACCGGACGGCAAGTCACTCTACATGGCGCGCCATGTCGGCCCGGTCGATCCCGATGCGCGCGACGAATGGACCATCATCAAACGCGATCTCGCCACCGGCAGCGAAACCACCCTGATCGCTGAACCCTCCGGCTCCGGACACAGTCGCAATCCCGGCGCCTATTTCCGCCCGGCCGTCTCGCCGGATGGCCGCTACCTCGCCTACGCCACCCGTTTCGACAACCAGACCGGCCTGCGCCTGCACAACCTGCAAACCGGCGAGGACAGGTGGCTGGCCTTCCCGGTTACGCACGACCAGCTCCAGGCCAATAGCTGGCTGGACCTGCTGCCACGCTATAGCTTCGCGCCCGACAGCCGGTCGATCCTGATCACGGTCGGCGGCAAGTTCCAACGCATTTCCCTGGATCGCCAGGCGACGCCTATCCCCTTCACCGCCCATGTGCGGCTAGCGTTGGGCGCGCTCAGCCGGCAAACAATCACCGAGGACACCGGCCCAGTCCACGCCCACATCATCCAGACGCCGCAGATGTCGCCTGATGGCTCGCAACTGGCCTTCTCGGCACTCGGCAAGGTCTATGTCATGGCGCTCGCCGCCGACACCAAACCACGCCTGATCGCCGATGGCTGGCAACCGTCCTGGTCGCCGGACGGCAAGTCGCTGACCTATGTCACCTGGTCGGCACGCCAGGCCGGCGATGTCTGGACCGTGGTGCTTGATGGCGGTGCGCCTAAAAAGATCAGCCCGCGTTCGGACTACTACACCTACCCGGTCTTCACGCCGGACGGTACGCAGGTACTGGCCGAACGCTCCGCCCAACGCGACCGCCTGCGCCTCTACATGGAATATGGCGCCACGCGCGAAGCCACCCTCGTCAGCCTGCCGGTCAATGGCGATCCTGCGCGCGATATCGTCACCACCTATATGGGTCAGCGCCCGACCTTCACCAATGAGCCGGACGCAGCCTACCTGCAAACCAGCGCCGGCCTGTCGCGCATCGACCTGAAAACCGGCGCGGTCACCGATATTGTGTCAGTCAATGGCCCTGGCTGGTATTTCCAGGATGGCCCGGTGCCGGTGGATTCCCTGCGTCTTGCACCCGATGGCAAGTGGATCGCCGCCATCATCGGCCAGCAGTTGCACGTCATCGAACGCCCGGCGGCCGATGTGAAACAGGTCGACCTGTCCGATCCGAAGGTGAAGCACCGTCGCATCACCGATGTCGGCGCCGACTTCATGGAATGGTCGGCCGATGGCAAGACCCTGACCTATGCCCTGGGCTCGACCTTCTATACGCGCGCGCTCGACAGCATCACCTTCGACGACAAGCCGAACTGGATGCCCGATCCCGGCAAGCCCGCCCGTTTCCACGCCGATGTCGTCGTCCCGCGCGATGAACCGAAGGGTCTGCTGCTCCTGCGCGGCGCCACCGCCCTGCCCATGGATGCGCCGGCCATCGCCAATGCCGACATCCTGATCGATGGCAATCGCATCGCCGAGATCGGTCCGCTGGGCAGCTTCGATGTGCCCGCTGATGCCACGATCCGTGACGTCACCGGCAAGACCATCATGCCGGGCTTCATCGATACCCACGACCATATCGGCACGGTGCGCCGTGACGTGCTCGATAGCGAGGACTGGGCCTTGCGCGAACGCCTGGCCTATGGCGTGACCACCAGCTTCGATCCCTCGACCCTGACCATCGACGAGATCGTCTACAAGGACATGCTCGATGCCGGCCTGATGACCGGTCCGCGCCTGCCTTCCACCGGCATGGCGCTGTTCAGCTTCAATCGCTTCTCGTCACTGGAAGAAACCAAGAAGGTTCTCAGTCGTTTCCATGCCGATTATGGCCTGAGCAATATCAAGTCCTACCGCGTCGGCTCGCGCAAGGTGCGCGAATGGGTGCAGATGGCCGCCCTCGACGAAAAGCTGCAACCGACCACTGAAGGCGCCCTGTCGCTCAAGCTGGATCTCAGCCAGATTATGGACGGCTATTCCGGCAACGAACACGCACTCGTCGCCCTGCCGATCTACAAGGACGTCATCCAGCTTCTGGCGCAGAGCCATACGAGCTATACGACCACGCTTCAGATCACCAATGGCGGCGCCACCGGTCAGGATTATTTCATCGCCCGTGACAATCCGTCTTCGAGCGAAAAGTACCGCTATTACACACCGCATTTCGCCCTGGCGCAGATGACCACGCGCCTCGACCAGTGGCTCCCCTTGTCGGAATACGCCTTCCCGACCGTCGCCAAGGGCGCGGCGGATATCCAGCGCGCCGGCGGCCTCGTCGGCATCGGCGCCCATGGTAATACGCCGGGCCTCGGCTTCCACTGGGAACTGGAAGCCCATGTCATGGGCGGCATGACGCCGGAAGAGGCTTTGCACGCCGGCACGCTCGGTTCCGCCGAAACCATCGGTCGCCTCGGCGAGATCGGCAGCCTGACGCCCGGCAAGTTCGCCGACCTGCTCATCCTCGATGCCGACCCGCGCACCGACATCACCAATGCCTGGAAGATTTCCCAAGTTATGAAAAACGGCCGTCTCTATCAGGCCAATGATCTCAGCCAGGTCTGGCCGGATGTGGTGCCCGCCGTCACGCCGTGGTTCGCCGATGAATATCCCGCCACTGGAGCGAAATAATGATCAAGTCCATCCTTATCGCCGCCGGTCTGCTGACGGTCGTCACGCCTGCCTTCGCCAAACCCAAAACGCCCGCCGCCACCGTTGTTGATCCCGCCCCTGCCCCCGCGGCGGTGCCCCTTACACAGGTCGAAATCTATCGCATCGCGCCGGGCCAGCATCAGGCCTTCCTCGAATTCATCGCCAAGTGCGACGAGGCCAACACACTCGCCGGCCTGCCGCCCCGCCAGCTCTACGTCCACAGCGACGGGGCCGACTGGGACTTCATGATCATCCAGCCGGCCCACACCCCGCCGGAAAAAGCCGCGGCACTTGATGCCGCCTGGGACAAGGTCGGCCTACCGTCAGGATCGAACTTCTTCTTCGAGATCCGCAAATATATCGCCGAACACACCGACACGGCCGCAAAAGGCCCGACGACCGCCGCCGACTATCTGGCGACCGCCAGCCGGTAAGCCGTCGTTTGGCCCGTTCGGAACATTTATTGATCCGCACATCGTAGTCCGGCCTGGCCGCGCGCCGCTAAAAGTCATTGAACTCGCGTTACAGGATTCAATTGTGCTCAATACGACTTCAACCCAGGCCGGCCCGAACCTCGATCCCGGCGTGCGTGATTTTATCCGGATCACCGGTGAAGCCTATGCTACGCATGGCGCCGGCCTGGCAAAAAATCCCGTCAATGCCCGCCTGGTGGCTGAAAAGGTGCGCGCCCCTGGGTTACCGGCGGTCCGGTCATGTTTTCCACAGTTGAGCACAGCGTCTCGACCCCGCACGGTGACGTTCGCATCCGCATCTATAACCCGGACAGCACCGCGAATAAGCCCGCCATGATGTATGTCCATGGCGGAGGCTGGGTGATGTTCAGCCTCGATACACATGACCGCATTATGCGCGAATACGCGGCACGCGCGGGGATTTGCGTCATTGGCGTCGATTATGCCTTGTCGCCCGAAGCGCGCTTCCCTGTGGCGCTTGAACAGGTCGTCGCTGTCGTTCGTCATGTCCATGACCACGCGGTGTCTCTTGATATCAATCCCGACCGGCTGGCCCTGGGCGGTGATTCCGCCGGCGCCAATCTGTCCTTGAGCGCCGCCCTTTCTCTGCGCGACGCCGGGGCCGGCAACAGGCTGCGTGCCCTTGTATTCAACTATGGCGCTTTCGGCATCGACCTGTCGGCGGACGATGTCCGCAAGTATGGCGGTCCGGACTATATGCTGACGGCCGAGGAAATGTCTTATTTCTGGTCTCAATACCTCGCTGGCGCCCCGGACCACTCAAATCCGCTGGCCGTACCCCTGCTGGCGGACCTGCATGATCTGCCGCCCGCCTACCTGTGCGTGCCGCAGTGCGACGTGCTGACTACGCAAAGCCTGCTTCTGGACGGTCGCCTGCGCAGCGCCGGCGTCGAGACCCGCGCCGTCGTTTATGAAGGTGCGACACATAGCTTTCTGGAAGCCGTCTCTATTTCCGACATTGCCGAAAAAGCCTTCAGAGATACGTCTGCCTGGTTACGCGAACACTTGTAACCGACGTACTTTTAGGCATGATCCGGCAAGGTGAAAAGCACGGTCATGACCTGGCGCAGAGCCGCAAGCAAGGCCTGGCGGTCGGTCCGCGGATTCGAGATCGCCCGTATCATCATGCCGTCGAAGATCATGCTGATAATTTCGCCGCGCGCATCAAGCTGCGCCTGATTTCGGCCGGGTGAAATCCGGCGGCTCAGACTGCGCCCCAGGTCGCGCTCCTGCGCATCCGCCTTTTCGACAATGGCCGCCACGCGCGGATTACGCGCCGCTTCCGCCAGGACTTCCAGCGCCAGGCCGGCATTATCCAGTGTATATTTATGCTCAATCGCCCGCTCCAGTGTATCCAGCAGGGTATCGAGCAATGCGTCGTCCGGAACGCTTTCCCACTCGGCGAACATGGCGCGCATTTCCGCCAGATCATTGGCGACAATGGCTTCCACGATCGCCTCCTTGTTGGCGAAGTAACGATAGATGACGCCGACGCTCATCTTCGCTTCCGCAGCAATATCTGACATGCTGGCGCCATGGAAACCCGAACGCCGGACACAGCGCAGGGCCGCATTCAATATGTGCTGCTGACGTTCCTCGCGGCTCAGGCGGGGCTTTGGCATCGCACCGTTCTCTGTAACAGGGTTACTCATTCGTTACGCAAATTCCTTGCCGCCACAGGGTTCTAAATGTTTTTTAATGTAGCGATCCGATTGACATACACCCAAAAGCTGCTTACTGCCAGAAAAATGAGAATGATCGTTCACTCTCACTTTAAATGCAGTTATGCTGACGCTTATTTGTCAGTCCGCAATGCAAAATAGTTCCGCGTACCTGCTGCACCGCCCTCTAAAGCCCGCCAGATCCGGAGACTTTCCGCATGAAACCGCCCCTTTCCTTTCTGAAAAACAGCGCTGTTCCCGTGGCGGTCCTGCTGGCGATCAGTCTTGGCATAACGGCCTGCGGCAAGAAGCCTGCGGCCATGCCCATGGGCGGCGCTACCGATGTCGGCGTCGTCGTGGTCACGTCCGGCCCGGTCAGCATGACCGCAGAACTGTCGGGCCGTACCTCGGCCTATCTGGACTCGGAAGTGCGCCCGCAGGTCGGCGGTATCATCAAGTCGCGTCTGTTCACCGAAGGCGGTTACGTCAAACAGGGCCAATCGCTCTACCAGATCGATCCGGCCCCCTTCCAGGCCCAATATGCCAGCGCCCAGGCGGCTGTCGCGCAGGCCAGGGCCGCGCAGACGACGGCCAAACTCAAGGCCGAGCGCTACGCCGAACTGGTCAAGATCAACGCGGTATCCAGGCAGGATAATGACGACGCCCAGGCCGCTTTGGCCCAGGCCGATGCCTCCGTCGCCTCGGCCCATGCTGCCCTGCAAACAGCCGGAATCAATCTGCAATATACCAAGGTGATTGCGCCGATTTCCGGCGTTATCAGCAAGTCATCGGTTACGCCCGGCGCTCTGGTCACTGCCTCGCAGGCGACGGAACTGGCGAAGATACAGAATATCGACCAGATCTATCTCGACATCAATCAATCGGTGAACGACCTGATGGCGCTGCAGCGCGCCGCCGCTTCGGGTACGGTCGGCGAGGCCAATACGGCCGATGTCGAACTGATTCTCCAGGATGGCACGGTTTACCCGTTGAAAGGCAAGTTGCAGTTTTCCGGGGTTTCGGTTGACGAAGCCACCGGCACAGTAACCCTGCGCGCCCTGTTCCCCAATCCGAACCGCACCCTGCTGCCGGGCATGTTCGCCAAGGCACGCATCGTCTCCGGCGTGGTCAATAACGGCATACTGGTGCCGCAGCCGGCCGTGACCCGCGACCCCAAGGGCAATGCCATGGTCATGGTGGTGACGAAGGACAACAAGGCCGCCATTCGCCCCATCCAAGTGGCGCAGACGGTCGGCGACAAATGGCTCGTGACCGGCGGTCTCCAGCCAGGTGAACGCGTCATTGTCGAGGGCCTGCAAAAGGTGCAACCCGATGCGCCGGTCAAGCCGGCCTTTATGGGCGCGGCCGCCGAAAAGTAATTACGGACACCTGTCCAACCTGAACCCGTCCGTCCCGGACACCGCCCTCTGAGACAGGCCCGGATACGGCCTCAAGGATACCGGCATGATTTCGCGCTTCTTCATTCATCGCCCCATCTTCGCCTGGGTCGTCGCCATCGTCATCATGATGGCCGGCCTTTTGTCGATCGCTAACCTGCCGGTGGCGCAATATCCGCAGATCGCCCTGCCCCAGGTGTCGGTCAGCGCCTTCTATCCCGGCGCCTCAGCCAAAACGGTCGAGGACTCGGTTACACAGATCGTCGAGCAGCAGATGAAGGGCATAGACGGCCTGCTCTATATGAACTCGACCTCGGATTCGAGCGGCGCGGCCAGCGTCACCCTGACCTTCAAGGCTGGCACCGACCCGGATATCGCCCAGGTTCAGGTTCAGAACAAGCTCCAGTCGGCCGTTCCGCTCCTGCCCCAGGAAGTCCAGCAGCAGGGCCTGACCGTGGCCAAGGCGTCGAGCGGCTTCCTGATGGTCATTGGCCTCTATTCCGACGACAAGAGTGTCAGCGATACCGACCTCGGCGACTATATGTCCTCCACCCTGGTCGATCAGATCAGCCGCGTCGACGGCGTCGGCACCATCCAGAACTTCGGCGCACAGTATGCCATGCGCATCTGGCTCGATCCGGCCAAGCTGACCAGCTACAGCCTGACGCCTACCGATGTCATGGCCGCCATTCGTGCCCAGAATACCCAGGTGTCCGCCGGTCAGTTGGGCGGATTACCGGCCGTCAAGGGCACGGCGCTCAACGCCACCATTACAGCGCAGTCCCGCCTGACCAATATCGACCAGTTCCGCCGGATCATCGTCAAGGATTCGAGCGAAGGCGCTGTCGTCCATCTTGAAGACGTGGCGCGCATCGAACTGGGTGCCCAGCAGTATGGCGGCACCGTCAAGTACGATGGCCGTCCGGCCACCGGCGTTGCCATCAGCCTGGCCACCGGCGCCAATGCCCTGGATACCGCCAAAGCGGTGAAGGCCAAGATGGATGAGCTGTCGAAGCAGTTCCCCAAGGGCTACCACTATGTCGTGCCATTCGACACCACGCCCTTCATCAACCTGTCGATTCACGAGGTCGTAAAGACGCTGATCGAGGCCGTTGTGCTTGTCTTCTTCGTCATGTTCCTGTTTCTTCAAAACTGGCGCGCCACGCTTATCCCGACCATCGCCGTGCCGGTGGTCCTGCTGGGCACCTTCGGCGTGCTGGCCGCCTTCGGCTATTCGATCAATACGCTGACCCTATTCGGACTTGTGCTGGCCATCGGGCTTCTGGTCGATGATGCCATCGTCGTGGTCGAAAACGTCGAACGCGTCATGCACGAGGAAAAGCTGCCGCCCCTGGCCGCCACCATCAAGTCGATGGAAGAAATCACCGGCGCCCTGATCGGCATTGCGCTCGTGCTCTCGGCGGTGTTTGTGCCTATGGCTTTCTTCGGCGGTTCACAGGGCGTCATCTATCGCCAGTTCTCGATCACCCTGGTCTCAGCCATGGCCCTCTCCGTTGTCGTCGCCCTGGTCCTGACGCCGGCGTTGTGCGCCACACTGCTGCGGGCTTCGGATGCCGAACACCAAACTAAGAAGGGCTTCTTCGGCTGGTTCAACCGTAATTTCGACCGCGCCGCCAGCGGCTATCGCAATATGGTGCGCAAGATACTGGGCCAGTCGGCACGCTACATGACCGTCTTTGCCGTCATTGTCGGCGTCATGGTGCTGCTGTTCACGCGCATCCCCACCTCCTTCCTGCCGGATGAGGACCAGGGCATCCTCTTCACCATTGTCCAGTTGCCGCCGGGCGCCACCGAAGAACGCACCAATGTCGTGCTCGATCAGATCGCCGACCATTTCAAGAAGGACCCGGCCGTTGAATCCGCCTTCACCGTGTCCGGTTTCTCCTTCTCCGGTCCCGGACAAAACGCCGGCATGGCCTTTGTGCGCCTGAAGGATTTCGAGAAACGCCACAAACCGGACCTGAAGGCGCCCGCCGTCGCCGGTCGCGCCATGGGGGCCTTCAGCCAGTTCCGTGACGCCATGGCGTTCGCCATCGTGCCGCCGGCCGTGACCGAACTGGGTAATTCGTCCGGTTTCGACCTCCAGCTCAAGGATGTCGGCGGCACTGGGCCACCAGGCCCTGCTCAATGCCCGCAACCAGGTGCTGGGCATGGCCTCGCAAAATCCAAACCTGATGGCGGTCCGCCCGAACGGCATGGAGGATACCCCCGAACTCAAGCTGGAGATCGATCAGGCCGCGGCCGGCGCCATGGGCGTCAGCCTGTCCGATATCAACGCCACCCTTTCGGCGGCCATGGGCGGCGCCTATGTCAACGACTTCATCGACCGCAACCGCGTCAAGAAGGTCTTCGTCCAGGCCGATGCGCCCTTCCGCATGAAGCCCGAAGACCTGAGCCAGTGGTATGTCCGCAATGACAAGGGGCAAATGGTCCCATTCACTGCCTTCGCCACCTCGCACTGGGAATACGGCTCGCCGCGCCTCGAACGCTATAACGGCGCACCGTCGATGAACCTCCAGGGTATGGCCGCGTCCGGCAAGTCTTCCGGTCAGGCCATGGCCGAGATGGAGAAGATCATCGCCACCCTGCCGCCCGGCATCAGCTACGAATGGACCGGCCTGTCGCTTCAGGAAAAGCAGTCCGGCGCCGAAGCCCCGATGCTTTACGCCCTGTCGATCTTCGTGGTCTTTATCCTGCTGGCGGCGCTCTATGAAAGCTGGTCGATCCCCATCGCCATCGTCATGGTCATTCCCTTGGGCGTGCTCGGCGCCCTGCTTGCCACCATGCTGCGCGGCCTGACCAATGACATCTATCTTCAGGTGGCCCTGCTGACCATTATTGGCCTCAGCTCGAAGAACGCCATCCTGATTGTGGAGTTCGCTAAGCATAACCACGAGAACGGCATGAACCTGATCGACGCCACGCTGGAAGCCGTCCGTATCCGCCTGCGGCCGATCATCATGACGTCGCTGGCCTTTACCTTCGGCATCCTGCCCCTGTTCTTTGCCAATGGCGCGGGATCGGGCAGCCAGAACGCCATCGGCACCGGGCTGGTCGGTGGCATCCTGTCCGCCACCCTGCTGGCCATCTTCTTCATTCCCCTGTTCTTCGTTATCATTGAAAAGATATTCAAGGCGGATGAAAAACACCTCCAGAAGCTGGCGCTGGAACGCGAGGCCATGGCCCTGCTCGATAAATCCGACACCGACAATACGGGACACTGAGGATGACGTCTTTTCTTAAACTCACCCTGCTCGGCGCCAGCCTCGTGGCTTTAAGCGCCTGCACCATGGCCCCGCGCTATGAACGCACGGCCCTGCCGGTGCCGGAGCAGTTCCCCACGGCCGCTACCGCGCAAGGCCAATCGGCGGAAACCCTGCCCTGGCGCCAGGTCTTTCTGGATGAACGCCTGCAAGGCGTCATCGAACAGGCCCTGGCCAATAACCGCGACCTGCGCGTAGCGGTGCTGAACGTCGAAAAAGCACGGTCGCAGTACCGTATCCAGCGCGCCAGCCTGTTCCCGGCGGTCAATGGCACGGTTTCCGGCACACGCGGCAATACCGGCGAGGTCGATTCAACCGGCACGCCGATCGGCACGACCGAACTCTACAGCGCCAATATCGGCGCCTCGTGGGAGCTCGACCTGTTCGGCCGGGTTCGCTCGCTCAGCCAGGCAGCCCTGCAAAGCTATTTTGCGGTGGCGGAAAACCGCAAAGCAGCGCAGATCAGCCTGATTTCCGCTGTCGGTTCGGCCTGGATGAACCTGGCCGCCGACCAGGATCAATTGCGCCTGTCGGCCGAGACCCTGCGCCTGCGCGAGGAAAGCCTCAGCCTGACCCAGAAGCGTTTCGATCTCGGCAGCACGGACCAGATGACCCTGCGCCAGAGCCAGGTGCTGACCGAACAGGCGCGCGCCGATGTCGCCGCCCTGACGGCCACCGTGCAACAGGACAAGAATGCCCTGCGCCTGTTGGCAGGGGGCGATATCGCGCCCGAACTGCTGCCGGATACCTTCCCGGATCGCGCCATCCTGGCCGACCTGCCGGCCGGCCAGCCCTCCGATATCCTGCTGAAACGCCCCGATGTCATGGCGGCGGAATACAGCCTGAAGGCTGCCAATGCCGATATCGGCGCGGCGCGCGCCGCCTTCTTTCCGCGCATTTCCCTGACGGGTTCCGTCGGCAAGGCATCGACCGATCTCGGCAACCTGTTCGACGGCACCGACACCTGGGCCTTCTCCCCGTCCATTTCCGTGCCGATCTTTGCCGGCGGCGCCAATACGGCTAATCTCAACGCCAGCAAGGCCAGCCGCGACATCGCGCTCGCTCAATATGAAGGCGCCATCCAGTCAGCCTTCCGCGACGTGGCCGATCAACTGGCCACGCGTTCCACTATCGACGATCGCCTGGCGGCGCAAACCAACGTGGTGGCGGCCGCGGCGGACAGCCGCACACTGGCCCAGGCGCGCTTCGATCGCGGCATCGATTCCCGCCTGGCCCTGACCGATGCCGAGCGCACGCTTTACGGCGCACAGCAACAGCTTATCGCTGTCCGTCTGGTGCGGTCGCTGAACCTCATCAACCTCTACGCCGCGCTGGGCGGCGGTTACCTGGCCGAATAATAAAAAAGCCCTTGCATCAGCGGCAAGGGCTTTTCCTTCGGATATATGGCTCAAAATCAGCCGTAGGATTGGCGAACCGTGGTTGTTGGCTGCGCCTGCTCCTGTGGCAGCAGGCCCTGCATGATGATGCGATTGACATCGATCAGCGGTCCGAAGTCTTCCTTGTTGCGCATGACCAGCGAGGTGTGCTTGTTCACCCAGATCGACAGCGAAATGATATTGGCGCGCAACTGCTCAGGCAGGCCGTTGGTGGCCAGTGAGCAATCCGCCCCCAGCATCGACCACATGCGGCGGTTCCAGTCCAGGGCATCCATGCGCTCGCGGATGAAGCTCCGGTCGAGTTGTTCCGCTTCCATCAGCGCGCGCGTAACCTGGCCGAACAGGCGGTATTCCGTCTGGCGAGGGTCTTCTGCGCGGGCAGCCGTGGTCTGGTACGCCTTAAGCGACATGTCCTAATCTTTCGTCTTCATACTCTATCAGCCGGCGGCAACTCATCAGCGCCTTGTAGTATTCCCGCGCCATGAGGCTTTTGGAAATAGCGACGCATTCCGCCAGGATAACCGGATTGGAGATCACACCCATGAATTCCGACATGCGGCGCAGGAATTCATCGTAATATTTATCGGCGCCCGCCTCATCGAGATACATCATCATCACCGGGAAATAGACGTGACGCGCCGGCGTGTTGACGTCCTCCTGCTGCATGATGTCTTTTTCGCGGAGCACCGAAGCCTTGTTCTGCAGGACCAGCGAACAGCGGCGGTCGCCGTTTTGCACGACGGCGCCATTCAGAACGAACTTTTCCCCAGGCTTCAAGGACAGTTTTAAGGGCATTTTTTTTTCCTTCGGGTCTGCCGAAACGCACAGGCCCGTACCGCAAGCCTATAGCGCATGTCGAGTTAACAGCAGGTTTCAACTAAAGTTAATATGCCGGGAATTTGATCTCCCTCAAGATGGCGCACCCATATTTCTTTAGGGAGTTTTAAGCGAATCTCTGTCTACAGAATGGCACGTCAGTGCCCTCGGAGCTAGTCATGTCGCTCAGCGTAAAACAGCAAAAGAAATCAAACACCAAGACCCAATCGGGCCTTTTGCTGTTCGGTGCTGCACAGGAAACACCGGCGTCCTTTACACCGCCCGCCGTGCCTGTCGGCGCTGAGGCCCCGATCTTCAAACCGGTGGAGGTGTTCAATCCAGCCGCCCAGATCCTGGGCGATTCGGGCTCTTCCGAGGCACTGAAAATTCTGCTTAGCGCCACCGAGCACATCAAGCGCACCGACACGCTGAAACTGCTAAGGGAGGCGCTCGATCTCTTTCGCAAGGACGACTGGCAGGGCGGCGGCGAATGCGCCCTGAAGGCCTTGCATATCGATGAGAAAAGCGGCGAAGCCTGGCATATCCTCGCCGTTTCGCGCGACAAATGCAACGATTTCGCCAGCGCCATCACCTGTTACGAAACGGCGCTGAGGCTGCAACCGGAAAACCCGGCCATCGCCAACGACCTCGGCCGGCTGGCCTATAAGATGGGGCTGAACGAGTTGGCGGAGAAGTTCTTCCGCTTCTTCCTGAACAAGAGCCCCGGACATGTCGAGGCGATCAACAACCTGGCCAGCGCCCTGCGCGAACTGAACCGCCTGGATGACGCCGTAGACCTGCTGCGTGATGCTATCGGCGCCAATCCAACCAATGTGCAGTTGTGGAATGCGCTGGGCACGGTGGTCAACGCCCAGGGCGACCTGCACAATGCCGTCATCTTCTATGAAGAGGGCCTGCGGCATGACCCGAAACACGTCCATGCCCGCTACAATCTCGGCAATGCCAAGGCGTCGGTCGGCCACGTCGAGGAAGGGCTGGAAGACCTGATGGCCGCCCTGCCGCTCTTCACCGACCCGCTCAATATCCACACCTGCAAGCTCAGCATCGCCTTCTGCCACCTGCACCTCGGCAATTACGAGGAAGGCTGGAAATGGTATGAAGCGCGCGACAAGGACAATACCTCCGAGAAGGTGCATTACCTGATCAACCGGCCACGCTGGACACCAGATCAGCCTCTGAAAGGCAAGCGCGTCTTCGTTTCCGCCGAGCAGGGGCTGGGCGATGAGATCATGTTCTCCAATGTCCTGCCCGACCTGCAGCGCGAAATCGGCCCGGACGGCCACCTCGCCATCGGCGTCGAACCGCGGTTGGTGCCGATTTTCCAGAAAGCCTTTCCGCAGGCCACCGTCGTCAAACACCATACGACCAAGCACAAGAACCTGCCGGTCCGGTTGTTCCCCGATGTCACTGACTGGGAAAGCTACGATTACTGGGCCATCATGGGTGATTTCCTCGGCCGCTATCGTAAAAAGATCGAGGACTTTCCGCGCTTTGAGGATGGCAAGCCCCATAGCTGGCTCAGGCCCGATCCGGAGCGCATTGCCTACTGGAAAGCGACCCTTGCCGCCGTCAACGCTAAGCCCAAGGTCGGCCTGTTGTGGAAATCGCTGATCAGGCACTCGCGCCGCGACCGCTACTACTCCCCCTTTGCGCAGTGGGAAGACATCCTGCGCATCGAAGGCATCCAGTTCGTCAACCTGCAATATGGCGATACCTCTGAAGAACTGGCCCTGGCGAAGGAGATGGGGCTGGATATCTGGACGCCCCCCGGCATCAACCTGAAGAACGATCTCGATGACCTGTCGGCCCTGTGCGCCGCCATGGACTGCATCCTGTGCCCGGCCAACGCCACCAGCAATATCGCCGGCGCCGCCGGCGCCCCGGTCTGGCTGATCACGCCGAAAGATGCCTGGATCTGCCTCGGCACGGACTATTTCCCCTGGTATCCATCGACCCGCGTCTTCTTCTCGGAATCCCTGCTCGACTGGGCGCCGGTTATGGGCCGTATCAAGGCCGCACTGATCGAGACCTTTGTCGATGTCGGTTGAAACCCTGGTCGCCAGGGCGGCCGAAGCCGAAGCCAATCTCGACCTGGTCAGGGCGCTCGATACCTACGAGGAGGCGCTGAAACTGGCGCCGGACTCGCTCGAAATCGCCGGACGCCTGGCGGTGCTCGCCTTCCGGCTGAACATGTGGCCAATGGCGGAGAAATTCTACGCCCACCTGATCACCCACGGCATCCATGAGATGGCGATCATTACCGGCTATGCCGCTTCCTTGCGCGAACAGTCGAAATATGACGAAGCCGTCGATGTGCTGAAAACCGTCCTGAACCGGCGACCGGAAGAAGCATCGCTGTGGGAAGGTCTCGGCACGGTCATGGCGGCGCAGGGCGATACGGATAATGCCCTGACCTTTTTCAACGAGGCCCTGCGCCTTGAGCCCGATAACCTGCACGCCCGTTTCAACCGCGGCTGCGCCCTGATCGACCAGGAAACGAGACCGCCGGCCTGGAAGACCTGGCCGCCTGCGCCGACGCCTTCGATGATCCGGATAACCTGTCCTCAGCCCAGATTGCCTATGCCCAGGCGTTGCTGGCATCCGGGCAACTGGAAGCCGGCTGGCGCGCCTATGAAGGCCGCGAGCGCTACGGCACAGCCCGCCAGGTTCACTATTCGCTGTGGTCCCGGCGCTGGCGGGAAGGTCAGCCCCTTGCAAACAGCAAGCTTCTGGTCAGCGGCGAGCAGGGCCTTGGCGATGAAGTGCTGTTTGCTTCCATCCTGCCCGATCTGATCCGCGATATCGGTCCGGAAGGCGCGTTGTGGCTGGCCGTGGAACCGCGCCTGAAAACGCTTTTCCAACGAAGCTTTCCGGAAGCGCGCGTGATCGCGCACCGCACCCAGATGATCGATGGCATTTTGCAACGCAGTTTCCCGTATCTGGAAAATGGTGCGACCGAAGGATGGGCCGTCATGGGTGATTTCCTGCCGCTCTATCGCCGGCGGGTCAGCGATTTCCCGGCGGAAAATGCCTTTCTCAAGCCCGATCCGGCACGGGTCGCTTACTGGCGGGAACAGATGGCCGCCATCAGCGACAAACCCAAGATCGGCATCCTGTGGAAAAGCCTGAAATCCGGCGCCCAGCGCGACCGCTATTTCCCAGCTTTCGAGGACTGGGCCGATCTCCTCAGGCTGGATGGCGTCACCTTCATCAACCTGCAATATGGCGACAGCGACGCCGAAATGGCGTGGGCGGCCGAGAATGGTTTCAGCATCCAGACGCCCGAAGGCATCGATCTGAAAGATGATCTCGATGATCTCGCCGCGCTATGCTCGGCCATGGATGTCATCCTGTCGCCCTCCAACGCTACCAGCAATATCGCCGCCGCCTGCGGCGTGCCCACCGGTTCCTGAGCCCTGCCAAAAGCTGGCTGCAACTGGGGCAGGATCACTATCCCTGGTATCCGGGCGTACGCCTGTTTGCCCCTTCGTCGCTGATCGACTGGAAATCGGCGCTCGACCGCGCGCGCGACGCACTGACAGACACATTCCGCTTACAGGAACACTAAGATGATACAGGCCGCCCCTCTCCTGCCAGTCTCGCTCGGAAGCCTCGATTTCAACGACATGCCGGTGCAGGCATGGCTCAAGGACCACGCCGAGAGCAGAACGTCACGGGATATCCTGAAGCATCCCCTGATCCTGCTGGGCGCCGGGTCCGTCCTGGCCCAGCCTTTTGTCAATTACGCCATTGCCCACGGCAAGGTCGTGGCCCTGATCGACAATGCCCGCGCTGGGCAGGACCTGCATGGTATTCCCTATGCGGGCGATGCCGCCCTGCCCGACCTGCTCGCCAAAGCACCTGAAGCAATCGGCGTGCTGTGCTGCGGGTCTGAAAATGCCATCGTCTATTTCACCGGCATCTGGGGCCAACGTCCGCAACCGCTGCTCAGCTATTTCGATGTCCTGAGCCAGTTGCCGCCCGAGGCCGCCGGCCATCGCCTCGGTTTCATGCCATCCTTTTCGGATGCGGATCTGGTCATGGCCCTGCATGAAAAAGCAAAGGCCGTCTTTACCGACGCCTTAAGCCGCCAAACGCTCGACGCCATCATGATGTACCGCCTGACCTGGGACAGCCGTTATATCGCCGCCATCGCCCGGCCCGAGAAAGCCATCTATTTCGAACCGGAGGCCATGCCGCTGGGCGAGCACGAAATCCTCGTCGACGGCGGCGCCTATGATGGCGATACCGTGCGGTCGTTCAGCGCCCGCACAGGCGGCCAGTACGACCATATCCATGCCTTTGAAATCGACCCGGCCAATGCCGACGCCTTCACTTTCAAAACGCAAGACACGCCAAATGTAACGCTTCATCGAGTCGGGCTTTGGAATGAAAAAACGGAAATGGGCATCGAGCATCGTCCGGACGATGGCAGCCGGATCAGCAAGACGTCAACCACGATGGTACCGCTCGATGCCATGGATAATCTCGATCTCGGCCCGGTCAGCGTGATCAAGCTCGATGTCGAGGGGGTTGAAGTCCAGGCCCTGCAAGGCGCGCGCAGATTGATTGCAAATTACAAGCCAAAGCTGGCGATCAGCGCCTATCACCGGGCCGACGACTTCCAGACCCTGCTCGACACGCTCTCAGACCTGCGGACCGATTACCGCCTCACCCTGCGCCATTACTCGCCGATCATCTACGATACGGTCATCTACGCGCTCTGATCCGGCTTAATGCGCCATGTAGAGATTGAGCTGTGTATGCTGCAAAAGCGCCCGTGTCGTGCCGCCGAAAGCAAATTCGCGCAGCCGTGACCGGCCATAGGCGCCGGCGACCATATAATCGGCCTTGTACCGCTCGGCTGCCGCCGTCAGCGCCTGGACGACATCTCCCTTCGGCAGGCTATCGACCTCGGCCTTGAGACCGTGGGCCGCATAATAGGCCGCCAGGCGCTCCAGTTCGGGCGGCTGATCCCCCACGGGCGCCCCGATAATCACGATCCGTGACGCTTTCTTGAGCAGTGGCAGCGCGCGACGGGCGGCGCGTGACGAAGGCTCCTTACCGTCCCAGGCCACGACGGCCGTACCATTGATGTTGAACGGCTTGCGGGCAATGAAAACGCCCGTTCGTTCTTCCATCAGCACCTGCTGGAAGGCTTCGGAAAGCATCCCCTGTCCCCTGGCGCTGACATCGGAAAAGACCATCAGGTCCGACAGGCGCGTTTCCATCGCCAGATCCTGCCACACCGGAGAATTCAGGGCGGTGAAGGTCTTGCCAGGGCATTCGACCGCGGCGAATTGCGCCCGCGCCGCCAGTTCGGATTCCTCTGCGGCTGTTTTCAGGCTTTCCATAGTCGCCATCTGGACCGTCCCCATGAAGCCCTCCCCCAGCCAAGGCGCCAGTTCCGCCGGATCGGGCGGCGTAAAGAGGACATTCAACTGCGCCTGGAAGGCGGCGGCCAGTTGTGCGGCCAGTTCGAGCGACAGGGACTCGCTGGCGGTGCCGCTGACCGGCACGCTGATCCGAGACCATGCCTGTCCCTGGGTCTGCTTTTGGGCAATTGCATCCGACATCAGCGCCTCCATTTTTTGTGTATAGATTTGCATTTGGCGGCTCAAATCTCCGCCTGTGCTATACTTATATACCTTTCGGGATAAAAACCCGATGCGACAAATTCGGCAAGTGCCGATTATAGCCAGTTTGCGAAACCCGATGCCGACAGCCAAAGCCAAATCTCCTGCCATCAGAAGCCGCGCTAGCGCCGCCCTGCCGCCGCGCGCCTGGCAGCGTATGCTTTCCGGCCGCCGGCTTGACCTGCTTGATCCGGCGGCCATCGATATCGAGATCGACGATATTGCGCTTGGCCTGTCGCGCGTGGCGCGCTGGAACGGCCAGACCCTCGGCGAATTTGGCTTCAGCGTGGCCCAGCACTGTCTGGTGGTTGATGATATCTGCGTCCATATCAATCCTGCGCTCAGGCCCGAGCACCGTCTGATGGCCCTGCTGCATGACGCGCCAGAATATGTGATCGGCGACATGATCTCGCCCTTCAAGGCGGCGCTCGGCTTCGATTACCGCCGCTTCGAGACTCACCTTGAGCAATCAATCTTTATCCGCTTTGGCCTGCCGGCCGTCATGCCAGCACCGGTCAAAACACTGATCAAACGGGCCGATCATGCCTGCGCCTATTTCGAAGCGACGCAACTCGCCGGTTTTACTGACAGCGAAGCACGACAGTATTTCGGCGAACCGCCGGCGGGGTACGGCCTGACCATCACGCCCCTACCCGACAAGCTGGCGCGTGAAGCCTTCGTCACCCGCTTCGATGCGCTCATGAAGATGAAGGGCTGAGCGCATGTCTTTAGCAATCGAACTTTCGGCGGTGGTTGTGACGGTCCGGGATAATGAAGCCCTGGTCCTGTGTCTGAACCTGCCGAAGACCAGTCCGGAAGCCTATGCCCTGCCCTCCGGTCCCTTCCTGCCGGAAAGTCACCGCACCTTCGATCTGGCGCTGCGGGCCTTCGTGCGTGAACAGACCGGCTTCGCCATCGGCTATGTCGAGCAGCTTTACAGCTTTGGCGACGACGGCCGGCAAGGCATTGCCGCCACCGCGCCCGCCAATGACCCGGAGGTCGACCGCGTCGTATCGGTCGGCTATCTGGCGCTAACGCCGCAGGCCGGCAATCAGGCGCGGTTCGATGCGGCCTGGGTGCCGTTTCATCGCTTCTTTCCCTGGGAGGACTGGCGCAACAACGAGGTGAGCCCCAACCTGGAAGCCCTGCGTCCGGCTCTTGCGAAATGGTGTGAAAGCGCCGAAAACGCCAATGAGCGTGCGCTGAGGCTCAGACGGGTGGCGACGCTTTTTCCTGAAGAGTTCGACAACTGGAACGAAGAACGCGTTCTCGACCGTTATGAACTGCTGTACAATGCCGGACTGGCGGCCGAGGCCCACCGGGCGGATGGGGCCCAAGGCACCGTTTCCGCCGGCGAACCCATGGCTTCGGATCACCGCCGTATCCTGGCGACCGGCCTGTCACGTCTGCGCGGCAAGCTGAAATACCGCCCGGTCATTTTCGAGCTTATGCCTGAGCGCTTTACCCTGCTTGAATTGCAGAAATCGATCGAAGCGCTTTGCGGCCTGCGACTTCACAAGCAGAATTTCCGGCGCGGTCTGGAACGCACCGGCTTCGTCAAGCCGCTGGGGATTATGCGCGAAGATACCGGCGGGCGCCCCGCTGAACTTTATGCCTATGACCAGGAACAGTTCAGATTCGCCCCCTCCCTGGGCCTGAGCCTGCCCAGGGCCTAGCTGCCAGGCTTAGCTGTTAGTGCAGCCTGGCCAGACGCGCCGCCTGCGACATCCAGTTCTCACGGGCAACCCGCTCAGGCGACAGGATGCGGTTAGAGACCCAGGCGACATTTTCCGGCGACCAGCCGGCGACCTGCCAGTAGTAGAAGATACCGAGGCTGTTCAGTTCACGCTGCCGGGCGGAGTCGATGCCGGAAATGACCGTCAGGTCATCCGGTGGACTTTGCGGCACACCTACGCGGATCGGCTCCAGCCCGGTACCGGCCTGCTGCACCGCCGCCTGAATGCTTTCGGGCGTCATCGCGGCCAGACTCGATACGCGCCTTTGCAGGCTGTTGTCCTCGCGACGGATCAGCACATTGGTGGCGGCCGTATCCAGGCGTGGCGCGGGCTGGGGCGGCGCATAGGGCGCCTTATCGGCCTCCGTTACTTTTGGCGCGGTAAAAGGCACCACTACACCGGTCGTAAAGGCTTCGGCGGCGGCATCGAGATAGGTGACAGGCTGCGGCGGCGGTGCGGTTGCCGGTTCGGGCGCTGCCACAGGTTCTTCATCGAAGCTGACGCGCGGCCGCCCCTCGAAGGCACTGTGGTGGCTTTGGACACGGCGTGACAGGTTCCAGCCCAGCCAGGCCGAAATCAAAAAGGCCCCCAGCATAAGCCCCAGGGATTTGAGGATCAGGATGATCATTTTGCCCTTACCGCTTCAGTTTCGGTTTGCTGACGCGTTTGGCGACAAAACCCGTGATCAGGCCGAGACCGGCCGCCCCCGCCAGAAGCCAGCGCAATTCCATAACCAGATGCAGCATATTTGCCCCCTATCCTGCGTTGACGGTAAAGACGACCCGGCGGTTTTTTGCCCGCCCTTCGGCCGTCAGGTTATCGGCCACCGGCAGTGCGCCGCCGAACCCACGCACAATGACGCGATCCGGCGCCAGTCCCCTTGCGATCAGCGCATCGGCGGCGGCCTGCGCGCGGGCCTGCGAAATCGTCTGGTTAACCATGCCGTCGCCGAGATTGTCCGTATAACCGGAGACGGTCAGGCGCACCTGCACCGGACATGCGGCTACGACCTTGTAGACATCGCCGATCAGCGCCTGGCTTTCCGGCGTCAGGTCATAAGTGCCCGGTTTGTAGCTGACCTGGCGGCTAGAGACGGCAGCGGCGATATCCTGGTCGCAGGACCGCGCCGCCTGAGTGCTGGCATCGAGGGCATTATCCCCGGCAACACGCGGCAAGTCACTGGCAGACGTATTGAGTGAGGCGACGGCTGTGGCGCCATCGCCGTGGATGATCTCTATGCCCGGCGCCTTCTCGGTTGATCTGGCAGGCACGGCCGAAGTGGACGCGGCGGGCGGGTTCATGACAACTGCCGCATGGACGGTCGGCGCAGCGATCACCTGAACCGCGCTGATCGGGCTGTTGACAAGCTTGCCACCCGGCAGGACGGGCTCATTCATCGTCACATCTGCCAGCGTGGCCTCGGCTTGTGTCAGTTGCGCCCTGGCTTCCGGCGTATTGTTCACAGCCTTCAGGGTCACAGTCTGGCCCGAAACCCCGGCCTTGACCTCATGCAACCCTTTCATCGCAAGGGCCTGGTCTACGCTGCTCTTCAGATCGGCTTCCATGGCCGGCAGGACACGATACAGTCCGACAGCACTGAGAACAGCCAGGCTAGAAAACCCTGCGATCCATACGGCCTTGACTGTCATCGGTTACCCCCACACGAATTCAGATTGCGTTAACCTTTTTATCGCGTGCGGGCGCAACAAACAACCACCCAAAACAACTGAGAGGGGACAAATAAATTGCCCCCTCCCAAATGTGCTTTCGATGTAACGCAGTACTAGCCTTTGGCGGCAATCGCCGCCTGTGCCGCAGCCAGCCTTGCCACCGGCACGCGATAGGGCGAACAGGAGACATAGGCGAGACCCGCCCCATGACAGAAGGCGATGGACGCCGGATCGCCACCATGTTCGCCGCAGATACCCATCTTGATATCTGGACGCTGTGTCTTGCCCTTTTCTGCGGCAATCTTGATCAACGCGCCGACGCCATCCTGGTCGAGCGAGACAAACGGGTCCTTCTCGAAAATGCCCTTTTCGATATAGGGGTTGAGGAAGCGGCCGGAGTCATCGCGGCTGATGCCATATGTCGTCTGGGTCAGGTCATTGGTGCCGAAGGAGAAGAACTCGGCCGTCTCCGCCAGTTTGTCAGCCAGCAGGGCGGCGCGCGGTAGTTCGATCATGGTGCCGACCATATAGGCAACCGTCTTGCCCTTGGCGGCAAAGACTTCTTTGGCGATACGATGCGTCATTCCCGTCAGGTAGGCCATTTCCTCACGCGTGGCGACCAGCGGGTGCATGATCTCCGGCTTGGGATTGCCGCCAACTGCCGCCACTTCCACCGCCGCCTCGAAGATGGCGCGAAGCTGGCTCTCGTAGATTTCCGGGAAGGTGACGCCAAGACGGCAGCCGCGCCAGCCCAGCATCGGATTGGTCTCGGAAAGTTCCTTGGTGCGCTTGTAGAGCTTTTCCTCGCCCACGCCCGAGGCTTCCGCCACGGCCTTCATGTCTTCCGCCGTATGCGGCAGGAATTCATGCAGTGGCGGATCGAGCAAACGGATCGTCACCGGCAGACCGTCCATGATCTGGAACAGTTCGGCGAAATCGGCCTTCTGCATCGGCTGGATCTTTTCCAGCGCTTTACGACGGCCCGCCTCATCATCGGCCAGGATCATTTCGCGCACCGCCGAGATGCGTTCGTCATCGAAGAACATATGCTCGGTCCGGCACAGGCCAATACCCTCCGCGCCGAACCCGATGGCCGTACGGGCATCCGCCGGCGTTTCGGCATTGGTGCGAATGGCCAGCGTTTTATACTCGTCGGCCCACTTCATGATCTGGTGGAAGTCCTCCGAGAACTCCGGTTCGATCATGCGGATGGCGCCCTTCATGATCTCGCCCGATGAACCATCAAGCGTGATGATTTCGCCGTGTTTGAAGGTCTGGCCACGCGAAACGAACTCACCGCGCTCGGCATAGATATTCATTTCGCCGGCACCGGACACACAAGGCCGTCCCATACCTCGCGCCACGACCGCCGCGTGGGAGGTCATGCCGCCCCGCGCCGTAACGATCGCCTTGGCGGCGTGCATCCCGTGAATGTCTTCCGGCGAGGTTTCGTCACGCACCAGGATGACATCTTCGCCGGCCGCGGCAAAGCGCACGGCGTCATCGGCGGTGAAGACGATCTTGCCCGAAGCGGCACCAGGTGAGGCCGGCAGGCCGCGCGCGATCACCACCTTCTCGGCCTTCGGGTCGAGCATCGGGTGCAACAGTTGATCGAGCGCCGAGGCATCAATGCGCATCAGGGCTTCTTCCGGCGTGATCAGGCCCTCTTTGGCCATGTCCACCGCAATCTTGAGCGCCGCCTTGGAGGTGCGCTTGGCATTGCGGGTCTGGAGCATGTAGAGCTTGCCCTGCTCGACCGTGAACTCGACATCCTGCACATCGCGGTAGTGGTTTTCCAGCGTATCAACCGTTGATTTGAACTGGCTGAACACCTCCGGCAGCGATTCTTCCATCGAAAGCGCGCGCTCGCCCATCTCCTCGCGGGCCTTCTTCGTCAGAGCCTGCGGGGTGCGGATACCGGCCACCACGTCTTCGCCCTGGGCATTGAGCAGGAACTCGCCATAGAGATCACCGTCGCCAGTCGAAGGATTGCGCGTGAAGGCCACGCCGGTGGCCGAGGTCTGGCCCATATTGCCGAAGACCATTGACTGGATATTGACGGCCGTGCCCCAGTCTTCCGGGATGTCGTGCATTTTGCGGTAGAACTTGGCGCGATCGTTCATCCACGAACTGAAGACGGCCTTCACCGCGCCCCAGAGCTGTTCTTTCGGATCCTGCGGGAAATCCTCACCCAGTTCGGATTTCACCATCGCCTTGTAGTCGGCAATGATCTTGGCCCAATCCTTGTCGGTGATGTCGGTATCGACAGTGACGCCCAGGCGATCCTTGTGGTCGTCGAGAATATCTTCAAAGCTGTGGTGGCTGACATTCAGCACCACATTGGAATACATGGTGATAAATCGGCGGTAGCAATCGAGCGCAAAGCGGCGATCGCCGGTCAGGGTCGCCAGACCTTCAACCGTTTCGTCGTTCAATCCCAGATTAAGCACCGTGTCCATCATGCCCGGCATCGAGGCGCGCGCCCCGGAGCGGACAGAGACCAGCAGTGGATTTTCAACCTTGCCGAAGCCCTTGCCTGTGCTGGCTTCCAAATCGGCCAGCGCCTTTTCGACTTCATCGACCAGACCATCCGGCAGGGCCTGCTCGTTCCTGAAATAGTGAACGCAGGCTTCTGTGGTGATGGTGAAACCGGCCGGCACCGGCAGGTTAAGCGACGACATTTCAGCCAGATTGGCCCCCTTGCCGCCCAGCAGGGCCTTCATTGTGGCATTGCCATCAGCCTTTCCGGCTTTGAAAGCATAAACCCAGTGCTTTGACATGAACTTTCCCTTTTCAGTCACAACTTTAATCTTTAAGCGAAGTGCTTACGAAAACTCTTTGGTTTCCTTATTATTATAAAAATTCAATCAGGCGATTTTGCTCAAATCGGCAATGTCACCGGACAGATCACACACAGCTTTTAAAATCATCAGACGATTGGACCTGACGGCCGCATCCTCGGCGTTGACCAGCACGCCGTCAAGGAAGGCGTCTACACCTTGCCGCATTGCAGCAATAAGATGCAAGGCGTCAATATATTTTTCCGCTTCAAGCGCTGTGCCAACCGCGCGTCTGGCGGTGTTGAGTTGCGTCAACAACGCCGCTTCAACCGAAGGCGCGCCAGGCATGGCCTTGGGCTCACCTGACGGCAAATCACCCTTTTTGGCTTCCGCAGCGAGGATATTGGCGGCGCGCTTGTGAGCCGCCAGCAGATCATCGCCTTGTGTCGTCTTCAGGATCGTTTCCACAGCGGCGATACGTAGGGTCTGACGCACGATATCGCCATCCTTGAGCGCAAACACGGCCTCGATGATATCGAAGCGACGCCCCTCGTCCTTCAATTGTACCTTCAGACGATCGGCCATAAAGTCTTCAAACTCCGACGCCACGCTTGTATAGCTGCGGAAGGCCAGCAAAGCGTTTTCGACCTCCGGCACATTCGGTACATGCTCATACATGATATCGAGATCGTAATCGCGGTCGGTCCGGATCACCCAGACCGGGCTTTCCAGCAGGCCTTGCTGGAAATCGCGCAGGTAATTGTCGAATATCTCGCCGTCGCCCTCGGCTACGCGTGGACCGGCGGAACCACGCCAGTTGTCGGTATCGACATACACGGCACGGCCAGCGCCAGCATAGATCAGCAGGCTCTTGTACCAGAAGCCCGCCAGTTCATTAAGCGACACGCGGACATTGTGCTGGCGCAGGATACGCAGGATGCCGAGCGCCGAACGCCGCAGAGCAAACGGATCTTTCGAGCCGGTCGGTTTTTCATCGATGGCGAAGAAACCAATCAGGGTGTCGATCTTATCGGCCAGGGCGACCGCTGCCGAAACTGCCACTTCGGGCACAGAATCCGAAGGCCCCTGCGGCTTGTAGTGCTCACGGATGGCATTGGCGATTTCGGGTTTCAGGCCGGCGGCATCGGCATAGTAACCGCCCATCACGCCTTGCAGTTCCGGAAACTCACCGACCATGTAGGACGCCAGGTCCGCCTTGGCCAGACGTGCCGCCTCACCAGCCAGAACCGGATCAGCGCTAACAAATGGGGCTATGGCCTTCGCCAAGGCTTCAATGCGCGCCACGCGCTGCGCCATAGTACCGAGTTTGGCATGGAAGGTCACGCCATTAAGCTTGATCAACCATTGATCGAAATTGCCTTCGCGGTTGTCTTCCTTCCAGAAGAAGACGCCATCGGAAAGTCGTGCAGCCAAAACCTTGGCGTTTCCGCGCTTGATTTCAGCGCCGCCATCGACCGCCTTCATGTTCGAGGTGATGACGAATTTTGCCGCCATCTTGCCGGCCTTGTCGCGCACAGCGAAATACTTCTGATGCGTACGCATCGAAGTCCTGATGACCTCCGGCGGCAGGGTCAGGAAGGCCGGGTCCATATCGCCAAGCAGCGGCACGGGGAATTCGTTCAGGCCGGCGACTTCTTCCAGCAGCCCCTGATCCTCAATCAGTTCACATCCGGCTGCGGCGCAGACGGCCCTCGCCTGTTCGAGAATGATCTTCTGACGGTCAGCATGATCCAGAATGACAGAATTATCGGCCAACACTTTCCGATAACTGGCAAAATCGCTAACCATCAACGCTTGACCTGAGCCAAGGAAACGATGCCCTTCGGTCAGATTAGATGCGGTCAGCCCCTCCAGTTCGAACGGAATAACCGCGCCATCGAACAGGAAAAGGATGCGCTTCAGAGGGCGCACCCAGCGGAAGGTCGAAGTGCCGGAGCGCATCGACTTCGGCCACGGAAAGCTGAGGATCACCTCACGCAGCATATCACCCAGCACATCGGCGGTCTTGACACCGGGCTTTTCAATGCGCGCCATCCAGACGCCGTTTTCCAAAACCAACTGACCTTGAGTTAGCCCTACCTTACGCAGAAAGCCTTCCATGGCCTGCGCCGGCGCGCTTTCTTTGGGCCCCTTGACCTCCTCGGTCACGGCGGCGGTTTCGGTCGGCAGGCCATCGACGACCAGAGCCAAACGACGCGGGCCGACATAGACTTTCAGGCCCTCATGGCTCAAACCGGCGGCCGAGAGCTTCGCGCCAAACAGGCGTTCGAAATCGCGCGCCGCGCCCAGTTGCATACGGGCCGGAATTTCCTCGGAGAACAGTTCGATCAACAGTTGAGCCATGATTATCGCCCTACCACTTCGTTGCTTGAGGGCAAGCGCGCCTCCTCCTGCTTGGCCCACTCAAGGGCGCAGGCCTTACAGAGATCACGGATACGGCCGATATAGCTCTGGCGCTCGGCCACGGCGATGGCGCCGCGCGCATCCATCAGGTTGAACAGGTGCGACGCCTTCAGCACATGGTCATAGGCCGGCAAAACCAGCGGATAACCGAGAGAATTTTTCGTTTCCAGAATACGCTTCACCTGGATTTCCATGTCCTCGAACTGGCGTTTGAGCGTGGCCACATCGGAGGCCTCGAAATTGAAGGCCGAGAACTGGCGTTCCTGTTCCTTGAAGATGTCGCCATACTTGACGCCGGCCTTGTTGAACTTCAGGTCGTAGACGTTGTCGACGTTCTGGACGTACATAGCCAGACGCTCCAGCCCGTAGGTCAACTCGCCCGACACCACATCAACCTCAATGCCGCCGACACCCTGGAAATAGGTGTACTGCGTCACTTCCATGCCGTCACACCAGACTTCCCAGCCAAGCCCCCAGGCGCCGACCGTCGGGTTTTCCCAGTCGTCCTCGACAAAGCGGATATCGTGCAGTTGCGGATCAAGCCCGATGGCCTTCAGCGAACCTAGATAGAGGGCCTGGAGGTTTTCCGGATTCGGCTTCAGGATGACCTGATACTGGTAATAGTGCTGCAAACGATTGGGGTTCTCGCCATAGCGGCCATCGACTGGGCGGCGCGACGGCTGTACATAGGCGGCCTTCCACGGTTTCTTGCCGAGCGCGCGCAGAACCGTCGCCGGATGGAGCGTCCCCGCGCCGACCTCGACATCATAGGGCTGGAGAATCGCGCAGCCCTGTTCGGACCAGTAGCTGTGAAGGGTCAGGATCAGATCCTGAAAGGACAAGGGCTCTTTTGGGGCGTCAGCCATAATCAATCTGCAAATAGCGGAAATTTGGCGCGAACATAGAGGGACGACCGCGCCCCGGCAAGCCAAAAGACCCGGTAATTTAAAAGAAAACCTGTGCCTGTGACCGAGAATCTGGCTTCACTGCGCATATGATCGCCAGCGATACCAAAAACCGCCTGAAAGCCGTCTTCACGGCCCTGAAACAGCCGACCTCATGGCTGCTGCTTGGCATGGGCTTTTCCGCCGGCCTGCCCTTCCTGCTGGTCGGCGGAACTTTAAGTTTCTGGCTAAGAAGTTCAGGTATCTCCCTGACCTTGATCGGCTTTATCACCTCCGTGAGCATCATCTATGGCGCCAAGGTGTTGTGGGCGCCGTGGATGGATAAGTTGCGTCTGCCCCTGCTCTATCGCTGGCTCGGCCAGAGACGCAGCTATATGCTGCTGTCGCAACTCGGTGTCGCCGTCGGACTGAGCCTGATGGCTATTTACGGCCCGCATCACCTGACCGCCTTTATCTGCGCCGCCCTGTTTGTCGCCTTCGCCGCCGCGTCACAGGAAATCGCCATCGACGCCTGGCGGGTCGAACAGACCGAAAATGCCGCCGATCAGGCGCTGAATCCCAGCTTTTACGCCTATGGTTTCCGTATCGCCATCCTGACGACCGACGCCCTGATCCTGGTTCTGTCCAAGCGCGTCGGCTGGCCATTGTCCTATCAGATACTGGCGCTGGCCATGCTGATCGGCGTGACCGTCACCCTGCTTTCGCCGCGAAGCACCATCGAGGCGCAATCACATACCAGAACCAAAAGCCTGTATGAGCTGATCATCGAACCGTTCGTCAGTTTCTTTCAGGCACACAAAGGCACGGCCGGCCTGATCCTGCTCACCCTGGCGCTTTACCGCCTCCCGGACTACCTGACCAATATCGCTGGCGCCATGTATGTCGATACCGGACTGGATTCTGACACCATAGCGGCCATGCGCGCCACCATCGGTCTGGCGGCGTCGTTTGCCGGAATCGCCGCCGGCGGATCATGCCTGCTGCTGATCGGCGTCCAGCGCACCTTCTGGCTTGGCGCCCTGCTCGGCCCCATATCCAATATCTGTTTCTCATGGATGTCGGTCGCGCACGGCGATCCAATGGTATTCGCCATTACCCTGATCGGCGACAACTTCGCCAACGGCATCGCCGAAACGGCCTTTGTCGCCTTCATGACCCAGCAGGTGCTGAATAGTGAGCAGGGCCGCGAGCACACCCTCACCCATTACGCCCTGATGTATTCTGTGGCCGCTCTGACCGGAAAGATACTCAAGGGCTTCACCGGCTGGACCGTCGATCTGATGACGCCGCACTTTGGTCTTTTCAACGCCTATTCAGTCTTCTTTATCGCTACTGCCACAATCGGGCTGCCCTGCCTGTTCCTGTGCTGGCGACTGCGGCAAAAAGGCGTATTCTCGTCCTGATATTCATATGGTCTTTTTATGCGACCGGGACTTAAATCGCCGTCAAAAAGGGGAGCGCCACATGAAGACTATCACCAACACCTTTATCGCCCAGGCCGATGACAGCACCGCCACCTTTGGCATGATCCCCAAGGTCAAGGACGGCAAACCCAGTGTAGCGCGAATGCACTATGAGCTGCTGGCCGAACATCCCTACGAATACGACCTCGACAGCTTCAATTTTGAAATCTGGTGCCGGCGCAATGATATTGACGAAGTCGACCGCGAGAGCCACCGCGAAGCCTTCTTTTCCAAAGGGCATCCCTGTATGCGCGCCTCGCCCCTGACCAAGACGCATGGCTTCGGCGCGCACTATAACAGCGCCGGAAAGATAGCTATCTATCCTGTTGATTCAGTCGCTTATCGTAAACTGCTCAATGATCCTGAGAACAGGGTCGAGATGGCCATGCGCTCAAAGCGCCCAGCCTCATCCCAAGCGGCAGGCGCGCACCCAAGCGGCAGGCATCATCGCCTGCATTCGCACGCTTAAGGCATTTGCCGCTTCATCCGTCTCACACAGGGCAAAGCAGGTGGCGCCCGAACCCGACATGCGGGCAAACAGGGTTTCGTCTTGCGATTCCAGTGCCGTCAGCACCTCGGCGATTATGGGCTGCAAATGAATGGCCGGGGATTGCAGGTCATTACGCGTGTGGCTCAGTGCAGCGACCAATTGGCGGGCATCCGTTACGTCTGAAAAACCGGACATCGCCTCAATCTCGTTGAATCGCCCAACCGCATCATACCCGCCATAAACCCTGGCCGTGGCACATTCGACGCCCGGATTGACGAGGACGGCCGGCACCGCGGGCAGTGCTACCGGCGTCAACCTTTCGCCATAACCTTCCGCGAATGCCGACTGGCTCCACAGGCACATGACGCCATCCGCGCCGATCGCCCCGGCAATGGCCGCCAGGACGCTATCGGCCATATCCGGGGCATAAAGCGCCCGCAGTTCGCGCAGGGTTGCGCCGGCATCGGCACTCCCGCCACCAATCCCGGACGCTACCGGCAAATTCTTGGTAAGGCGTATGGCGTGACCACCTACCTTTACACCAGCGACGGCTTCAAAGCGACGCACGGCCTTCAGGATCAGGTTGCCTTCATCCACTTGCAGCCCTTCGGCAAACGGCCCTTCAATGTTCAGGTGTGGCGTTAAGCCACCAGCCAAACCCGCTGATTGAAAAGGTAAAAATGTTACGTCGTCGCCGATATCGGCGAAGACCACCAGGCTTTGCAAGGGATGATAGCCGCGTGCATCGGGTGCTGCGACATGCAGGTAGAGATTGACCTTGGCCCTTGCCAGCATGGATGGCGCCAGCATCGTCGTCACGGGCGTGATTTACGCTCGTCGTTCAGCGCCGTCGTTGTCGCCTTTGGTTTGCTGCCGGCCATTTTAAGACTGGCGGCATTGGCGTCAAGCTTGCGGCGCACGGCTTGTGCCTGCTTTTCCGTCGTCTTCAGGGTCAGGACACGCTGCCATTCATAGCCGGCCTCGGTGTCACGACCAAGCGCCTTGTAAACATCACCCAGGTGCTCGTTGATTTCCGGGTCGGCCGGCTCCATCTGAACCGCCTGCTCGATGAAATCGAGCGCCTGGTCATATTGGCCCTTTTTTGTAATAGCCCCACCCCAGCAGATCGATAATCGCACCAGATTTGGGGCTGACCTTCAGCGCCTGCCGGATCAGATCCATACCCTGATCGACCTGCTCACCGCGATTAACCCAGCCATAACCCAGGAAGTTGAGGATTTCCGGCTGATTGCCGTTCATAGCCCGCGCCCTGGTGATGGCGGCCTCGGCATCGCTCCAGCGATCCAGCCCTTCGTAGACAATAGCCTGGGTGTAGAGCGCCTGCCAGCCGAAGTCCTTGTCACCCACACGCCCGATCCGCGCATCCAGCAAGGCCAAAGCGTCCGCGTCCTTGTCCATGGCGTGCAGGATGCCGGCTTTTTCAACGATCAGGCTGAGATTGTCCGGATCGTGTTCAAGCCCCTGGTTGGCCAGCACCAGCGCCTGATCCAGTTTTTCGTCATTTCGCATCGCCCAGATGCGACGCAGGGTAGCCTCATTATAGAACGGCGAGCCCGGCTTGATACTGGCCCAGGCGGCATCGGCCGCTTCGCTATCCTTTAGTTCCTGCTGGACCTGGCCCAGAAAGATGCGCTCGCGGTCGGAGCTATTGTCGAGGTACATGGACAGATGCAGGCTCGCCAGGGCGAATTCACTGTCATGCTCGCTGAACGAAACGGTCGAGGAGACAAACAGGGCCTGTGACATGCTCTCAGCCAGTCCCGGCAAGGCCGGCGCCTTGCTGTCGCCCGATGCCAGCCGTTTCAGGGCCTGCACCGCCAGGGCATCTCCAGTCTGGTCGGCAATCGCCTGCCAAATGACCTTCGCCTCATCCCTGCGCCCCTGGCGTTCGAGCAAAGCGGCATAGTCAGGCCCGAAGATAAAAGTGGCGGCGCCCGGCTGATACAGCGACTTGTAGATCGCCTCGGCCTCGGCCGCATTGCCCTTCAGTTCATTGATCCGCGCCCGGTCCGCCTTGATCAGGTAGGACAACAGGCGGTCGCGGTCATTGCCCTGCAGGGCCGCATCGCCCGACTCATCCAGCGCCGCTTTCCACTGGCCGTTCATCGCCAGTATATAGGGGCGCAACAGCAGGCCATTGCGATCGTGCGGGTTGACCTTGAGCAGGGCGTCGATGTCTTTCAAAGCCGGCGCGGCCTTGTCCGACTTGACGGCCCTGACGGCGCCAATCAGCGACACCATCAGCCGGCTGGTATCCGTGGTCGCGGTCATGCCCTGCGCCACGGTGGCGGCGCGGTCGATATCGCCGCCCAGAATGCTGATCAGGAAGGCTTTTTCGCGCAGGTCGCCGTCGGAAGGGTCCGCCAGCGTAGCGGCACTCATCGCCTGGGCGGCGGTCGAGACATCACCCTGGGCCATGGCGAAACGGCCGATCAGATAGTTGGCATAGGGGCTGGGATAGACGCTCAGTTCCTGACGCGCATCGCCATAGATGACCCGCGGCGGCGCCACCTTCTCACTGGCATAAACCTGTCCGGCCAGGGCCAATCCGATCAGCACCACTCCCAAACCGGATGTCCGCAGCACACTCTTTTTCACGTTACGATCTGCCTCTGCCTGATGCCCGTTTTTAAAAACATACATTCAATATAGGGCTAAAATACGTAACATAAAAGTTTACATGTTCGGATAATTGGGGCCGCCGCCGCCTTCCGGACAGACCCAGACGATATTATTGGTCGGATCCTTGATGTCGCAGGTTTTGCAGTGGACGCAATTCTGCGCATTGATCTGCAGGCGCGGTTCGCGCGTTTCCAGGCCGACAATCTCATAAACCCCGGCCGGGCAATAGCGTTGCGCCGGTTCGGCATATTTGGCCAGATTGATGTCAATCGGGATATGCGGATCTTTCAGCTTCAGGTGGACCGGCTGGTCCTCTTCGTGGTTGGTGGCGGAAATAAACACCGAGGACAGCTTATCGAAGGTCACCACGCCATCGGGCTTGGGATAGGCGATCGGCTTGAACTGCGCCGCCGGCTTGAGCGAATGCGCATCGCTCTTCTTGTGGTGCCAGGTGCCGAGGAAAGAAAAACCGCCCATCAGATTGGTCAGCATCATTTCCACACCGCTGATCAGGGTGCCGAGATTGGTGCCGAATTTGGTCAGGATCGGCTTGACGTTGCGGACGAGTTTCAGTTCCTTCGCCACATCTGAATGTTCATAGGCTTTCTGATAGCCTTCCAGCACCTTCGGCGCCTCGACTGAGCCCAGCGCCTTGACCACGGCATCCGCCGCCAGAATGCCGGTCTTCATGGCATTGTGGCTGCCCTTGATGCGCGGCAGATTGACGAACCCGGCCGAGCAGCCGATCAGCGCGCCGCCGGGGAAGACCAGGCGCGGCACCGATTGATAACCGCCCTCATTGATCGCGCGGGCGCCATAGGCCACGCGCTCGCCGCCTTCCAGCACCTCGCGGATCGACGGATGCAGCTTGAAGCGCTGGAACTCATCGAAGGGCGAGAGGTAGGGGTTTTCGTAGTTGAGATGGACGACAAAGCCGATCGAAACATAGTGATCGCCGAAGTGATAGAGGAAGGAGCCGCCGCCGGTCTTGTCATTCAGCGGCCAGCCCAGGGTATGCTGCACCAGGCCCGGCTTGAACTTTTCGGGTTTGACCTTCCACAATTCCTTGAGGCCGATGCCGTATTTCTGCACATCGCTTTTGGCGTCGAGTTCAAACTTTCGGATGACGGTCTGCGACAGGGAGCCGCGCGCCCCTTCGGCAAACAGCGTGTATTTGGCACGCAGTTCCAGGCCCGGCTGATAATCCGGCTTGTGATGACCGTCTTTAGCTATGCCGAACACACCGGCCACCACACCGGCCACGGCGCCTTCGGCATCGTAAAGTACTTCCGAACAGGCCATGCCCGGATAAATTTCGACGCCCAGCCCCTCGGCCTGCTCCGCCAGCCAGCGGCACAGATTGCCAAGCGAGGCGATATAGCAGCCGTGATTGCTCATATAGCCGGGCTTGGGCAGGGCCGAGATATCCATGGCGCCCTGAGGACCGAGATAGATGAACTTGTCGTCGGTCACCGGCGTTTCCAGCGGCGCGCCCATATTTTTCCAGTCGGGGAAAAGCTTCGACAGCCCCGACGGATCGATCACCGCGCCCGAGAGAATATGCGCGCCGATTTCGGAGCCCTTTTCCAGCAGGGCGACGCTGATGTCCTGCCCCGCCTTTTGCGCCTGCTGTTTCAGCCGGATTGCCGCGGATAAGCCCGCCGGACCACCGCCTACGATGACCACGTCATATTCCATGGCCTCGCGTTCGATCACCGGTTCGGTCTCTGGGGTATCGGACATCAAACACTCGCTCCTGAAACGGCGCCTGGCGCCTTCAATACATCTTCGGTTTCAGGGAGATCGGTTTTGCTTTGAACTTTGGTCCGGCTCCCGATAAGAGTGAACGCATTGTTTTTGCCAAGGCCCCTGCCCGTTATGATTCCGTCTGATGACCTCCGTTCAGAGATCGAAAGCTATCTCGGCTTTCTGATCGATCATGAACTGGAAGACGCATACGAAACAGAGCCTCTTAATCGGACTCTCTCCGAAAATAAACAGGCATTTAAGCGTGCCCCTGCGGCACCTGCGCAAATTCATGTGACATCCGCGCCCTCTGGCAGCAATGTGAGCGCGCTCAAGCCGCAAAGCCTGGCCAGCCTTGATCCGGCCATGGTACTGCACGAAGCCCGCCAGCGCGCCTCCGCGGCACGGACGCTCGATGAACTTTACGCCGAACTCGCCGCCTTCCAGCATATGCCGCTCAGCCATGAAGGCGGCAAAGGCATTGTCCGTTTTCGCGGCAATCCCGATCCGGACCTGCTGGTGATCGGTGAATGCCCGGATGAGGACGAGGACACAGCTTCAAGCGCCTTTGCCGGCAAGCCGGGCGAGATGATGGACAAGGCGCTGAAAGCCGCGGGCGTGTTCGACAAGACCATGCTTACGCCATGTGTCTTCTGGCGGCCGGCCGGCGGACGACCGCTGACGACGGAAGACGTCACCCTCAATGCCCCCTTTATGCACGCCCTGATCAAACTGGCCGCGCCGAAGGCCATCCTGCTGCTGGGCGCCTCGGCCGTTTCCTGCGTGCTCAACCTCGACCAGAGCCTGGCTAAACTGCGTGGTCGCCAGGTAAGCTACGGCACCGAGACGCCCCTGCCCGTGATGGCCAGCTATCCGCCCAATTTCCTGCTGAAACAGCCCCAGGCTAAGGGCCTTTTCTGGCGCGACCTGCTGCAACTGGTGGTCGGCGCTAAACTGTGAGCGGTATCAACAGACTGTGATACAACTCACAGGTTCCGTGAGTTGCCTTATTTGTGACCTCAATGACATATAGTTATTAACGGGCAATCCTTGCGGGTTGCCATAAAGTTAATTTTAGATAAGCTCACCCGGCTTTTGTAAATGCGTCAGGCTTGCCCTGTTTGCGCCTGACAGCCACCAGCAAAGGGAAGCCGTTTTGACGTTTCGCCACCGCGCCTTCATCAGCCTCACCGTTCTTGGATTTGCCCTCATGGCCTCGACGCCTGGCTGGGCGGCCACAAAGCACGAACCTGAATTGAGAACCGCCGCGTCGGCGAAAAAGAAACCCGCCACGGAAAAGGCGGCAGTAAAAAAGCCCGAAACGACGAAGAGCACCAAGAAATCATCGGATGACGCCAAGACGGTAAAGGCAAGCACCAAGTCCACTGGCAAAACGCAAAAAAAGACGGACATCGCCGACAAGACGCCGGTAAAAGGCAAGAAGAAGACCGAGCTTGCCGACGATACGCCCACAAAGGGCAAAAAGAAAAAAACCGATGTCGCTGATGCGAAGACATCGAAAAAGACGGGCGCTAAAACAAACAGCCGGACCGAAGTGGCGGACGCCTGCGGCACCAAGGCCAAGCTCAAGACAAAAAAATGCAAGGTTGCCCAGCTCGCCGCAAAGGCCGAGAAGAAAAAGGCCGACCGCGAACTGGTGGCCAAACTTGAAGCATCCAAGCGGATCACCTTCCTGCCGGCGCCTTTCTTCCCCAAACAGGAAGCGCCGGTTGTGACCGTCAGCGCCGGTCCCGTGCCCTACAATGCCGTTGCCGGGCAGGGCACGCCGATTGCCCCCTCTCCCCTGACCGATGCCTTGTCGCCCGCCGACGCCGCGCTTTACCGCACGGCCTTCGATCTGATGGACAAGGCCGATTACGCCGGCGCCGACGCGCAACTGGCGCAGGTGACCGACAAGCGCCTGATGGGCTACGCCCTCTATCACAAGCTGTTCAGCGCCGGTTATCAGTCGACCTATGAGGAACTGACCGCCTGGCTGGCCGCCTATGGCGACCATCCCATGGCCATGAAGGTCTGGGGACTGGCCAAGCGCAAGAAGCCCGAAGGCGCGCCGGATCCGGCCTTCCCGCTGCTCGCGGCCAATGCCACAGCCCAACGCAGCGATGCCCTGACCGGCGGCGCGGGCATCCAGCTCGCCGCCTCTACAAGCTTTGCCGACAGCACCGCAGTCAGCCGCCCCGATGCCGCTGCCCCGTCCAGCGATACCGACCTGACACCCAAGTCGGCGCGTTCGGCCTACAATAATGGGCAACTGCCCCAGGCCGTCACGCTCGGCCGCCAGATCGGCGACCACTGGGTGGCTGGCCTCGCCTGCTGGCGGCTCAAGCGCTATGAGGAAGCCCTGGCGGAATTCAAATTCGTCAGTTCCGATCCCAGCACCAATGCCTGGACGCAATCGAGCGGCGCCTACTGGGCCGCCCGCAGCGCGCAAAAGCTGGGCCGCACCGATGATGCTGAAACCTTCCTGCAACTGGCCGCCAGTTTCCCCTTCACCTTCTACGGCCTGCTCGCCGAAGAACGCCTGGGCGTCGATTCGGCCATCTCCCTGGCGAAAAAAGGCCTGCCGCCCACCTTCGGCCGTGAGCAGCGCTCGGCGCTGACCGCCAGCCTGACCGAAGACTTTAGCTGGACACAAAACCATCCGCGCGCCCAGCGCCTCAATGCCCTCGTCCAGGTGGGTCTTAACTCAGACGCCAAATCAGAGCTTCAGGCCGCGATCCAGTCGTCGCCCAACCGCGAGGAACGCGACCGCTGGCTGGCTTTCGGCGCCAAGACCCATATCCGCGTCAACCAGTTGAAGCCGACCGACCACCTGTTCGATGTGTCGCTGTATCCGATCCCCGACATCGCCCCCAAAGGCGGTTACAAGGTCGACAAGGCGCTGATCTTTGCCATCGCCCGCAAGGAAAGCAAGTTCAACGCCCAGGCCCACAGCTATGCCGGCGCCTACGGTCTTCTGCAACTGATGCCGGCCACGGCTGCCCTGGTTCAGGGCGACAACAGCTTCAACTCCAAGCCGAAGCAGTTGCTTATCCCCGCCGTCAATATCAGCGTCGGCCAGAACTATATCAACCGCCTGCAAAACTCCTCGATCATCGATGGCGACCTGCTGCGCACCATCGCCGCCTATAATGCGGGCGCCCGCCCGGTGAAGGACGCTGTCGATTCCCTGGGCAGCGACGCCGATTCCCTGCTGGTGATGGAATCGATTCCGGTGGCCCAGACCCGGCAATATGTCGAGGAAGTCGTCGCCAACTACTGGATCTATCGCCAGATCATGGGCAAGGACAGCAAGACCCTGGCCCAGGCGGCCGGCGACGCGAAGATCATCAGCCTCTCGGCCGACTCGCCGGTACAGGAAGCCGGTGCCGCGCCGGTCGGTGATGTCGCATTAGCCGAAAACTAGGCTTTTTTGACCGGCGGTTTCGGCGGAAACCCAAACATATAGGCGAGGAACCTAAAGCTCTTGGCAATGCCGCGCCATAAAGCCCCCTGGCATGGAAACGGTCGGCATTGGTTGTCAGCGACGCCCCCATAGGACGCAGACGGGCGCGGCCGAGCGCCATCGACAGGGCCACATCCTCGAACGCCACCTGATCCTTGTAGCCGCCGGTCGTGTCGTAAAGCGCCCGCGACAACAGCAGACCGTGGTCCCCGCTCGGCATGGCCAGCCAGCGGGCGCGCAGGGCCAGCATTTCCGCCCACAGCCCGACCAGGATCGACGGATCATCAAAGCGCAGGTGGAAGTATCCGGCCCGCAAGGGAAAATTCTTCATGTGCGCCTGGACCTGATCCATCCAGCCCTCGCCCAGTTGCAGATCCGGATGCAGGATCAGCAGCCAGTCGCCCCGCGCCGCCCGGCAGCCCTGCCAGAGTTGCAGGCCGCGCTCGTGATCCGTCCGGATGATCCGGCAGCCGGTCGAGTCAGCGATTTCCAGCGTGGCATCATCAGAACCGCCATCGACAATTATGACCTCCTTGATCAGCCCCTGCACCACCCCCGGCACCAGGGCGGAGAGTGTGCGCGCCAGGTGGTCTTCGGCATTCAGGGTCGGCATGACAACGGAAATCAACGCGAAAACACTCCCACCAGTTCGACATGACCGGACCACAAGAACTGATCGATCGGCGTCACCCTGTCCAGCGAAAACCCGGCCTTCACAAGGATGTTAGCATCGCGCACAAAAGTCGACGGATTGCACGATACGGCCACCGCGCGCGGCACATTCGAGCGGGCGATCTCGGCGGCCTGGGCCTCGGCGCCGGCGCGCGGCGGATCGAAAACAATTGCGTCAAAACCCTTCATCTCCTCGGCCAGCATCGGCCGGCGGAACAGGTCGCGCATCTCTGCGGTGATCGTCTTGAGGCCGGGCGCCGTGCCGATCGCCGCCTTAAGCGAGGTAATGGCCGGCGCCGATCCATCTGCGGCATAGACCACAGCCTTCTCGGCCAGCGGAAAGGTGAAGGTGCCTGCACCGCAGAAGAGATCGGCCACTTTCTTCGCCTCACCTATGCCCTCGATGGCCAGCCGCGCCATGTCGCTTTCCGACGGTACGCTGGCCTGCAGGAAGGGGCCGATCGGCAGGCCCACCATGGCCTTGCCAAAACGCACCTTGGGGGTGCGCGCCATGTAGAGCATGTCCTCGCCCATGGAGACGCGGGCGAAATCCGCTTCGGCGGCGCACATGGCAATGTTCATGCGCGCATCGGCCGATAGCCCTCCGGATTTCGAATGCTCGACGCCGGAAATATCGATATCAAGGCCCGTAAGTGATAGCGTAATATGCAGGATCGGCGCGGACTTGGGGTGTTCGAACAGATAGGCCGCCAGCGCCTTGAGCTGCGGCAGCGCGGCGACAATCGCCGGATCGCTGACCGGACATTCGCGGATGGCGACCAGGTTCCATGATTTGCGGGCCTTGAAACCGAGTTCGACGTTTTTTCCGACCTTTCGTGCGTGCAGGCCTACGCGACGGCGGCTTGCGGGCGGTGTGGTCAGGATGGGGGCCAGTTCGGTTTCCAGCCCGGCGCGCTGCAACAGATTGCCGACCATATCGCGCTTCCAGGCGCTATAGGCCGGGATATCCCAGTGTTGCAGGGCACAGCCCCCGCAGGCTGAGAAATGGACACAGGGCGGATTTACCCGGTCTGGGCTGGCCTCCAGCACCTCGACCAGTTCCAGTTTATTCTCATTAGAAGCGTTGGCTTTGCCCTGCCGCACCCGCACGCGTTCGCCCGGCAGGGTCAGGGGGACAACCAGGCCACCGGCGGTCAGGCCGTCGCCCTGAAAGCCGACCTTGCCGATGAGCGCTTCAAATTCCGCCATAGTCTTTCCGAGCCAAACCCAAGCTAAATAAAGACGCCCGCTTAAAGCACAGCCGTCAAAAAGCAAGTTTTATCGATATTTTGCAATTTCGCCATCACAAGCCAACCCGAACTTTTCGCCTCAGGGGAGATATTAACCATATCCGACGCTAAAGTTTCAGGGTTTCACCAGATGTCCCGTTTCTCACATGCCCCCCACCCGCTACATGCTGGCCCGTTTTTCATAGGCGGCATCCTTCTGGCGATTTTACTGGCTTTACTCCTGCCAACGGCCGCTAATGCTGGTGACCGCGACGGTTACGGCTACGGGCGCCCGGCCTATTATTACGAAGAAGACGGGCGCTATACCGGCGGCAGCCTGGGCTATTACCCCAATCTCGACGACAGCTATCACGCCCAGTATGACCGTCCCTACCGCACTGGCCGGCGCTACGGCTATTCCCGCAGCTACGAGCGGGATTACAACGGCCGGGATTATAGCTGCTATTGCGGCCGCGGGGCCTATTACCGCGTCTATAACTGGAAGGGCGAACATGAATACGTCCGGAGCAGCCGCCACCATAGCCGCTACAGCAACCGCGATGATGATCGCGATTACTGAATTATGACTTACGCCCTGCTTATTCTGCCAAACAATAAGGCCTATTTCGTCACCGCGTCCGGAGGCGCAGTATGGTTAAAATATGAACAGACATGAACGAAGCACTCAAATCCCGTTCATCTGGCTTCCTGTATAAAGGTCATCACAACGACGCCATTTTGCTTATCTGCGCCGTAACAGAAGGAGATTTTCATGTCCAGGATGACATTGACTCACAAGTTGGTCCTCTCCGCCGCGGCCGTCACGGCTGCGGCCGCCATGGCCCTGCCCGCAGCCGCCCAGTGCTACCGCGACAGCAATGCCGATGGCGCCATTGTCGGCGCCATTGCCGGCGCCGCTATCGGTAACGCCGCCGCCGGTCGTCATGACCGAGGCGCCGGTACGGCCGCCGGGGCTGTGATCGGGGCCGTCGCCGGCGCGGCCATCGACGACAGCAATGACAATTGCCGCTATGATGACGGCTATCGCTACGATAACGACTATGGTTACAGCGACCGCCGCTACTACCGTCAGTCACGGCCCTATTACGGCGGAACCGTTTACGTAGAACCGCGCAGCTACTACTACCGGGATCGTTATTATCGCTACGATCGTCATGATCGCTACGACCGTCGTGATCGCTATTATCGCTACGATCGGGATGACCGCCATGACCGTCACCACGATCATTGGTAACTGACCTGCCAAACCTCCGAACCTCAGGTTCGGAGGTTTTCTTTAACCGGCCTCATAGATGAACGGAGATGAACGAACTTATCAAGTCCCGTTCATCTTGAGCCCGCTAGGGTGACTATTATGAAACCGGCACTCTGCCGGGCAAACAGGAACCCAGGCGATGACCCCATTCTCCTCCATGAAACATATCCTTGTTCCCGCTCTGATCGCAACGACCATGGCGGGGCTGGCCCTGCCCGGCATGGCCGCGGCCCGGTCGCGCCCCTGCGAAGGCAAGCAGACCGAAGGCGCTGTGCTGGGCGCCGTGGCCGGCGGCCTGATCGGAGGCAGCGCCGCGGATACCCGCAACAAGGGCACCGGCACGGTGATTGGCGCCGTTGTCGGGGCGGCTGTCGGGTCTTCCATCGCCAAGAACAATACCAAGTGCCGTTACGATAAGCGCTATGCCTACGATGACCGTCGTGGCGATCGATATGACCGGTATGATCGCTATGATCGTTATGACTACCGTCAGGATCGCCGCGAAGACCGCCGTCACGAGCGCTGGGACGACCGCAACGATCACCACGACCGCGACGACGATCGCTGGTAAGCATTTCCCCAATAGAGAAAGGGCCCGGAACCGATTGGTCCGGGCCTTTTAGAGCGTATCCCAAAAAGTGTGACGCACTTTTTGGACAAAGATGCGCGTCAAAACAAAAACTTAGAGCACGATCCAGATCCATCATATCGGGTCGGGCTCTAATCGCAACCGGTGGCTCAGCCTCCGGTCTTCTTGTCACGCCACGACAGCAGGGTCGACGCCCAGTAGTTCCAGACACTGGAAATCAGCGTCGCAATAATGCCGGCCACCACATAATGAATATGCAACTGATCCTTCATGAACAGCGACAGGCACAGACTGATCAGCGCGCCCAGCGAACAGGCGATGTAGAAACGGATCAGGCCGCCAAACATGCGCCAGCCCTTGAGGCGGCGATCGCGGAAGGTGATCAGGTTGTTGAGGAAGAAGTTCCACGTCATGGAAAGCCAGATCGCCAGGCTGTAATTGACCAGGTCTTCCTTGTTGTACTGGTAGCGGTAGATGGGGAACTGGCCGGGCATGGTCAGAAAGTGGTGACCGAGATAGAGCAGGATGGTGTAGACCACCACGCCGCTCAGGCCGACGCCGGCAAACAGGACGAACTTGGCCGGCAGCAGCCCGCCGGTCGCCTTTTCCACCAGCAGGGCGCCGAGATCGAGCACGACGCGCAGGTCGAGCTTGGAAACGCCGCCCTCGGCGTTCACGCAGCGCCGCCTTGACCTCGCCGAAGCGCGGTTTCTTTGGGGCGGACGCGGCGATATCGAGCAAAATCTTGAAGCCGATGCCGGTCAGCCTGGGCCTTGCCGACTGGTAATATTCGCGCGTCATCAGGAAGCAACCGCTCATCGGATCAGAAAGCGGCACCTTCAGCACGAGGCCGGTGGCCCAGGTCGCCGCCTTCGAGCCCAGGTCACGAATGCCGCTCAGGCCGGTTTCCGTGGTGCCGATATAGCGCGATACGCAAACCAGGTCCTTGTCACCCTTCATGATCATCTCGGCCAGGGCGCGGATCGCCTTGGGGTCGTGCTGCCCGTCGCCATCCATGACGCCGAGATATTTGCCATGGGCAATATCCCAGCCCTTGATGGCCGCCGAGGACAGGCCGCGTTCATTGACGCGCACATGCAGCCGGACATGTGGGTGGGTCCGGGCCAGATCAAGCACTTCAGCGGCGGTGTTATCGGCCGAGTTATCGTCCACGACGATGATTTCATGACTGATGCCCGCCAGGGTATCGCTGATCTCTGTGACCACACTGCGAATGGCCGCGCCTTCATTCAGGGTGCAGATGATCAGGCTGAGATCCGGTTGGCCCGTAAAGGCCGAAGCACGCTCGATATTCGTCAAAAAAGAAACTCCCCGGCGCCCCGCCCGTCAGGGCCTCCCGCCTTCAATAAAAAACGCCTGGTCCTCTTAAGACCGCAGAGGATGGCAAATCTATGGTGGCCCCCCACCCGGCCATTCGACACCCGCATCAGACCTGAAACAATCAGGCCAAACTAACGCCGTCCGGACTCGATAAGTCCCAAACAAGAAATGCTCAATATCCGCTTAGAGCCAAGAGTTCAATGGTCAAACTCAACCTCCCCCGCCTCCCCGGCCACACTTCGCCAGCACTTTACTGGTTGTCGATTCTTTTCTTCCTGCCTTTGATCGTTGGCATCATCGCCAAACTCTATCGATCAAAATATATCTTTTCCGAATACCAGTCCGTCGCCTGCGCCGGGCTGAAAGCGTTACAGGGCGCGCCCATCTATGCGCTGGATCTGCAATGCCCCGGAATGCGCGCCGCCAGTTTCGTGTATTTGCCGGGCGTGGCCCAGGTGGCGGCCTTTTTAGAGCGCCTCCTTACCGAGCCCGGCTTCCTGATGCTTTACCTGGTTTTTTACCTGGCCGCGGCGGCGGCCCTAATCTATGTCCCCCTCTTCACCCGCAAGACACCCGGCCACTGGCGTGACAAACTGCCCTTTGCCGTTTTCTTAAGCAGCAGCGCCTTCATGCTCGGCAATATTGCCGTCATCCTGCATGGCCTTGTCCTTGTGGGCGCGCTGGCGATCGAGATCAGCCCGTGGCTATTCATTGCGGCAGTGGCCATAGCGGCCTGGGTCAAGCCGACCTTCCTTACCTACCTGATGGTCATTCTGCTGCTCGACATCCCGCTCAGGCGTCGTATCGGTCTGATGGCCTCAGGCGTCATCATCGGCCTCTTGCCGCTGGGTCATTTCATCCTGACCGGCGGCGCCCTGACCCAGCAATGGTACGCTCTGCTGTCGCACTATGTTTACGAGGTCACGCCTGGCGTCGGCTTCTTCGGCTGGACCAGCCTGATTGGCCTGGACCCGGCGCATGTAAGCATCAAACTTGCCTATCTCGTCTTTGCCGGTCTGATAACTTTCAGCGGCCTGGCCCTGGTCAAGGGTCTGCAACTGAACCGCCGCGAGCGCATCTGGCTGGGCCTCAGCCTCGCCGCCCTGCTTATTCCGCGTATCATGAGCGAGGATATCTGCCTCATCGGACCAGGTCTGCTGATCCTGGCCGACAAAAGTGCCAATCTGGCCGGGCAAGGTCAAAATGCGCACAGGAATGGCCGCGGCCTTATCCTGGCGCTGTGCGTCTTTGCCCTTGCCGGCGCCATGACCGGTCTGGCCGATTACAGCGAGCCCATCGCCTTGCTCGGCCTTTGCCTGTACGTGCTCTGGCTTGGTCAGCACACGATCCGCACGCGCCTGCCGCACATCCTGGCGCCGTATGTGACGTTCGCACGCAAATCCGAAACGGCGGTGAACTGATGGACTCGCTTACCTGGTTTGAACGTTTCACCGCCCGCAAAAGAAATCTGTGGTTTTTCTCACTGTTCTTCCTGTTTCCTCTGGTCGGCAACCTGATCAGCCGCCTGACAAAGGCGCGTTACTGGCTGCCGGATTTCGATGCCCTGATCTGCGGGGCGCATAATGTTTCGCGCGGCATATCCCCTTACAGCCTGCATCCGATATGCGACGGCATCCGCCCCACGCCCTATGTCTATGCCCCGCAGGTGGGGCAGTTTTTCGCGCCGCTCGAACAGGTCTTCGGACTGGAAGGCGCGCGCTGGGCCTTTGCACTGGTCTATATGCCGGCCATGCTGTGGCTGTTCTGGTATGCCATTATGAAACCCATGGAAAAGGCGCCCTGGCATTTCCGCCTGATGACCCTGGCGGCCATGGTCGGCAGCGTCATGTCCTGCGGCAATATCGGCCTGCTGCTGCATGCGCTCACCATTCTCGCCGCCCTGCACATGTCGAAATCGCGCCTGCCCTATATCGCCATCGTTATCTGCGGCGCCCTGATCAAGCCGGTTTTTGTTACCTATCTGATCGTTCTGCTGCTTGAGGACAGGCCCCTCATGGCCCGGCTGCGCACCTTCCTGTTATCAGCCACAGTGGCCGTCAGTGCTTTGCTGGCCCTGTTCCTGACCGCCGGCCGCTTCAGCGATGACTGGCACGCGGCGCTTAATGCCATCGTCATCCTCGAACAGCCCGGCATCGGCTTCTTCGCCACCACCTCGGCCCTGGGCCTGAGCACGGCTTCGCCCATCACCCTGATCGGGCTTGGCCTGTTCGTCATCGGCATGGGGCTGGCCAGCCTGGTCCTGGCGGAATGGGGCGGCCTGACGGCGAAAGAGCGAATCATATTCGGTCTCGGCGCGGCGCAGTTCCTCAATCCGCGCCTGATGGACTATGACATGTTCGCCCTGGCGCCTTGCATGGCCATGGTGGTCATGATGGCGAAGCCGCTGGGCCAGAAAACCTTCATATGGGTAAGCTGGGCCTTCGCCGGCACGCTGATCTTTTGCGTCGTCTGCAATATTCTGGAAATCCGTGCCATCCATCGCGCGCCGGTCGCGGTCTTCGCCTACGGCCTGATCCTGCTGGCCGTCGCCGGGCTAACTGCCTGGCCTGAACGGGCACGAATCCGCGGCTGGTTCCGCAATCCATTGCCGGTCCTGCAGGATATTCTGGCGCAACGCATATAAAAAAAAGCCCCGCAGCCATCAGGTTGCGGGGCTTTTGTTTTACGAGGCGGCCTTGAGCCGCTCCAGCGCGGCAGCAAGCTTGGCCTTGCCGTTTTCCGCCTCCTCCAGGCGTTCGCGGTTTTCGGTGATGACCTCTTCCGGCGCCTTGCGGACAAATTCCGGATTGTCGAGCTTGCGGCGAACGCCGTCGATCGTCTTGTCGAAATCGGCAATGCCCTTGGCGAGGCGCACCTGTTCGGCCTTGAGGTCGATAAATTCGGCAATCGCCAGATGGGCAGTCGCTTCGCCGGCCAAGAAGGGAACCGAACCGGTGGCCGCTTCGCCCACCTTCACCTCTGACAAACGACCTAAGAAAAGGATCAAATCCTCATGTGTTTTCAAACGGCTGGCCGTTACCTCTGAGGCACCGCTTAAAGAGAGCGGCGCGCGCGCCGAGCCCGGCACGTTCATTTCCGACCGGATCGAGCGAATCCGCTGATCAGGTCGATCAGCCAGTTGATTTCCTCATCGGCTTCGGCATCGATGGCGCCGGCATCGGCTTTCGGCCAGCTATGCGCGATCAGCATGTCGCTGTGACCGGTCTTTTCCCATAGTTCTTCGGTGATGAATGGCATGACCGGATGCAACAGGATCATGGCCTGATCCAGCACCCAGGCCGTCATAGCGCGGATTTCCGCCTTGGCGGCGGCATCGTCACCATTGAGGATCGGCTTGGCCAGTTCGAGATACCAGTCGCAGAAGACATTCCAGATGAACTTGTAGAGCGCATTGGCGGCATCATCGAAGGCGCAGGCTTCCAACGCCCCGGTCACGGCCACCAGCGTCTTCTGCACCTCGCCCCTGATCCAACGGCTGAGGGTCAGCTTGGCGGTAGATGGATCGAAACCCTCAACACGGGCGCATTCGTTCATCTGGGTGAAGCGCGTGGCGTTCCACAGCTTGGTAGAGAAGTTGCGGTAGCCCTCAATGCGCGGCTTGGCCAGCTTGATATCGCGCCCCTGCCCCGACATCGCGGTGAGCGTAAAGCGCAGGGCATCGGCACCGAACTCGTCGATCAGGACCAGCGGGTCCATGACATTGCCCTTGGACTTCGACATCTTCTGGCCCTTGTCGTCACGCACCAGGGCATTGATGAAGACACGCTTGAATGGCGCCTGGCCGGTGAAATGCAGCCCCATCATCATCATCCGGGCCACCCAGAAGAAGATGATGTCGAAGCCGGTGATAAGGGTGTGCGTCGGGTAGAAGCGCTTGAGGTCTTCGGTATTATCCGGCCAGCCCATGGTCGAGAACGGCCACAGCGCTGACGAGAACCAGGTATCGAGCACATCCTCGTCACGAGAAATACGGATTTTATCTCCGACAAAAGTCCATTCAGTTTCGGCTCTCTGCCCTTGTGATGCTTTCTGCGCCTGCGTTAAACCGTCCACGCGAGTATCACCAAGAAACACTTCTCTGTCATGAGCAGCATAGTAAGTCTTTGCTTGCTCGAAGGCTTCAGCCTCAGTCTCCGCAACAAAACACTCAAGCTCACCTACTCGCTGAATCCCATCTACGAATTTCGGGCCATACCAAGCCGGGATGCGATGGCCCCACCAGAGCTGACGCGACACACACCACGGCTCAATATTGCGCATCCATTCGAAATAGGTTTTCTCCCAGTTCTTAGGCTCAAAGACTGTCCGGCCGTCTTCGACCGCCTTGATGGCTTCCTTGGCCAGTTCCCCGGCATTGACGTACCACTGATCGGTCAGGAAGGGCTCGATAACGACGCCGGAACGGTCGCCATGCGGCACCATGTGCTTCGTCTTCTCGACCTGTTTCAGCCAGCCTTCTTCTTCCGCACGGGCTATGATCGCCTTGCGGGCAGCAAAGCGTTCCATGCCGCGATAGGCTTCCGGCACCGGATCGAGTGCCAGCAGATTAGCCTGGGTGTCGAGAATATTGATCTGCTCCAGATCATGGCGCTTACCAACCATGAAATCGTTGAAGTCATGCGCCGGGGTGATCTTGACTGCGCCGGAGCCCTTGGCCGGATCGGCGTAGTCGTCGGCGACGATCGGGACGCGACGGCCAGTGATCGGCAAGATAACAAACTTGCCGACCAGATCCTTGTAGCGCTCATCATCCGGATGCACGGCCACGCCGCTATCACCCAGCATGGTTTCCGGGCGCGTGGTGGCGACAACGATATAGTCGCGCTTTTCCAGGGTCTCGTTACCCTCTTCATCCTTGACGGGATAATCGAAGGTCACACCATCGGCCAGCGGATAGGCGAAATGCCAGTAATGGCCGTCGATCTCCTTCTGCTCGACTTCGAGGTCGGAAATCGCCGTCTGGAACTGCGGGTCCCAGTTGACCAGGCGCTTATCGCGGTACATGAGCCCCTGCTGGTGCAGGGTGACGAAGACCTTGCGCACCGCCGCCGAAAGGCCATCATCGAGCGTAAAGCGCTCGCGCGACCAGTCGCACGACGCGCCCAGGCGTCGCAATTGCTTGACGATCGTGCCGCCCGATTCCGCCTTCCATTCCCACACCTTGGCGACGAAAGCCTCGCGCCCCATCTCCCGGCGACCGACATTGGTACCCGAAGCGGCCAGTTGCCGCTCCACCACCATCTGTGTGGCGATGCCGGCGTGATCCGTGCCCGGCAGCCACAGGGCCGCCTTGCCGCGCATCCGCTCAAAGCGAGTCAGCACATCCTGAAGCGTGTTATTAAGCGCATGACCGATGTGCAGCGAGCCTGTCACATTGGGCGGCGGGATGACGATGGAGAAGGTTTCCTTCGCATCCGACGGGGAAAATACGCCGGAGTCTTCCCACTTTTTATACAGGCGGGGCTCAACGGCGGCGGGATCGAAGGTTTTTTCCAGCATGGTCTCGACAAAGATAAAGCCCTCAAGCCGCGAAGCGGTAGGGCAACGTTAAATTAAAAAAAGAGCGGCTCACCGCTGTGATGCCGCTCTCTTAACAAATGAACTCAAAAGAATCTATGGATTAGCGGCGACTTTGGCGGGCAATCCGCTCGACTTCAAGACGGACCTGTTCCTCGACGATCGCCGGCAGGTGCTGGTCGAGCCAGGCTTGCAGCATCGGACGCAGCAGGTCCTTGGCCACATCTTCCAGAGTGCGGTCGCTGTGCGGCACCAGCAGGTTGCTGGTCAGGGCGCCGAAAGACGATGCGGCAATCGATTCAGTCCGCTCACTAACGAGGCCGCCAACGGATGCGGGGGCCAGAACGGGTGCCGGGTTCGGTGCCGGAGCCGGTTCTGGCGCGGCAGCGGGTGTGTAGGCATCGATATCACCGATGGACACCGATTCCGGCGCCTCATAGGTTTCGGTCAGTTCGAGCACATCGTCTTCAGCCGCCTCTTCGCTCTCCGCTTCCGGCTCAGCCGCAGCGGCGAAGGCGTCGTCTTCCTCCTCGACCTCAGGTTCGGCTACAGCCTGTGCCGCCGCGTCTTCCGGCGCGTCATCTTCCGAGATGATGCGGCGAATGGAAGCGAGGATTTCTTCCATTGTCGGTTCGTGTGCGGATTGTTCTGCCATGTTTTTTTAACTGCTGCGAATCGGGTTCGGGAACTGAAACCTTGGAGAGGGTGACACGTGTTCGCCGCATTTTGCAACTGTTTAGGCGGATTTTGCCGCCAAATTTCACCGAGGCGAAGAATTTTTTGTGAAGAAACCCGCCAGTTCCCCGGTGGGCCTCTCCAGACCAATATAAAGGCACAATGCGGATTAGTTGCCGCCGGCTGCCAGGCCGTCCAGTGCATGAACCACCGGTTCAAGCGGCGTCCAGCCCTTCGACTTAACGTCGTCAAAGTGTTCCTGCGGATCGTAGACCTGGATATCCGGCACAAACGCCTTGGCCGTCAGTCCCCCCATGACCGAGAGCAACTGGCTGCCCGCCACATATTGCCCGCGCTCCGCTTCGATCAGCGCCAGTTGCGCCGATTTCAGTTCCTGCTGGGCATTCAGAACCTCGATATTGGTGCGCAGCCCGACCTGCTGCTCGACCTTGACGCCGTCGGCGGCCACCTGGGCGGCCTTGACCTGCTCCTGGTTAGAGGCCACGGCCGATTTTGCCGCCAGCATCTGCGACCAGGCCTGCGACACCGACGAAATCACCTGCCGGCGTGCGGTTTCAACCACCTGAAGCTGGGCATTGTAGTTTTCCGTCGCCTGGCGGACGCGCGAGCCATTCAGACCGGCGCTGAACAGGGGAATGGACAGGCGAAGCGTGGCCGACGACGAATCGTTATCCGTAATATCTCCGACGCCCAGGCCGGATTGCGTACCGCCTGTACTGGCCGACAGCCCGATCGTGGGACCGAAGACCGAACGCTCGGCGCGCACCTGTGCCTTGGCGGCATCGGCCGCATACTGCGCGGATTGCAGGTCGGGATTGCTCTTTTCAGCCGCCGCCAGAGCGGTATCAAAATCGGCCGGAAGCCCCGGCAGATCCGGCTCGGCTTCGAGCGCCACCGGCGACTGGCCGACGATGGCCACATAGGAGGCGCGATCGGAATCAAGCTGCGCCTGGGCCGAAGCCAGGGCTGCCGCCGAGGCCGACAGGCGCGCCTGAGACTGGGCCACGTCGGTCCGCGTCAACTGGCCGGCATCGAACTGCGCCTGGGTCTGGTCAAGCTGCTGCTTGAGGATATCGTAATTGTCATGCGAGATTTGCAGGGCGCGCTGGTCGCGGCGGACGGCGGTATAGACGCTGATGACATCGAGCAGGACGCCGGACTCGGTGCTGCGCAGGTTCTCCTGGCCCGCCATGACATTGGCGCGCGAGGCTTTCAGCGAAGAGGCGATGCCGCCGGACGCGAAGACCGTCTGGTTGGCAGTCAGGCCGGCACTGGTGGACGAGCGATCGCCGGTAAAGCCGGGCAGGTCATTATAGGTGGCCGAGGCGCTGGCGCTCAGCGACGGCCCCAGTTGCGAGCGGGTCTGGACATAGGTTTCGTCGGTGGCGCGCTGGGTGGCGCGGCTGCGCAGCAGCGTCGGGTTCTGGGCATAAGCCTGGGCGATGGCGTCGTTCAGGCTTTCCGCCTGGGCGCTGACAGCCATTGTCAGCGCCAGTACTGAAACCGCGGCGGCCAGGCCGAAGGTCGCAAACTTGGAATTCGTCATAAACAGATGTCCCCACGTCATTAAGGCAGGCGACACGCCTGCCCTGTTGCCTTCCAGACGCATGTACGCGCGGCCCGGCTGCGGCAATAAGCTAAAGATTACCTCTGAAATCCTACTGCCAGAAGATTACAGGCTTGGCGAGTTACGGATTTTTCACGTTCGGCTTTTTACCAGTATACACAAAATTCAACGCGCGGTGGCGACTTTAATGTCGCACCCTAAGGGCCCGCCCGACGAATTCTGTCAGTATCAGAACTCGAATGACGGGGTACGCGCGAAGCCCGGCAGGGTCGATGGTGCCGAATCGAAGACATCGCGCTCGGAAATGCCGGATTCAATGCGCAGATAGAGGCGCGCCCGGCCCACGGGCCCATCCTTCACAACCACGGCCAGGCGACCGCCGACCTTGAGCGCCTTCAGCCATGTGGCGGGTACTTCGGCCACGGCGCCTTCGGTGATGATGATGTCATAGCCGGAACCGGCCGGCGCTTTGAGATCAGCCGTCACGCATGTGACGCCCTGTTCCTTGAGATAGGGCTCGACCACCGCCATGACGCGCGGATCGGCTTCCTGCGCCGTCACGGTCAGGCCGGCGTGCTGCAAAACGGCAGCGGCATAGGGCGCGGCCAAAGCCAGGACCGTTTCGCCGGCTTTGGGCTCGGCGGTTTGCAACAGCTTGGAAATATCGCGCGGCTTCATCAAAACGCGGCCCGGTGCGATCGGGGTTTCGACCTCGCCATAGGCGCCAAACGCTTGAGAAGGCGCACACAAACGCTCGCGCTGGATATGGCGCATGGCCACCTGCAAGGCCGCGTCGGTGACATCATTCACGCGAACCTGGGATCTGACCATATTCTGACGGGCGGCGTGAAAATCCATAATGCTGATCCTTGGAGGCTTAATCGAACGCTTTGCACCGCTTATAAGAGCAAGCGGCGCGCGCTTCAATCGCCATAAGCTGAGATTCACCGGCAAAAAACGCACAATCGCGCGGGCTTATGCACATTTATCCGAAAATTTGCACCTGAGATCATTGCGGGCGATGATGCGATCTGGTAGCGAACGCATCCGCTCTATGCGAGGCCTGATGGCGGAGCGGTTACGCACCGGATTGCAAATCCGTGAAGCCCGGTTCGACTCCGGGTCAGGCCTCCACACTTTCCCAAAAAATAATGTCGAACTCCAAGTCCCTGGACTTGGCAAGGCCGACTGGCCGCCCCAGCCTTTGCGAGGCGCCATGGGGGACACGCCTAGTCCCGCGCCTGAAATCTAACTAAGCCGCGCGCATATTGGCCAGGAACCGGGCCAGTTCCATCTTCAACTGGTCCGACGCGCGGCTGACCGACTTGGCTTCTTCAAAAACCACGCTGGCCACCTGCCCGGTTTCATCGGCGACATCGCGCACCGAATCGATATCATTACCCACGCTTTGCGACCCCTCCGCCAGGAGTTCGACCGTTTCGGCGATCTCGCTGGTGGCCATCTGCTGGGCGGCGACGGAACGAGCGATATCGTCGGCGCCAGAGCGCAGTTCGGATATGGTGCTGACAATGCCAGCTATTGCGCCCGTCGCTTCCATGGCGTCGTTCTGGATTTGCTGCACCTTGGCGGTGATCTCGCGGGTCGCCTTTTCCGTCTGCTGCGACAGGGTCTTGACCTCGGCGGCCACCACCGCGAAGCCGGCGCCGTGTTCCCCTGCCCGTGCTGCCTCAATGGTGGCGTTGAGCGCCAGAAGGTTGGTCTGCTGGGCAATGGAGGTGATCATGTCCACCACCGCGCTGATTTCGTCGGCGCTGCGGCCAAGGCGGCTCATCAGGGCCGAGGTCGATTCGGCCTCCGCCGAGGCGCGGGCGGACACCTGGGTCGATAATTGCGTCGAACCGGCAATTTCATTGGCGGTCTGCGACAACTCCATCACCGTGGAAGCCACCTTTTGCGCGCTTTGGGAGGTCGTGACCGCCACCGAGGCCACCTTGGCGGCGCTTTCCGATGCCGCGAAGGCCGACTGGCTCATGGTGTCCGAAGAGGTGATCATGGCCTTCGAGGACTGCGTCAGCCCCTCAAGCAGGGCCGACACCTGGCTTTCCAGTTTGTTGCCAAGTTCGTGCAGCGCCGCCCGGCGTTCGGCAGCGATCGCCTCAGCGTGACGCGCCGCCTCATCTTCCAGACCCACAAGCTTCTGGCCGTTGGCGCGCAACACATCGAGCGCCGCGGCCAGACGGCCGATTTCGTCGGACCGATGCGCGCCCTCCGCCGGCGTATCGAATTCGCGGCGCGCCAGCCGGTCGGTATAGTGGCTGAGGCGGTCAATGACCGAGAAAACCTCGCGGTCGAAATAGATGGCGGCCGCCAGCCCCGCCAGGCCGACGAGAACCGACGCCGCCAAAATCAGGCCGGCAAAACCTTTCTCAAGGCTCTGCACCTGATTGATGTAGTCCCCCTGGCCATGGTTCAGCAGATGTCCGACTGTCGAGGTGTGATGCAGCGCCACGAATGTCGCCAGGCCGAGCCCCACAAAAAACAGCGCCAGCAGCGCACGGATACGAACCTTGATCGGGGGCAGACGCACGGGTGATTCCTTATCTTTTATTCAGGCAATGACCCTTTTCTGCTCATGGTTAAATTGTCATGAATAAATTACCGCACGACGACAGCTAACAGGCTTACGGCTTATTTTTCCCCTCACAGGCGCATTTACCCCTCATTAACCCGACTCCTTTCATAACGGCGTTGTCTTTGCTTATCTGAAGACACCCACCATCACCAAACTCCAAAGGCCCGAAAGCTCTTTTCGGGCTTTTTTTCGTTTGAAATCAGGGCAAAGCCACTTCACGCACAGAATTGTGCAAAACTTTCAGCTTAGGGCTTGCCATGCAGTTCAAACCCTTGCTATAGGGCGCGCCTTGCCAGCGTGTTCCCCGATAGCTCAGTTGGTAGAGCAGTCGACTGTTAATCGACTTGTCACAGGTTCGAGTCCTGTTCGGGGAGCCAGCAAGGCTTATGTCTTAGGCATATCAACAACTTGCCAATATTGTTAGATTTTTAGTCTTGCTCCTGTGCAAATCAGGAGAGCAAATGGCAGTGCGCATGGTGAAGTTAGAGCGGCATAAATCAGGCTCATGGGCCAGCCGTAGTGATCCCTCACGACATTCAGGCGGCATACAAGGCAGCTTACGGCAAGATCATGAGACCAAGCACTGGCCTGCGTCCCTGGACATCACTTAGCCCCGAGAAAGCTTGATTTATCGTAGTTCAACACACCAGCGCCGGGTAATATTACATTGTTCCCACCAAGCGTTTTGTCGAGCTTGATAATCCATGGAATTGCGGCCTGAACGCGCCCTCGCGTCAGAGCTTCGGTTGAATATTCTACGCTGAACTTCTTAAAGCGCACCCCGCGACCAAGCGTTACGTGCAGAAGCTGCGGGGATAAATTGGCCGCAGATTTTGGATCATTTATGTTTCTAAAAAATATGATGGCAGGAACGTGATCGCTTGGTATTTCCCAGCGACGGCTCAGAGCCGAAGGCCTAAGTCGCATATACTGATAAAATGTACCCGTCAGGTCTTTCCGACCATAGAACGGTATAAATATAAATCGTCCGTCTCCCAGATCCACTGTGACGGCCTCACCTTTTACCAAGCAATTTCGGACACTTAAGGAACGTACTATTCCTCCACCTTTTGCGCACCAATACTCTTGGACTGAAGCCCCCTTGTACTCTCTACCGTTGACTTCAATGATTGCGGTCAGCTTTAACTTAGTCGGCCAGTGAATGGAGCTGCATCCGCCTAAAGTAACTGTCCCGGCCAGAAATACACCGGCCGTAACATAGCGAATGCTTAACCGCTCCAGCCAAAGCGCCAAATGCCGTGCAGCTTCCTTCAGCTCCTGCTCGATCATCCCGCCTCTCCGATAAAGTCTACGATAGACAGATTATCCGACAGATCGTCAGACACGCGGGTCAAGCGACCGGAAATTGGTCGAGTGCCCACCCGTTTCAACCACGGTAGCCGCTCCTCGATTCTTCCGTGGGTCACGAACGAAGCACTGTATGAAACTCTTACTGCTTCTAACCGGACACCGGGCCCAAACGCCGCTTCCAGGTGGCCTGGTGATACCTTCATAACAGACATTGGGTCTGCCTTGTCCCTGAACATAACCATTAAAGGGATCGAATCAGCGGGCAGCGGCCAACTCCTGCTTATCAAGTAAGGTTTCGCCCTCATCATCCGGTCGAACGTACTTTTCGTGTCAGCGTTATTCTTCAAGGTAATGAATAGCGTTCCTCTATCCCCCATATCGACAGCTACGGCCTCCCCCGCACACGACAGCGCGCAACATTCATTGACCCGAGGAGTCCACCGCCCTTTGTACAGCGGTACTCCTGGACCGATGAACCTTCATATAGTTTGCCATTCACCAAAACCCGTCCAGTCACTCTTATTTTTGTGGCGTGCTCAATCATGCTGCACCCCACGACCGCAGCACCACCGAAAGCGCAAACGGACATGCAGATGAAGCTTCGCAACACCTTCGGAAAAGAAGATGAGACGGTCATTACTTTACCCTTAAAGCTGCATTTTTCGTACTTGGAGACGTCTTTGTCCGGTTTAGGAACCCGCGACAACGCGATTGTTCAATCCAAAAGTTTCTGAATAGTGACGTTTTGCCATCCACACGGCATCATTGATAAAAGCCATTCGCATATACGCCACAGATTGCACCACGTTACAATACTTGCATACCGCATATAAATCTTCAGCTTATTACAGGGTTTTGCCCGTCTATCGGCGTCCGACGCGCGGAGCCGGTTTCGATACCAGTAGGCAACACCCGATCAACTCATTGCGCAATACTGGGCGACATAGGTTGCATGTTCCGGCAGGGACGCCGCCGTGCGGGTCACGGAGTCTCGCAGGCCCGTCAGCAGGCGGTTCAATTCATCCTCCGTCAGCTTTCCGGCGATGGGGTGATAGCTGTGCGGCACGATGCCCTGCCCCATCATCACCTGGACCCAGCTATTCTCGGCGAACAGTTCCTCATTGCGGCGGAAGACGCGGCCGGTTTCGCGGAAAAGCTCGATCTTCTGGGTCAGGCTGTCGGGGATCGGCATGGAGGCGCAATGCCGCCAGAACGGGCTGTCGCGCCGTTCGGTGACATGATAATGCAGGATCAGGAAATCCCGGATCTGTATCATGTCCTGATCTTGCTGGTCGTTGAACTCCAGGATATCGCGTTCGCTGATCCGGCCTTGCGGCAGCATCCGGATCAGGCGCAGGATCGCCCGCTGGATCAGGTGGATGCTGGTGGCCTCCAGGGGCTCCATGAAGCCGCTGGACAGGCCGATGGCCACGCAGTTGCGATGCCACTGGCGGCGGCGCGCCCCCGTGGTGAAACGCAGATTGTTCGGTTCGGTGATCACCTTGCCGTCGAGGTTGCCCAGCAGGCGCTCAAGCGCGGCCTCACGCGACAGGTAGCGACTGCAATAGACAATGCCGTTGCCGGTACGGTGCTGTAACGGCACGCGCCATTGCCAGCCGGCGTCATGCGCCATGGCCTGGGTATAGGGCTTGGGCGGCGCGATATTCTCAGTCTGGACGGCGATAGCGGCATCACAGGGCAGCCAGTGCGTCCAGTCGTCATAGCCGACGTGCAGGGCCTCACCGATCAGCAAGGCCCGGAAACCTGTGCAGTCGAGGAACAGGTCGCCCTCGATGCGCTCTCCAGACTCCAGATGCAGGGCTGCTATATCGCCACTCTCCAGCTTAAGCTCGACCCGCGCGATCCGGCCCTCAATCCGCCGGGCGCCTTCAGCGGTGGCTATACCGCGCAGGAAACCGGCGAAGCGCGTAGCGTCGAGTTGATAGGCGTAGTTCAGCCGGTTTTCCGGCAGGTGCGCGAACTTTCCCTGAAGTGCCGCCACCAGTTCGAGGCAATAATCGTCATAGGGCGCCGTGTGGCCGTTTTGCAGGCCGTGCAGCCAGAAGTGCTGGAAACCCGCCGACCAGTGATCCTTGCCGGTAATGCCAAACGAATGGAAATAACGCGTCCCCACATCCTTCCAACCCTCAAACAGGATACCCAGCTTGAAGGTCGCCTCGGTAGCGCGCATGAGCTCGGCTTCGCTGATGTTCAAAAGCCGGTTGAAGGTGACCATCGGCGGAATGGTCGATTCCCCCACCCCCACCGTGCCTATGGCGTCGGATTCGACAAGGGTGAGATCGACTGTTCTGCCCATGGTCCGGGCGATCGCCGCCGCCGCCATCCAGCCGGCGGTGCCACCGCCGGCCACGACGATGTGCAAAGGGGACTTTTCATTCATTGACTGAGCTGCCTTAACAAAAATCCGCGAATACGCGCCGCGCTTTCCGGCGTCAGCGGGGCCAGCACGCTGCGCGCCTCCGCCGGAATATGGTCGACGACCTCGGGGCCATTGTGGAAAATGTAATAGTCGAACATGTCGCGCCAGTGCTGCCGCTCGTCCTCCGGCAGGTCGCGTATGGTCATCATTGCCAGGTTGAGCGCGTCCTGGGGCTGGCCCAGCCAGCGCGGCGTGTCGCGCCACCAGTAATTGACCAGCACGTTGAAAGCCTCCAGCCCCTCGACATGATGCCACCACATGGCCGGTATGAAGAGCGCGTCTCCCGCTTCCAGAACCGTCATCTGCGCATGGTCCAGGGCCTGACGGAACCGCGGAAAGCGCTCGAAATCCGGCGCGTGGAAATCGACCATGCTGACGGCGCGCCCCGCCGGGGTATTGTCCACCGGCCCGAGATAGAGATTGCGGAACTGTTCGCGCGGGAACAGGGTGAAACGCCGACGCCCCACCGCCACGCAGGCCAGGTTGTCAGGGAAATCGTTGTGGGCGGCGATGCGCGTCTGCGTGCCCATCCAGATGCTGGCCATGCATTGCCGGTCGCCGAGATCGACGTGATTTTCCTCATGCAGGCCGTTGAAGAACTGATGAACATCGATAGAGGCCAGATAGACCGGCGGGATGTCCGGTTGTCCCCCCACCGCATCGATCTGCGCGAATATCTCCGGCAGTTTCGCCTTCATCATGCGGAAATTCATGCCCATGTCGCGGTTATAAAACAGCCGACCGTCCGACTTCGCATCCCCCACTGACACGACAAAGCCGGTGTCGCGGCAATGACGCACCAGGTATTCGCGTGCTTCCCGGAAAGACCTGCGTCCGGCCTGGACCAGCGGCCAGCCCGACACCAGCCGGCGCACGACAAATGGCTTTTCCGCCACCTTCAGCAGGGCGTCGAGCGCGGCCGCGTCCGCAACGGTGATTTCCGGTATCTGCGCTAGGCCGGAAAAAATATCAGCCATGCGTCAGACGCTTGTTCTTGCGCTCGACCAGGCGACCGATATTGGAGAGCGAGGCCAGCGCCATGTAGACGGGCATCAGATAGTCTTTGGCGTGCAGTTCGGCCACGGTTTCGGGCGGCAACGCGCGCAGACGCTCCTCGTGGATGACGTGGAAACCGACGAAGCGGTGGGTTGAACCGTCATCGAGCGTGATATCGAGCGCCAGCGGTTCCAGCAGGTTATATGTCATCAGGGTGGCGAAGAAATCCCCGGAGGCGCGGTAGCCTTCATCGAGCTCGCCCAGCTTTTCGGCGATCGTTTCCAGGTAAGGGGTCGGGCGGCCCAGTTCGTCGAAGACCCTCGTGCCTTCCATTTTGGCGATACGCGCACTGCCAAGATCGATATGGACCTGTCCGGAATCCTGGTCCTGCGACGACCGGCCGATCAGGAAGGGCTGGATATCCATGGCCAGCGGTTGGTAACGCGCCTCCCAGCGCCCGCCCTCAAGAAACAGGTTCTCGCCGTTCTCGAAACCGAACAGCGCAAAGGCGGAAAAGCCGTTCCGCTCCGCATTCATGCGGAACAGGATCGGGTATTCGTTCTGCACCTGCCTGAATTCGGCCGGCACGGTCATGCAGCACATCACGTCATCACCGAACTCGGCGCCACGGTGCGTTGAAACGCGCAGGTCACGGTGCGCTTCGGCGGTCAGGATCGCGTGGTTGGACATATCAGCCTTTCAGGTCTTGAGTAACAGGTGTTAACATAGCGGCTTCCCGCAGGGCATCGAGATAGGCGCGGTTGCCCGGCAAACCGGCCGCAAGCCCGCGCGCACGCGCCGTGGCCTGGCTTATGGCATGCCCGGTCACCTCACCGTCACCGGTTTTCATGCTGCCCGCTGCCGGCGGCGGAAAGCCCATGCCGTAGAGCACATACTGGTAGCTGGCCGCCGGGAAGACCTCGTCAACCTGCGGAAAATCAAATGTCGATGGCGGCTGGTATTTCCAGACCTCCAGCAGATCGGCCAGCCGGGCCGGAATGCCGGCCGCTGCGCGGTGCGCCCGCCAGTAGGGTTCTTCACGGCGGCTGAGTATATAGTGCAGCTTCAGGAATTCGACGATGCGATCCCAGCGATAGTGGAACAGCGTATTGAAGCGCCGCGCCTGCACATCCATGGCGGCGAGATCGCGCGGAAAATTGCGCACCAGAGCATCGAGAGACAGTTCGATCATCACGATCGCTGAAGCCTCCAGCGGTTCAAGGAAGCCCGCCGCCTGCCCGATAGCCAGGCAATTACGTTCCCAGAACCGTTCACGATGCCCGGAACGGAAACTCAGCAGACGCGACGACACGGCATTGAGCGAGGTCGCCGCCCTGGCGCGCAGATAGGCATCCAGCGTAGCCTCGGCCTCGGCATCGCTCATATGGGCCGATGAATAGACGCAGCCGATCCCCCGACGCGTCGGCAGACCGATATCCCATGTCCAGCCCGCGGCATGGGCCGTCGCCGTGGTCTGCGAGGCGATCGCGCTGCCCGGCGCGACTGGCACCTGAACCGCCAGGGCGCGGTCATTGAACAGCTCAGCCTGCCGGTCGATGAGGGGCACGCTATAGCAGCCGTCGATCAGGCGGGCGGCATGGCCGGTGCAGTCGATGAACAGATCGCCACTGATGGCCCCATGGGTCTTTGTCTGAACGGCCGCCACATCGCCATTATCCGCCATCGTCACCTCTGTGACGTGGTCGGATATATGGCGCACGCCCAGGGTTTGCGTGGCGTGCCGCGTCAGCAGCCGGGCCAGCTTACCGGCGTCAAGGTGATAGGCATAGTTGAGCGCGCCGGCATAGTCCGGCATGGCGCGTTGTCGCGGCGCCAGGTCCATCGCGCAGATGCCCGGTTGCGGACCGACAAAATCAGCAAACGACTGATTTGCTCCCTTGTCGCGCCAGAGGGCGACACAATCGCCGGACCCGCTTTCCGGCGGCGGCACAAAGGGGTGGTAATAATGATCGCCGGGCGTACCGTCGCGCCAGCCATCAAACCGTGAGCCCTGCTTGAAGGACGCATCACAGGCCAGCAGGAACTCGGCCTCACTGATACCGATACGCGCCAGGGTTTGGCGGATGGTGGGCCAGGTGCCCTCCCCCACGCCGATGGTCGGCACATCAGGCGATTCAATCAGGGTAACCGAAAGTCCGGGCGCCACCGAAGCCGCGAGCACACAGGCTGACAGCCAGCCGGCCGTGCCGCCCCCCACAATCACGATGTCCCTGACAAGGTTATCCATTTAACTCTTTAATCCTCGCGGTGAAACCATATCACCGTGCGCAGGAAAGAGAAGCCACCCCACGCATGGGATGGCTTCTCTCCGCATTTACGCCTTACACCAACTTCATCAGAAGGTGTAACGCACGCCCACCGAGTAACGGGCATAGCCAGGCGCCACGAACTTGACGTTGTTATATGAGCGTCCAAACACGCGACGGCTCTCGTTCGTCAGGTTGATGCCTTCGATGAAGGCGGTCAGGCCGGGCTTGAACTCCCAGCTTGCGCTGGCATCGAACTGACCATAGTCATCGACATAGGTCGGGTTCGGACCGGTGCCGGCCAGGAACTTGGCGCGCCAGTTATAGGCGATACGCCCCTGGATGCCGTTCTTGTCATAGAAGGCTACGGCGTTGGCGCTGTCGCTCAGGCCCGTGAGGGCGAACTGGGTGACATTCCACGGCTTGCTCGGATCGTAGGTCGCATCGCCATCCACCTTGGTATAGTTGAGGATGACGCCGAAACCGGTATCGGCGAAGGTGTGCTGGATGTTGAATTCCCAGCCATAGAGCGCCGAGGTCTGATCGCTGTTGACCGGGGTCGTGACCTGAAAGGTCAGATCCGGATCGTCCGCCGTGGCGATGATCTGGCCGGAGATGTTGCCAGAGCTGTCCAGGGTGTTCTCAAGGTGGACCTCATCGGCGAAGTTCGCGTTCACATAGTTGACAATATCCTGGTAGCTGGCACCGGCGCCCAGGGCGGCGGTGGCGGCATTGGTATACTGTTCGAAGATGTACTGACGAATATTGCCGGTAGCGCCGACTGCCGCGACAGCGGCGTTATAACGCGGCCCCTGGAAGGGCGTCTTCATGCCGAACGCCGTGGTATCGACGCGGTGGGTCGAGATGAAGTTCGAGACGTCCTTGTGGAAGTAGCCCAGCGACACATAGCTGTCCGGACCATAGTACCACTCCGCCGACAGGTCGATATTGTTCGACTTGTAGGGCTCAAGGCCAGGATTGCCCATGCTGCCCGTGCCACCGTTAAGCGCGGCGCGATACAGCTTATCCAGGGTCTGTCCGCCCTGCATACTGGCATAGTCCGGGCGGGTGATCGTCGTACTGGCCGAGGCGCGCATGATGACGTTCTGCATCGGACGGAAGTCGAAGTCGATGTTCGGCAGCAGTTCCTGATACTTGCCCGTGAAGGCGGTGAAGTCCTGCTGGGCGCCGAAGGTCAGGTCGAACTCGTTGGCCGCCACCCAGGCCGACGAAACGGGGATCGGCACCAGGGCCGCCGAGTCGATGTCGGTCTTTTCGTAGCGCACGCCGGCCACCAGGTGGGCCGGATTGTCGAACAGGTCAAACTTCATATTGGCCTGAACATAGGTGGCGATCGTCTTTTCCTGGATGCGACGGTCGGTCGTGTAATCGGCCAGGCAGTCCATGGTGCCGCCGCAGACCTGATACAACTGGTCGAGTTTCGCCACATAGTCTTCGATTTTGGCGGCCAGGAACTGCTGCGGGATGGCCGGATTGCCGGCGCCGCTCAGACCGTCGAACTTGTCGGGAATGCTGACCAGATCGAAGATGTCGTCCGGTATATCGGAAGCCGGACCGACGCCGCCCCAGGTGTCGTGCTGGATATAGCCGTAAGCCGAGCGCACCTTGTTTTCAATCGAGGAGGCGCCGAAATCGATGCTGTCGATGAAGCTGTCATCGAAGCTGTAACGGCCCCTCACCTGAACCTGGTCGATCTGGTCCTTGAAATAGGCGTTACGGAAGGCGTTGCCGGTCGGGGTAACCAGCGACTTGTCGAGATAGTCGATGCCTGGATACATGCTGTACGACATGACCGGCAGGTAGCTCGAATAGTCGATCTTCTGGTCCATCACGCCGAAGATCGATGCGCCGATCGACATGTTGGAGCCATAGGGGCTGTCCGGGCGCGATTCCGCCGTCGAGTGATGCGCGTCGAGTTCCAGGGTCAGGGCATCAAGCGGCTTCCACTTCAGGTTCAGGCCGGTCGACTTGTTTTCCGACTGGTTGGCGGTCAGGCTGGCGGAATAGGCCAGATCCTTGTGCTCATCGGCGCGGAAATGCTCGGAATACCAGACCGGGCCGGCCACCGGGCCGTCGGTCCAGGCACTGGAGACGTCATTGAAGTTAAACCACACACCAGTCGAGGAGGTACGGTCGGTGACCTTGTTCCTGGAATAGGTATAGTCGAGGGTGGCGGTCAGGGATTCGACCGGACGCCATTGCAGGACAAGCTGGCCGTTCAGGCGTTCACGCTCGATATTATGAATATCGTAGGCGCCGTTCTGCTGAACTTCATAGACATCGTTGCCTTCGGGGCGATTGGTGATCTTGTCGCCACCAGGCGTACCCGTCTGGGCAAGCGATCCCCAGTTGTTCTCGGTGCCGAGATAGCCGTCACGCCAGCCGGCGCTGAAGTCGTTATTGCTGGCTTTGCGCTTCTGATAGGAGCCCGTGAACAGGATACCGAACTTGTTATCGGCAAAGGTATCGCTGAGGATGCCCGAGACTTCCGGCGTGAAATCGCTGCCGTCATTCTGCGAGGTGTCATAGACCGCCTTGACACCCAAGCTGCCACGGAAGCCAGGCTTGTCGAGCGGACGCGGCGTACGGATATTGATTGTCGAGCCTATGCCGCCGGAATCAACCGAGGCGCGGCCGGATTTGTAGACATCAACGCCGGCCACACCTTCCGATGCCAGGTTGGCGAAGTCGAAGGAGCGCGAAGCCGGTGCGCTGGCGCCATCTCCCAGGGTCGAGGTCGGCATCTGGCGGCCGTTCAGGGTCACCAGGTTGAATTCGGGCCCGAAGCCGCGAACCGTGACGAAAGAGCCCTCGCCGTTGGAGCGGTCGATCGAGACGCCGGTGATGCGCTGCAGCGATTCGGCCAGGTTCGTATCCGGGAACTTGCCCATGTCTTCGGCGGAAATGGAATCAACAACGCCTTGCGCATTCTTCTTGGTCTGCATCGAGCTGCGCAGACTGCCCCGGATACCGGTGACGACAACAACTGTATTGTCGTCAGGTGCTGCGGTCGGCGCCGCGTCCTGGGCGTGCGCTCCGGTTGACAGCGCTGTCAACGATACGCCCGACATAAGAATTGCGCCCAGTGCGCCCTTTAACAGCGCTTTTCGGCTGTAGTGTAATGACATGTCTCGTCCCTTATTTTTTGATGACTATTTTGTTGACTTTAACGGTAATTGCGGAAGCGCGCCTTTTGTCTGATAGACAAAAAATTGTCACGGTCCCGATATCCCGACAAAAAGACCGAGCGTGAAACCACGCATCAATCACTTGATTTTAAGATATATTCTGACATCTCCCCTCAGACTTCTGTATGTGCCAGATAGCCCGATGCTGGTTTAGCATTTAGCGGTTCTGGCAACAAAGTCGCATTGTGTCAAATATTTTTGTCATCGATGTCATAGAGCTGCGCGAAGTTTTGCCAGGACGTGTTAAGTTTGTAACACCTGAATTTATCAGCTTTCACGCCCTATATTTTGCCGGTCGTTTGATCCGGCGCAAATCGCCCTGACTATAAATCCTGTAGGCGTGACTCTTCGGTCACCGGAGCGGCCCATGACTGCCTCTTTCTCGCTGCGTGGCGTCAACAAGCAATACGGCAAGGGCCCAACAGCGGTTCACGCCCTCAGCGATGTCAGTTTCGATATTCAGGACGGCGAACTTCTGATGCTGGTCGGGCCATCCGGCTCAGGCAAGTCGACCCTGCTCAATATTCTGGGCGGACTGGATCACGCCACCAGCGGCGAGGTACGGTTTCGGGACGCGCTTCTGACCGCGATGAGCGACCGCGACCTGACGGCCTATCGCCGCAGGCATGTCGGATTCATTTTTCAGTTCTACAACCTCATTCCCAGCCTGACGGCCCATGAAAATGTCGACCTGGTGCGTGAAATCGCCGATAATCCCCTGTCCGCTGGCGACGCCCTCGCCCTGGTCGGCCTCACCGGCCGGATGGACCATTTTCCTGCACAGTTGTCCGGCGGCGAACAGCAGCGCGTCGCCGTGGCGCGGGCCATCGCCAAGCGTCCGGCGATTCTGCTGTGCGACGAGCCGACCGGCGCCCTCGACCTGCAAACCGGCGCCCAGGTGCTGGAGGCCCTCAGCGAAATCAACCGGCTTTACAAATCAACGACCCTGATCATTACGCACAATGCCGATATCGCCCGGATGGGGGCGCGGGTGGTGCGGTTCGCCGACGGCCGCGTGCGCGAGATCGAAACGAACGCCACGCCGGCCAAACCGTCCGAGTTGGTCTGGTGATGCGTCCGCTCGATGCCAAACTGCTGCGCGACATCTGGCGGATGCGAATGCACGCCGCCGGCATCATACTCGTCCTCGGCTGCGGGCTTGCCGTCCTGATCATGGCCGTCGGCATGAGGGCGTCTCTTGAACAGACCAGGCTCGAGTATTACGCCGACAAGCATATGGCGGACCTGGCCGTCTCCCTGGTCCGCGCGCCCGACCGGCTGACGCCGGTGATGGAGAATGCGCCCGGCGTGGCGGCCGTCGAGACACGTATTTCCGGCTATGCCCTGCTCGACCTGCCACAGGTTGCCGAACCCGTGTCGGCCCGCCTGATCTCCCTGCCGCGGCAGGGGCGCCCGCGCGTCAACGACCTGGCCCTGACCGCCGGCCGCTGGCCCGACCCCGCACATCCGAGAGAGGCGCTGGTCAACGAAGCCTTCGCCACGGCCCTGAAACTGAAACCCGGTGGCACGCTCGACGCCATATTGCATGGCCACCGCCAGCGGCTGGTTGTCACCGGCATTGCCAATTCGCCGGAGTTCGTCTTCGTCACGGCGCCGGGTGAGATGTTCCCGCAGCCGGAACGCTTCGCCGTCCTGTGGATGGGCCGTGACGCACTGGGCGAGGCTTACGACATGCGCGGCGCCTTCAATGACGCCGTCATTCGACTGGCTCCCGGCGCCGATATCCGTGCGGCGACACAGGCGCTCGACGAGACCTTGCGCCCCTACGGCTCCGCCGGCGCAGCCGGTCGCGACCGCATGATGTCCGACCGTTTTTTAAGCGAGGAATTGAGCCAGCTCGGCATACTGGCGAGCTTTATCCCGACCTTTTTCCTGATCGTGGCGGCCTTCCTGGTCAATATCTCGATGGGGCGGGTGATTGCCACGGAAAGGGCCAATATCGGCCTGCTCAAGGCTTTCGGCTACAGCGACCTGGCCATCGCCTGGCACTATGCCGAAAGCGCGCTCATCTTCGGCACGCTGGGTCTGGCGGCCGGCGTCGCGGCCGGCATGGCCTATGGGCGTTTCATTGCGGGCATGTATCGCCAGTACTATCATTTTCCGAATCTTGAGTTTTCCGCTTCCCTGCCGACCCTGATCCTGGCCGCCGCCGCCAGTTTCGCTGCCGCCGGCCTGGGGCCTGGAACGCCGTCGCCAGGGCGGCGCGCCTGCCCCCAGCCGAAGCCCTGGCGCCGCCACAACCCGCCAACTATGCCCAGGGCGGCGGACTGTTCCATGGCTTTGCCGAGGGGCTCGACGCCAAAAAGCCGGATCATTCTGCGCCGGATCGTCCGCTTCCCGCGCCGCGCCGCCACCACCGCCCTGGGCATTGGCCTGGCCATCTCGATCCTGATCGTCACGCAATCCTTTCCCGCTGAAATGACCTATATGCTCGACGTCCATTTCGGCCTCGCCAACCGTCAGGATGTTACCCTCACCCTGAGCGAGCCGCAGGAAGCCAGGGTTCTGCATGACATAGAACGCCTCCCCGGCGTCATTACGACCGAGCCCTTCCGCATCGATGGCGTTGCCTTCAGCAAGGATCAGAGGCGCGTCGAGGAAGCCCTGTTTGGTCTGGCCGAGGGCGCAACACTCAACCGGCTGATCGGCCGCGATCTGTCTGTCATTCCGCCCCCCGCCGAAGGCATCTGGCTGTCGCGCCCCCTCGCCCGCAAACTGGACGCGCGCGCCGGCGATGACATCACCGTCGAGCAGCTTCGCGGCCGGCGCATCCGCGCCACTGTCCGCGTGGCGGGCATTATCGACCCGATGATCGGGTCTTCCGCCTATATGGCGCTTGGCAACCTGTCCCGCCTGATGCGCGAGCCAGCCGGATCAGTGGCGCCTATCTGCGCATCGATCCGGCTGCCTATGCCGCCTTCACCTCACGCCTGAAGCAGACACCGGCCCTGATGGGCGCCAGCTTCGTTTCGCTGGCCGAACGCTCGATGCGCACGAACTTCAACGAACACATGGGCCTGATGACAGCGATCTATTCGAGCTTCGCCGCGATCATGGCCGGCGGTGTGGCGTTTTCAGCGGCGCGCGTCACCCTGGCGGAACAGGAACGCGACCTGGCGACCCTGCGCGTTCTCGGCTTCAGCCGGCTGGAGGTCTCCTATGTGCTGATCGGCGAAATCATGGTGTTGGCGCTGTTGAGCCTGCCTTTCGCCGTCCTGTTCGGCACCGGCATGGCAATCTGGATGACGCACCTGTTCAGCACGGAAAACTTCGCCTTTCCCTATGTCTTCGATCCGGCGGGCTACGCCTTCGCTATCAGCTTCACGCTGGCCTGCGTGCTGGTTGCGGCGCTGGTCGTGCGCAGCGCCGTCGATCGCCTGGATATGGTGGGCGTCCTGAAAGCGAGGGACTGACAATGAAACTGAATGTGAAACCAGGACATCTGCTCTGGGCGGGCGCCGGCCTGATTCTCGCGGCCGCCCTGATATGGATGATATGGCCGCGGCCAAAGCCGGTGGAAACGGTGATTGTCGATCGAGGTCTTGTCCAGCAGGATATTGTCGATGAAGGCCGCACACGTATCCACGATGTGTTCGCGGTCGCGGCGCCGGTTGCCGGCCAGTTGCAGCGCATCGCCGTTGAAGCCGGCGATCCGGTAACGCGCGGCCAGACCGTCGCCATCCTCGGCCCGGCATCGCCAGCCCTTTTGGATGCGCGCCTATCCGCCCAGTCCGAGGCCGGCATACTGGCGGCGGCGGCGGCCCTGCGCTCGGCGGATGCCGACCTCGCCCTGGCGCGTCATAACCGCGATCGCGTCAAAATCCTGTTCGACCGGGGATATGCCAGTCAGGCCGCCCTCGACACCGCCAATGCCACGGTCGATGCCGCCCTGGCGATGCGCCTGTCCCGGAAGGCGGCGCTGAAACAGGCTCAGGTCGCCGCCGGAACCCCGGAAGGCGGCACGGGCGTCACCACCGCGGTCAAAAGCCCCGTTGCCGGACGCGTGCTGCAACTTTTCCAGCAAAGTGAAACCGTGGTGCCTGCCGGTGCGCCGTTGCTGACCATTGGCGATCCCGCCGGGATAGAAATCGTAGCCGAATTCCTCTCCCAGGATGCGGTTCTGATGAAACCGGGCGACGAGGCCCTTGTCGAGGGGTGGGGCGGCGCAACGCCCATCCCCGCGCGCCTCAGCCGCATCGAGCCCTATGCCCATACCAAGGTTTCCGCTTTGGGGGTCGAGGAACAAAGGGTCAATGTGATTGCGCACCTGAGCCATCCCGAACAGGCGCCCGCCCCGGGCCACGGGTTCCGCGTCGACCTGCGCGTGATCATATCGAAGCAGGCAAATGTCCTGCGCGTGCCGGTCGACAGCCTCGTGCGCAACGGAGACCAGTGGGCGGTCTTCAGGGTTATCGATGGCAAGGCCATACTGACACCCGTCGGGATCAGCAATGGCGGCGACCATTACCGTTCGGTGCAATCGGGACTGAAGGCCGGCGACCGGATCGTCATTTTCCCCGGCGACACCCTGCATTCCGGTGATTCCGTAAGGCCATGACAAGCCAAGTGCGCGCGTTTGACGGCGATCAAAGCGGCCAGGCGCCCCGCAGGATAGTGTTCGAGATAACCTGTTCGACAAGGAGAACAATCGTGTCCCACGCCGCCCCCTTCCCTATCACCCGTCCACCGTCTGGGTGATCGTTGCCGATGGCAGCGAGGCTCAGGGCTATTTGCGCATACCGGCCAGCGACATCATCAGAGGCGCCACGCATCAGCCCGAAGAGACCCTGACCTGGGCGCTTCAGCCGCTGGACGACTTTCGCCTCGAAGCGGAGCGCATCGAAGTCTACGACACCGGAACCGACGCCAGGGCCACCGTCTTTGAAAGCAGCGGCAACCTGCGGCACATGAGCGAACCCCATGTCGATATTCATCGCAAACTCAAGGCAGACCTGGCCGTGCGAGTCGCCGACCGGCTGAACCGCGCCAGGGCGCAGGACCGGTTCGACGGCCTGGTGGTGGTTGCTCCCTCGGCGTGGCTTGGCCTTTTACGGCCGCATCTCGACAGGTCAGTCCAGGATTCCGTGGTGATTGAACTGACCAAGGACTATGTGGGCCTCCCTCTGCATGAACTCACCGAACGCCTGTGCGATATATTCCCGTCACGTAATATCGAGGTCTGAGCCCCCGAAAGAGGAAATCTCAGATCAGATTCCAGATCAGAAAGGGTAAGGTCACGCCGCCGGTTGCCACGCTCAGCAGCAGCGGCACACCGGCGCGCCAGCCGGATCGGCCGCCCATGGCAATGGCGATGACCGCCTTGACAATGGTATTGAGCATGACCGGTCCGGCCAGGATCATGCCTGCCATCCGGCCGTCGAGGCTTTCGGGTGGCAGGACACTCATGGTGATGATCGCCGAATCGACATCGAACATGCCCGACAGGGCCAGGGCGGTGGCCGGGGCCGTTTCGCCAAAGGCATCCAGCAGCCAGCGCGCCAGGCCGGAGAGCACGAGCACCAGCCCTGCCAGCAGAAGCGCCGGCCCCAGATCAAACGGATTGCGCAAGGGTAAGGCCTCGGACGCCTCTGCCTTATCACCGCGCGACCGCCACAGAAGCCAGAGCGCCCAGGCGATGCATAGAGCGGTTGCCGGTCCCACCAGCAGGGCCAGCCCGGTAAAGGCAAACGGCGCGAGGGCGGCGGTCAGGATGAGGACGCGCAGGAACATGACCGCGGACGCCGTGACGATACCGGCGATCAAAACATCCGGCGGCCCTTCCTGTTTGCGCAACCGGTTGGCCAGGGCAGCCGTAACGGCAGTCGAGGACACCATCGCGCCGGCCGCAGCAAGGACGACAAGCCCTCTGGAGGCGCCCAGCCGCCGGGCCACCACATAGCCCGCGAAGGAAAAACCCGAAACGACAACGACGATCATCCATATCTGACGGGGATTCCAGGCATCGAACGGCCCCATGGCCTGATCGGGCAGGATGGGCAGGATGGCCAGGGCAATCAATGCAAAGCGGGCGATCGCCTGCATCTCGGCCTCGGTAAGGGTATTGACCAGGCATGGAGCTGGCGGCGCGACGACAGGATAAGCGTGGTCACCGCCGCAACGGCGCCGGCAAGCACGCCTCCACCGGTGGCGGCCGCCGGGCCCACGCCCAGGGTGATTATGCCGACAACAGTCGAGGTCGCGCTCACGTCATCGCCAGACCGTGAGCGGCGAAGATACCCGATCAGCAGGGTTGCGGCCACCGCGCCCAGGAGGATTGCCGCCAGTACAGGTGAAATCCGTTGCAGAACCTCACCGGCCAGGCCGCCGGCGAGGCCCAGCAGGGCGAACGTCCGGATCCCGGCCACCCGGCTGCCGTCAGGATCGTTCCGCCGCGACCAGCCGCGCTCCACACCGATCAGGAGACCAAGCGCCAGGGCCAGGAGTACGCCCTGGACCGGCTCAAGCGCTGAAAGCAGCCATGACACGATTTTCCCCTTTATTCAGCCAGTGCAAAAGCCTTCACCCAAGGAGGCAGTAACAGACTGTCCCTACACTATTTAATCCGTTTTTATGAAAGGGGAAATGGCGGAGATGGAGGTAGGTGCTGTGTACCACCTAAAGTCTCCATAAGTTATTGATTTTATTATAGCCCAAATGCCTTGTGGCACAAGGTTGTGTACCACGGAAATGTACCATGCCCAAAGGGTAGCCTTTCGCCCGATGATGTCACCACCGGCGC